>JBCCBN010000108.1:0-10463 GCA_039034035.1 Pseudomonadota bacterium
CCGTTGAACCCGCCGGATGCGCCGGCATCGACATTCCCGCAGAGATAGGCATCGGCGCCTGTGTCGTTGGTGACGGGCACCGTAACGGCCCAATTGGTGTCCCCCGCGCTTGCATTGGGGATGGTCAGGTCTTCGTCGTCGGATGTATCGAGATCGTCACCATCGGCGGCAGCGGTGGGCGATGATGGGCCCGAGTCGGTCGCCACGGTGCCCATGAACAGGTCTGACGACGGCACTTGTTCGGCAAGACCGTAGGCGGCGGTTGCTGAGGCTGCGCCGAAATTGACGGTGCCGGAAACGGGTGCGTCAGAATGGTCGGGCGCTCGGGTGAAGCGGAAATCGAGTCCACCGGTCGTGGCGCCGGTGGTGACGGCAACGCCGGTGAGCGGATTGGTTGAACGCAGGGTGTAGCCATTGGCGTTGGGATCGTTCGGGTCAATTTCGATCCGGTAGATATCGTCCTGTGAAACGTCCATCGAGAAGTTGCCCGAAGCATCGGTGGGCAGGCTTGCGAGGAGTAGATCGTCCGCTGGCTGGTTTGGCGTTCCGGGGTCACCATAGATCCGAACCAGAACTGCGGGCAGTTCGGAATCGACACCCGCATCGAACCCGCCGTTGGCGTTGGCGTCGAAATACGCCTTTCCGCTGAGCGTACCGGGGGGATTGTTGTAGTCGGGCACACATTGGAGGACCGTGCGGCCCGCAATCTCGTCAAGCGCGAGCTTGAAGAGGTTTACCAGAAGTTTCGCCTGCGCCGAGCTGGCCACGGGTCCGGCACCGATCGCGCCGGAGCCGGAATTGGCGATCATGTCCGCATCGGCGGTGAAGGTGAAGGTTCCACCATTGATCGCGTCAGTGCTGGCCGCCGACTCGCCGTTCGGCAGGTGTGACATCATCACCTGGTCGCCAGGCTGGACCGCGAAATGGGTGGAGGCACCGCCGAAAGTGTTGACCGAAAGCGCCCCGCCGCAGGAAAGCGGGTTGTAGGCCAGCGCCCCAGAAACCTGAACGCCGCCATTGGGGATGGCGAAGTTGGACCTGAGTTCACTACAGATCGCATTCTGTGGGTAATCACATGCGCCGATCAGATACCGATTACCGCCGGCGAGCCAGGCATGGATGTCCTGGGCGGCGGCGGGGGTAAGCACGAGATGACCGCCGCCGACATAGATGTCGCAATTGTTGGCGACGAGGTTAGCCTGGGACACGTTCGTCAGTGAGATGAACTGCATGGTTTCCGGCGCAGCCGATCCGGTGGCGCCGAAATAGGTCGGGTTCTGCAGCTTTGCCAGCGAATTGGCGTTGAACGCCAGGTTCATGTCGACTTCGGAGTTGGCGAGCATGCAAACGCGGCGAACGGTGGCTCCTTGGGCGTAAGCCTGCTGGACGATTGGCAGGCTTGGCGCGAGGCCCCAGATCAGCAATAGGGCGAGGCTGCCAATGCACCAGCGGAACAGGGCAGCTTTCAGCGCCGAACGGACCGGGACGGAGTTTGTGGAGGGCGTGTGCATGGTCTGTCCTACTCGTCCTCGAAAATGTCCCAGACATCCCGGTCAAACTTCACGCGCAGGCGCAGATAGGTGCCGACCCTGTAGAGGGCGCGGATATGCTTTTCCCTGAGGCGTGTATGGTTGTATCCGATCCCGATCAGGGCGTTCTTGGCGCCGACGAAATTGATTTCCGCGCCGAGGCCGTAATGATGGTTGTCGAAGCCGCCATCTGAAAGGCCGGCGAGGTGAGCGGTGAGGTTCCACCGGTCGCCAATGTCGCGATCGACACCGGCCTGGGCGAGGACGGTGGTCGTGCGCTCGTCGATGACCGGGCCGTCGAAATGGTAGACCTGTCCGGCGATCCGGCCGCGGAGGCGCAGGTCGGCGGTGCGTTTGAGTTCGCTGCCGATGGACCAGATGTGGCGGTCGCTCCGATCCTGGCCCGCGTCGTTCAATTCATACTCGTACCAGACCAGCGTGTTGGAGCGGTCATTGTGCTCGGGCCGATGGGCCCAGCCGATGCGGGTACGGCTAAGGGTGCGATCATCGGCATCGCCGCGGACCAGGGCGGTTCGGCTTCGGGCGAGGAAGGTCATCGTGTCCCAGCGCAGGCCGGCTGCGGCAGAGGTGTACCAGTTCTCGAGATCGCTTTCGCCGGCGGCATATTCGAGATCACCGTCGAGGATGCGGTCGCGGCCTTCGGTTTCCCACGTGCCGCCGACGCCAATGGCCGTGTTGCGGTCGAACGTGTCCGCGATGGGTTCGACATGTTCGACGCGGGCGCGCGTGGAGAGGGAGGGTGAGAGCGCCCAACGGGCGGTAAGCCCCTGGGCCACGCCCGCGTCGAACAACGCTTCGTCGGCACGATATTCGGTGAACGCGTTCACATTGTCGGACCAACGATATTCCGAACCGGCTCGGAGGGTGACGTCATCGCGCCCCTCGACCAGGCCAAACCCGCCACTGCGGGAACTGCTCCACTCGCCCTGGGAGTAAACTCGCCAGGCCGGATTGATGGCATAGTCGGCGCCGAGGCCGACGCGGCGAGCATCCCCGCCGGTCACGTCCTGCTCACCTTCCAGGTCGAAACTTGCACCCGGCAAGGCGCTGGGGGACCAGTTGACGCCGACAATACCGGTGAGGGCGTCGCTGTCGCCAGACCGGGCGACACTGTCATGGACATACCGGCTGCCGCCGCGGATCCTGAGGGTTTCGGAGAGAGGTTGCTCATAGCGGCCGACGGCGCCGTAGCGGTCCGCGCCGGTCGTGGTCTCCTCGGAATAGAGGGCCTCGCCGCTGACGAGGCCGCCGGCGTCCCCGATGCGGCTGTTGGCGAAGAGGCGCGCTTCCTGGCGGCCACCGGATACTGAGGCGCCGGGCGCGTCAAAGCCCTTGTCGGTGGAGGCGATGCGGGCACCGAGGCTACCGCTCGAGGTTTGTTGCTCGTAGGACGCACGGATGGCGCGGCCATCGCCGGTGAGGCCGCTCTCGCTTTCGGCGGCTTCGAACTGGGCCCGGCCGCGCTCGCCAATGGCGGCGTCGATGAAAGCGGTGCGCACGGCGCGGTCGTCTACGGTGCCTTCAGGGCCATCAGATCGAAGCTCACGGACGCCGAGCGAAAGCCATTCAGTGAGATCGAAGCCGGCTTCGCCGCCATAGACGGCGTAGGCTTCGCCGCGGCCCTCATCGGTTTCGAAGGTGACACGAATGGCAATGGGGTTCAGGTTTTCATCACGCGCAGGAACGGGCCGGGTGAAGATCAGGGTCCGAGCGAAATAGTCCAGCGTGTAGCCGGTGAAACGGGCGACCGGTTCGGTCTTGAGGATGACCGAGGGCTGGTTCCGGTCCCGGGTGATGATCTCCACCGTTTCGGAGTTTTCGATCACTTCGCCGAAGCCGAGCGCATAGGGGCCGGAGATGCCGATGGCGGGCACTTCGACCACTTGCTGGCCGGTATCGGTCTCGCCGGCATAGATGTCGAACCGGAAGCGGCCCGCCTCGAAATGGCCTTCGGCGCCCTCAAGCGTGCGCTGGTACCGGCCCAGTTGCACCGCGCTGGATTGGCTGGCGTAGGAGACGTCACCGAACAACAGGTAGGAGGCGTCCTTCTCGATCTTTGCGAACGCCTTGCCACGGGACCGGGCCTCGAAACCGCGTTCGGACTGGTCGCCATAGACCGGGTAGAATTGATCGGGATCGACGGAGCGGAACAAGTCTTGATCGACATCCTTGTCGGTATCGACCCGCACTGTGAGGACCGCATCGCCTGCGACCCTGCCGCGGGCAAACACGGCGGCTTCGACACCTTCTTCGGTGTCTTCGAACGGGCTGAGCTCATCGGCTTCGAGAATGGAGCCGATGTCGTCGCTGCCGCTGGTGCCCAGGTGGACCGCGCCTTCGATCACGCCGACTGCGATTGGGTCGCTGTCGATGTTGGAGGTGAAGCGGATGCGGGACTCGACCCGGCCGAAGGGGCTGTCGATGGTCAGCGTGCGGGAGCCGACCTGGTCGTCCGGGATAAGCTCAATACGGGCGTAGCCGTCCTGGATCAGGGTCTGCAGACCGGGACGCTGGTCGCTGGTGTCGCGGGCATTGAAGCGGTCCCCCTGGGTGTGGAGGGTGACTTCGGTGGGGGCGGCAGTGGGGTGCCCATTGGCATCGACAACGCGCAGTTCGATGGCGACCGGCCGGTTTGGATCAGCGATGGCGGTTTCCGGTGCGAGCACTTCGATCCGGGCCGGCACACCGGGTGCGGTGATCGTGAGGACGGTTTCTTCGCGCACATTGCCGAAGCCATCTGCCCCAGTAAGCGAGAAGGTGTTCATGCCCTCGCTAAGTTCGACCGCAACGTATTCGACGATCTGGACCCGGCCATCGCTGACACGTTCGCCGATCCGGTCGGCTGAGACCGGCGCGCCGTTTCGCGCCAGCGTGACAGAGAGATTGGCCGGCGCGACGATACGGACGCTGGTCCGGCGGTGGACCAATTGGTCGCCATCATTGAGGTCGATGAAAGCAAGTTCTGGCTTTGCGGTAGCCAGCAGGGCTTCGAGATCGGCGGCCTCGGAGATCTCGTGCGCGGCGGATGCGTCCGAAATCTGGTTGGCTGCCGCCGCCCTGCCCCGCTCGCGAAACACGGCGGTGCCGACCCTGTCACTGTTCTGCACAAGGACGCTGGGCCGCACGCGGGAGAGCTGCAAAGCGGCGATCTCGGCAGGTTGTCCGAGACCGCGCCGGGCGAAATCCTCGATCCGCTGGCGCATATGGTCCATGAGCGGCGTGGCGCAGGCCTTGCCGGTGATCGGCTGGACCGCGAAGTCCTCTGACCGGACTTCCCCCGCCTTGAGCGGCACAAAGCGCGAGCCGGCGTCGCCAGCGTCCAGCGCGCGGTTGACGACGACATGGGTCCCGTCTGGCAGGGTTGGCTCGTAGATATCGAGAATATGGGTGACGGGTTTCAGGCCCGGCAGGGAGTACCTGCCCTTCTCGTCGGTGACGACAGAAATGCCTTCCTGGGTGTGGATCTGGATACCCGGAATGCCGGGTTCCAGTCCGGTGAGGTTGGACTGGAAGCCGTCCCCGTCACAGTCGAGGAACACCTTGCCCAGGATTACACCGTCGCGGGAAAACACGCCGTCATCATTGTCGATGTCCACCGTGGCCTGGGCCGTATTGGAGGTGACGTCACGGGCAAATCCGACCAACTCGCCGCGGGCAATCGCGCGGTTTGTAGCGTCGCCATCCCCGGCGGTGGGCAGCACCTGGGCGCTGTAAACGAGGGTGATTTCGTCGTTCGGACTGAGCGTGGGCACAGCGAAGGACAAGGCGCCGCCGGGCAAGCGGTCTGGGTCTTCAATGGGCTCGCCGGCGAGGCGGGCCGATCCCTCCACGAATGACAGGCCGGGGGGAAGCGTGTCGGCAATCTCGGCAGCGTGGATCGCGACCGGCGCGGTGTTGCGAGCTGACACCGTGTAGCGGATGAACTCACCCAGGCCGGCTGTTGCGCGGTCTGCGGATTTTTCTGCCACAAGCGCGCCGGTGAAGTTGGGGTCCACCGGCACGTCGATCATCAGCGTTCGGCCCGCGGTGGTAACCTCGAACGGTGCGCCATAGGAGGCCTGGGGATCGATGAAACGGCCAAAGCCGGGGAATCGAAGTCGGCTGGATGGCGCAACCAGGTCGCCGGGCGGGGTGACGTAGAGGGAGACAACGCCTTCGAGGTCGGGGGCGATCTCGAACAGACCTTCGGAATCGGTGATCACTGTTGCGAGTATGCCGCCGGCGGCGTTGAGCAGATCCACCCGCGCGCCCGGCACCGGTTCATTCGTCGCCGCGAGAAACACAGCGCCGGCTGGGGACAGGAGCAGGTCAGCCTGAAGGGCCGGATCGCAATCGACCGAGGCGATGACGCCGGCCCGGCGCTGACCGTGCAGGATACCGTCATCGATCAACACGGGACCGGTATCGGAGACTGCGAGACCGGCGGTGCGAAACACGCCAGAGTTCGGTGCGGTCTCAACCCCGATCACCGTTTCGCTGTCCGCATCGGGCGAGGTGGTGACGGTGATCGCGGCCTGGTCGATACCAGGCGAAAGGTTGCACTGGCCGGACACCGCTTCCAGAAACACTGTGCTCCCGAAATCGGTTTCGCCAACCGGCGCATCGAAAGCGTCGGACGCGAAGAAACTGAGCACGCTGTCTGTGCCTTCGACGGCGGTCAGGACGGTGTTCGACGGCGCTCTGACAATGCCGCCGTCCCCATCGGGGGTGAGGATCAGGCCGGTATTCTCGATGTCGGTGATGCCGATGCCGGTATTCAGCGAGACGGTGAATTCGAAATTGGCAACCTGCCCGCTTCGGAACGATTGGTCGGTGGCGAACCCAACCGCGGCGATATCGCGGTGATCGGTGGGCGGGGTCTTGGTCCAGCGGGTTGGGTCGGCGCCGTGAACCTGAAAGACGGGGTCGAGGACGGAAGCGTCCACAATCTCCTTGAACGTCGTGTTCTGGGGGATCGCATCGCTGACGATGAGCAGGTTCTGGGGGACCCCATCGATGAGCGCTGGCAGGCCAAAACCAGGGTTTGCGGGATCAAACGCGCTGCCGGTCGCATTGCTGAGGGTCAGTGTGTAGACGACCGTGTCGCCATCGGACATCAGCCGCCCCACCTTGGAGAGGGACAGGGCGTGATTGGCCACCAGAACCCGGGCCTGGGATGCGGCCTGGACCTGCACACCGGTGTTCATGATCTCGCCGCTGAGCTGCAGGCTGGATTGCTCGCCGGCACGGGCGTCGGGGGGGATTGTGCCGTTGACGATGATCAGCGCGGTCGTACCGTATTTGAGGCTGATCGGCATGCCCTCACCGATCCGGGGCTCGCCCTGCTCGATAATGCCGTTACCGTTGAGATCGATATGAGCGTCGAGATTGGAGAAGCGGTAGTCGCCGACGAACTGCTCGAAGTCTAGTTCGATGTCGGCGTCGGTATTTCCGGTATTGGTGACCTGGAAGGTGAAGCTGGCTTGTTCGCCGGGGGCGCGGACGAATTGCTCGACCGATGATATCTCGAAATTCGGGACGCCCTGGACGACCGTTACAACCGTATTGATGGGCAGGGTTTCGCTGAGCCCGATACGCTCGTTGACGTAGGACAGCGTGCCGGAGCTGATGATTTCAGTGCCAGCTTCAGGGGGCTGGGCGATAGCTTCGCGGGCCTGGGCCTGGGCGGCGACGGCCAGCCCGACCACGGCAAGCCTCAAAGGAGCGATACGCGCTGTCATGATCTATCCGCTGTGGGGCCGTTGGCAAAAAGGGGGTACGCTGGCCGTTACTGGAGGGGGCGGGTGCGGCCAGCCGGAAGACCGGCCGCACCCATTAGGCGTTCAAGGTGACGATCAGTTGTCGATCCGGACCGTGAAGGTCATCACCGCGCGGCCGCTGGGGCTGAGAGTGAAGCCTGTGGTGGGGGTCGACGAAGCGACGGGCCCGGTATTGCCACTGGTTGGCGTGACACCGACGGCGCCCGGCGTGCCGTTCAACAACAGGGTTGGTGCACAACTGCCCCCACACGTCTCGAACGTCGTGTAGTTGGGGGTGACGTCGTTGATCACCGTGTTGGTGGCTGGGGTGACACCGACATTGTCCACAGTGATCTCGTAGACCACGCACTGGTCGGGATCTGCGTTCTGCTGGGCGGTGGTGAAGGCCGTGAGGCCCGCGCCATCGCAGTCGGTGTCGAGCGCCTGACGTTTGACCACGTCCACATCGCCGGAGGTGACGGTGACGGTGTGATCAACCAGATTGTTTGTGGTGTCGCTATCGGTGATCGTCCCGTTTGGCGTTGTCAGGTTTGTGCCGACCGAGACATCGCCGGTTCCGGAGGTTCCGACCGGTGCATCATTTGGCACCTGGACCCGCAGGAAGAGCTTGGCCGTCTCGCCTGGCGCGAGGCCCGGATCGGATTCGTCGATCCCGGGCGTGGAGGGGTCGTCGACGCCAATAATCTGGGAGACATCCGTGATCTGGGGATCGGACGCATCCAGGATGCCGTTGTTGTTGGCATCATAGAACAGGATCGGCGTCATACCCTCATCGGCGAACAAGTCCTGATCGTCTGGCGTGATCGACGCGCCAGTGATCGGCGTGTTGCCCTCATTGGTCAGCGTGTGCTCGAACACGGCGAAACCGCCCGGCTGGGACTGGGCCACGGTGTCTGATGTCAGCCGGAGATCGGCCACTTCGTTCACGATCACCGCATCGAGCTTGATGTCCGATGCACCGTTCGTGGGGCTGAGGGCCCGGAAGTAGATGTTCTGACCGGGGGCGATGCTCGCGGCGGAGTCCGGCGTCACCGTGATGTGGGCCTCATAGTCGAAGGTTGCCGCAGCACCAGCGGTCGGCACCAGGACACCGGTATTGGTGATCGGCGCACCCGCACTGTCGAAGAAGGTCACCGACCAGCCATCGGGCAGCGACAGGGCGGCGAAAGTGCCGTCGGTCGAGGCTTCGAGATCGAAATTGTTGGCGGGCGCACCGGTCGCGACACTGATCCGCAGCGGGAAGACTGCGGTGTCACCGGGATCGATGGTCTCGGTGTTGAACGGGTCGCCGCCATTATCGACGTTGCCGACCCCGGCACCACCGGTTCCCGAGCCACCGATCGCATCGAGGTTCTCGATGTCGACCATGGGCTCCAGGATCGCTCCGTTGAACAGGACACCGGACGTGTTGCTGACCGATGGGTCTGCCTGGGAGGTGGCGGTGAAGACCGCGTTCAGGTTTGCTGGCGCCGCTGTCGGTGGCGCGTTGACCGGCAGGATGACACGAACCTGGATGTGGGTACTCGCACCCGATCCCAGCGTGATCTCATCGCCGACAATCGGGGTCACCCCATCGGTCCCGACAATATCGAACACAGTGCCGGCCGGGAATGCATCAGCGCCGGCATTGGCGACCGAAAGGTCGAGGGTGTCGGTACCATTGGTCCGGTTCGTCAGTACGAAATCGAAAGCGATGCTTTCGCCAGGATAGGCGCTGGATGTGTCTTCGACAACGTCATTTAGGGAGCCGTCCGAATCGGTGTCCGACGCATCGGCGGCATCCAGATTGGCTGCTACATCGGTGCCGCTTGGTGGGGTTGAGCCGGTTGCGGCAGCATCAGCGAGCACGAAGTCGACCGATGGCAGGACGATGATCGGCGATGCATTGGACGGGTTGGGCGTCGCCTGGCTGTCGGACGTCACATTCGCAATGTTCTCGAACGGACCTTCCGGCGCGTCAGTGATTATGTACGAGAACGTGATCTGACCCGACCGACCTGCTGGCACAGCGGCCAGTGTGGCCGTCAGCGTGCGATCATTGTCCCAGGCCCAGTCGATCGTGTCTCCCTGGGGGCTGGTGAGGTCGACGCCAGTGCTGGCATCATTAAGCGCGCCGGATGCGAGGGACCATGTCGCAGACCCTGCAGCATAGTCCAGATCGATGGTGGCGCCGGCGAGGTTTGTGTTTGGTAGGACGTCTTCGATGACGACATTGGTGGCTTCGGCAACGCCGGTATTGGCGTAGGTCAATTCGACCTGAATTGCGTCACCGGCACTGATGACGCCGTCGCCATCATTGTCGGTCAGGAGGCTTTGCTGCTTGGAGACATCGACGATACCGTCCGTGGTCGCCACGACTGTGCTGGTCGTGACGTCGCTTTGATTGGTATCGCCGGTGCTGGTTGCGGTCAGGGTGAAGTCTGACGTGGCGCCGGTGGTCACGGATGCGGGAAGCGTCGCGCGGACGACGATGCCGAAGCTCTCGCCGGCCAGAACGCTCGGCGTTTCCGCGAGCGGTGTGAGCGAATCCGGCACGCCATCCTCATCGGCATCGGCGAAGATTTCGACGCCGGTCAGCGCGAACGTGTCTGTTCCGCCTGCGGTGTCAGCGACCAGGGTGAAGGTGTCTTCAGCGTTGCCGTTATTGGTCACGGTCTGGGGGAAGAAAACGATACCGCCCGGCGCGCCATTCTTGGTCTGGCTCGCCTCAAGGTCGAGGCCGAAGACCTCGTTGACGATCGTTTCGACCAGGTTCGACTGGACGACGAAGGTTTCGCCGTTCGCTTCATAGGTCGCAGCGGCCTGGTTGCCGATGACCGTGTCGGCCGGCGGTGGGGCCGCGAGGGCCGCCCCCGCTATCAACGCGGCGGCGCTGGCCGTCACGGTCATGGTAGTCCACAGATTAGGTCGCATGTTCTTGATCTCCTGGTCGAACAAGCTGGAGGGAAAGCGGGGTGAGGGCGGGTGGCATGGCCACCGATGACGACATGGAGGCGTATCACCAAGACACTCCACCGCCGAGATTGCCTCTCCAGCAAACAGCAGAGAACAGGGAAGAGAGCCGGATAGGCGAACATCTGGCTCTAGTATTGTCGAAGCACATCTTGTGGTAACGAGCTGGGGTCTACATTCTCCAAGATTTATGATGTGTTCG
>JBCCBN010000109.1:0-10400 GCA_039034035.1 Pseudomonadota bacterium
CCATCGTCGAGGATCAGGTTTGGGGTCCAGCCATTCGGGCCATCGAAGATCCGGTCTGCGAAGTCCCAGTATTCTTCCAGCGTCTCACCCTTGTGGGCGAAGACGGGCGTGCCGGCATCGGCGATCGCGGCGGCGGCGTGGTCCTGGGTCGAATAGATGTTGCAGCTGGCCCAGCGGACTTCGGCGCCAAGGTGCTCGAGCGTCTGGATGAGCACGGCGGTCTGGATCGTCATGTGGAGCGAGCCGGCGATGCGCGCACCCGCCAGCGGCTGGGACGGGCCGTATTCTTCGCGCGCGGACATCAGGCCGGGCATTTCGGTCTCGGCGATGGCGATTTCCTTGCGCCCGAAGTCAGCGAGGGAAATGTCTGCGACCGCGTAATCCTGAGACATATCAAAAGTCCTTTATATGATTCCCTGCGGGCCTTTAGCAGAGCCGGGAAGCGGTCACAACCGGATTCGCCAGACATGGCTGGCTTGTTATCGGTGCGAACCGGGGTTACCCGCTCGCGGCTGAACTTTTTTGGTTGGCAGAGGTCTGATCGTCCATGCCGAAATTCTCGGTGATCATCGTTGCTTACGGGCTCGAAGCGCCGGCCAACCGGGCATTGTTGCAAGCGGCTGTGCGCTCGCTGGCGGGCCAGAGCGAGCGGGACTTCGAGGTGCTGCTGGTGGACAATTCGGAGACGGCGGGTGGGCTGGAGGCGCTGGACCTTGCCGGGCTGCCAGCGGTGACGGTGCTGCCCTATGGCGGCAATCACGGCTTTGCGAAGGGGAACAATCTCGCAGCGGCTGAGGCGCGCGGGGAGTGGGTGGTGTTGCTCAATCCCGATGCGGTGGCCGAGCGGGACTGGCTGGCGGAGATAGGTGCTGGTATTGACCGGCATCCGGCGGCAGCGATGTTTGCCTCGCTGCAGGTCAGCCTGGACGATCCGGAGCGGCTGGACGGGGTGGGTGACGCCTATTTTGGGCTGGGCTTTGCCTGGCGCGGGGGGTTTGGCCGGCCGGTGTCGGAGGTGCCCGGCGAGGGGGCGTGCTTCAGCCCGTGCGGGGCCGGGGCGGTCTACCGGCGCGACGCGTTCCAGGCGGCGGGCGGGTTCGATGAAGCGTTTTTCTGCTTTGGCGAGGACACGGATCTGGCTTACCGGCTGCGTCTGCGAGGGGCGTATTGCGTGTTCCTGCCGGGTGCGTGCATTCGCCATGCGGGGGGCGGGGTTTCGGGCCGGGCAAGTGCGTTTTCGGTGACCCATGGCGCGCGCAACCGGATCTGGGGCTTTGTTAAAGCGACACCGCCGATGCTGTTCTGGCTGACGCTTCCCGGGCATGTGGGGTTCACCCTGCTGGTGCTGGCACGCGGGGTGATGACCGGGCGGTTCGTACCGACCCTTGCGGGCATCTGGAAAGGGCTGGCCGGAGTGGGACCGATGATTGCCCAGCGGCGGACGCTGCAGGCGGCGCGAACGGCGACCAGTGGGGATTTGGCCGCCGCCATGGCGTGGAACCCTTTGCGCTTGCTTCAGCGCAAAGGCGATGTCCGCCGATTGCAGTAGGGGCCTCACAAATGCCTTCAAACTGCGTCTCTGCTTTGATTTGGCTGGGTGCGCGCATCCGCCTAGATCGGTCCCGTCCGTAGCCGGATCGCCCGCCGGTGTGGGTCGGTTTGTGGTCGTTCGGTGATCGCTGAGCCCGCTTTCCCGGTTCAGGTGTCATGGCGCGGCCTATCGGGCGCTCGGAGCCGGTGCGCGGCGAGAAGAAGGAAGTTTGCATGTGCGGAATCGTTGGCATTGCCGGGAACAAGGATGTGTGCAGCCGCCTTTTGCGGGGACTGCGGCGGCTTGAATATCGGGGCTATGACTCGGCCGGCATCGCCATCCATACCGCCACCGGACCCCAGCGCCGCCGGGCGGCCGGCAAGATCGCCAATCTGGAAGCCGCCATCGGCGAGCGCTCTTTCGATGGACCGACCGGCATTGCCCATACGCGCTGGGCGACCCATGGCGCGCCGACCGAAACCAATGCCCACCCCCACACGTCCGGCCCGGTGACGATTGTCCACAATGGGATCATCGAGAACTACCAGGTCCTGCGCGAGCGCCTCGCGGCGGACGGGCACAGCTTTGCATCCGACACCGATAGCGAGACCATCGCCCATCTGCTGGCCGCCGAGATCGATGGCGGTGCCAGCCCGCAGGAGGCCATGGCAGCTGCGTTGCCCAAGCTGGAGGGGGCGTTTGCGCTGGCAGCGCTGTTCGAGGGCCATCCGGACCTGATCCTTGCGGCCCGGAAGGGCGCCCCGCTCGTGGTGGGCTATGGACGGGGCGAGATGTTCCTGGGCTCCGATGCGATTGCGCTGGCCTCGCTCGCCCCCGAGATCGCTTATCTGGAAGAGGGCGACTGGGTGGAGCTGACCCCCGAAGGCGCCGTGATCCATGCCGAGGACGGAACTGTGGCCGAGCGGGCAAAGGTGCGCAATTCGGTGGATCCGGCGATGGCGGAGAAGGGCAATTATCCCCACTTCATGGTCAAGGAAATCCACGAGCAGCCTGAGACGATTTCGCGGTCGCTGCTGCCCTTTGTGGACACGGCCCGCGCGCAGCCGAACCTGCCCGAGGATGTGGCGGCGCTTTTCGCGGGCGCTGACCGGGCGGTGGCGGTGGGATGCGGGACCGCGTTCCTGGCAGGGATGACCGCGGCGTATTGGTTTGAAGCGCTGGCGCGGTTGCCGCTGACCACCGATATCGCTTCGGAGTACCGCTATCGCAGCCCGGTGATGCCGGAGACGGGGCCGGCCCTGTTTATCAGCCAGTCAGGGGAGACCGCCGATACGCTGGCAGCGCTGCGCCACTGTACCGAAGCGGGGGCACCGACGCTTGCTGTGGTCAATGTGCCCACCAGCTCCATCGCCCGGGAGGCATCCCTGGTGCTGCCGACCGCGGCGGGGCCTGAAATTGGCGTGGCGTCGACCAAGGCGTTCACGGCGCAGTTGAGTGTGCTGGCTGCGCTGGCGCTGGGGGCGGCGAAGGCGCGTGGCACGCTGGATGACGGCGCGGCCCGGTCCGAGGTGGATGCCCTGCTGGCGGTTCCGCGCCAGGTTTCGGGACTGTTGCAGGACACGGGCGGCATTGCGGCTATCGCGGCGGAGATGGCGGGCGCGAAGGATGTGTTGTTCCTTGGCCGGGGCGCATATTATCCTATCGCGCTGGAAGGGGCGCTGAAGCTCAAGGAAATCACCTATATCCATGCCGAAGGGTATGCCGCGGGGGAGCTGAAGCACGGGCCCATCGCGCTGATCGAGGCGGGGGTTCCCGTGGTGATTGTGGCGCCGATGGACCCACTGTTCGAGAAGACGATCTCGAACATGGAGGAAGTGCGCGCGCGGGGGGCCAGCGTGATCCTCGTGTCGGACCGAGCCGGGCTCGATGCGGCGGGAGCGGCGGCGACCCACACGGTGGAGCTGCCGACGGGGAGCCAGATGTCGGGGCCGATCCTGGCCTCTGTGGCGATGCAATTGCTGGCGTATCATTGCGCGGTGGCCAAGGGCACCGATGTGGACCAGCCGCGAAACCTCGCCAAATCGGTGACGGTGGAGTAGCACCCAACGCGTTGACCTCTCCGCCTGCGCGCGCCATGCCGCGCCATGGTCTCGCCGCCCCTCACCTTCGCTCTTGCGATGCCCATCGGGCCGAGCGCAGACGGTCACCCGCTGCTGACGGCGGCTTTGCGCTCGATTGCGGCGCAGGGGGAGCGGGTGCAGCTTGCGGTGCTGGATGCGTCCGGAAACGCGGAGACGGCGGCGACGCTGGACCGGTATTCGGGCTTGATTTCGCACCGGCGGACCGGGCCCGATGGGGGTCAGGCGGCGGCGATCCAGGAGGGTTGGGACCGGCTGGAGGGCGATGTCTATGGCTGGCTGAATGCGGACGACCTGCTCTATCCGGATGCGCTGGCGGTGGCTGCGCGGCATTTCGAGGCGCGCCCGGATGCGAGTGCTGTGACGGGCCAGAGCCTGTTTTTCGATTTTGACGGGGCGAGTGGCGCATACACGTTTACGGGGCTGCACCCGGAAGTGCGCGCGCCCGATGACGCCCTGTTCCGGACCAATACGATCTCGCAGCCGTCAACCTTTGTCCGGCGCCGGGCGCTGGAGGCGGTAGGCTGGCTGGATACCGGCCTTCACTACACGATGGACTGGGATTTGTGGGTGCGGCTGCATGCGGCCGGACTGGCTTTTGTGTACGAGCCGTCGGTGTTGTCGGCGGTGTTGATGACGCCGGGCACCAAGACGTCGCGCTTCAATTCCGGCCGCCGGCGGGAGATTGGGGCGCTGGTGGCGGAGCATGCCGGGTGGCTGGCGGCGCAGAAATCGCTGGTGGCGTTCTGGCTCACCCATAGGGCAGAAGCGGAAGCGGGGCGGGGGGTGTTTACGGCCTTGCGGGATGGGTTGCAGCGGCGCGGGGGCGGGGGCGCGCGAGAGGGGGCGAATGGTGGGTCTGAAACCTGGCCGCTGTTCCATTTCGGCGATGGGCCAAGGAGATCGCTGAGCCGTGGCGGGGGGCCGGTTGAAGCGGTGGATGTGGCGCCGGGTGTTCCTGTGGCAGTGGAGGTCGCGGCTGGGCAGACGGTGCGGCTGGCGCCTTAGTTTGATTTCGCTCGCGGCTGCGCTTGCCACTGCCGTGGCCTTCTTCGCCTTTATTTGATCCGCTGGATCAAATCCTCGCTGCGCGACCGTCTACGAAGCCTCCGCGGGGGCGGCCCATTCGGGCCGACGGGCAGTCGCCCGTGACGCGTTTCCGTCAAAGCCGGAAACGCGCTAGCTGAATTCCACGCGTTCCTGGGAGAAGTAGAACAGCGATTGGGTATCTTCATTCAGGGCGTAGGGGTCGGCCTGGAGGAGTTGGCGGAGGGCCATCTTCCGGTCGGCGAGGCCATGGTCGAAATCGGCCTCGATTTTCGCACCCGCACCACTGGCGCGCATTTCCTCGGTGACCATGCCGTAGAGCGAGACCGACCCGGCGAGGAACAGGGATTCATAGACGATCTTGCTGGCGATCTTTTCGTGGATGTCGCGATAGTTGAACTGGTCGTACATCCGGTCGATTGGCTTGACGATGAAGTCGAGCTCCAGGCGCCAGCCGGGATGGGTGAGATAATAGTTCTTCGCGCGGGTGAGGGCGGCGTCGATCATGGTGGCGGCCTCGTCTGACAGCCCGTCATGGACGATGATGATATCGATGTCGGAGCCGCGCACCATTTCGCCTGTGGCCTTGATTTCACGGGGCTCGGAGTGGCCGAGGAAATAGGCGAGATCGCCAGCAATGAAGGCGCAAAGGCGCGACCGGTCGGCCTGGTCGAGATCGGCGAGGGCCTCGATCAGGACATTGCGGGCGATGCGCATCTTCTCGCGACTGATCTCGCGGTGCTGGTTGGACAATTCCACCTGGCGGTCGATCACCGCTTCGCGCTGGCCCGGCAGGGAGATGAGCGTGAAGGAAAGGAAGTCCCTGAGTATAGAAGGGCTGAGGCGAACCATATCGGCACGCGTGATATCGAACCGCAGATAGTAGCGCGAGAAATGGGAAATCTGGATGGCGTCGTCCGAGAAGCAGGCCTGCCATACGGCGAGGAACGGTTCGCTGGCGAGAGTCTCGCACAGCTCTTTCCCCAACAGGGCACCACGGGCTTGCAGGGCCTCGTGTATTCGCATTTGCAGCAAAGACTTTGCAGATTGGCTGGGATCGTGCATGGGGCGGGTCCGGTGCTTTTGACCGGTGTATCGCGTCTCCACGGCCTCTGGAATGGCTCATTCGGCACGCGGCGCTTTCATGCTGCCCTGGGGCGGTTGGTGAGCGGGATCGGGATGGCTAGAAGAGCGCGGTAGCGCTGGACATGGATGAGACAGAAGGGATTGATCGGGTGAAACCTCTCACACACCTTGATCGGCTTGAGGCCGAAAGTATTCACATCCTGCGGGAAACGGCAGCGGTCGCGGAAAAACCCGTGATGCTGTACTCCGTTGGCAAGGATTCGGCGGTGATGCTGCATCTGGCGGTGAAGGCGTTCTACCCCTCTGTGCCGCCATTTCCACTGATGCATGTCGACACGACCTGGAAGTTCAAGGAGATGATCGCGTTCCGCGACCGCAAGGCCGCTGAGATCGGCATGGAGCTGATTGTCCATACCAATGCCGAAGGGGTGGAGCAGGGAGTCGGTCCGTTCACCCATGGTTCGGCAAACCACACCGACATCATGAAGACGCAGGCGCTGAAACAGGCGCTGGATATCCACAAGTTTGACGTGGCTTTCGGGGGTGCTCGCCGGGACGAGGAGAAGTCCCGCGCCAAGGAGCGGGTCTTCTCGTTCCGGACCGCCGAACACCGGTGGGACCCCAAGAACCAGCGCCCCGAAATCTGGAACGTCTACAATACGCGGATCAATGCCGGCGAAAGCATCCGCGTGTTCCCGCTCTCGAATTGGACCGAGCTGGACATCTGGCAGTATATCCGCCGCGAGAATATCGAGATCGTGCCGTTGTATTTCTCGGGCGAACGGCCGGTGGTGAACTGGAACGGCGTCGACATCATGGTCGATGACGACCGGACGCCGGAAGAGCTGCGCAAGACCCAGGTGATGAAGTCGGTCCGGTTCCGGACGCTGGGGTGCTACCCGCTGACCGGGGCCGTGGAAAGTACGGCGGCGACGCTGGAAGACATCATCCAGGAGATGCTGCTGACGACGACATCCGAGCGCCAGGGCCGCGTGATCGACAGCGACCAGTCGGCCTCGATGGAGAAGAAGAAGCAAGAGGGGTATTTCTGATGCAACCCGGACAGGACCTGATTGCGACCGACATTGCCCAGTATCTCGAAAACCACGAGAACAAGTCTCTGTTGCGCTTCATCACGTGTGGCTCGGTCGATGATGGGAAATCGACCCTGATCGGCCGCCTGCTCTACGATTCCAAGATGATCTTCGAAGACCAGCTGGCCACGCTGGAAGCGGACTCCAAGAAAGTTGGCACCCAGGGCGGCGAGATCGATTTTGCGCTACTGGTGGATGGGCTCGCGGCCGAGCGCGAGCAAGGCATCACGATCGACGTGGCCTATCGCTTCTTCGCATCGGAGAAACGGAAGTTCATTGTCGCCGACACACCGGGCCACGAACAATATACCCGGAACATGGCCACCGGCGCGTCGACCGCCGATGTGGCCATCCTGCTGATCGATGCGCGGCGGGGGATCCTGACCCAGACCCGCCGGCATGCGTTCATCACCTATTCGCTGGGCATTCGGCGCATGGTGCTGGCCGTGAACAAGATGGAACTGGTTGACTATGATCAGGGCGTTTACAACGACATCGTTGCCGATTTCGAGGAGTTCGCGTCCGAACTGGGCGGCGATCTCGAAATCGAACCGATCCCCATGTCGGCCCTGATGGGAGACAATATCACCGTCAAGACGGACGCGACGGCATGGTATGATGGCCCCGCGCTGATGGACTATCTGGATGATGTACCGGTGGACGACCAGCGCGCCACAGCGCCGTTCCGGATGCCTGTCCAGTGGGTGAACCGGCCCAATCTCGATTTCCGCGGCTTCGCGGGCCAGATTGCGGCGGGCACGGTGAGGCCGGGCGACCGGATCAAGGTGCTACCCAGTGGCAAGGACAGCCAGGTCGAGCGCATTGTCACCATGGACGGCGACCTGGAAGAGGCCCAGGCCGGCCAATCGGTGACGCTGACCTTCAACAGCGAAATCGATTGTTCGCGCGGGGATGTGATCACTACATCGGAGAGCCCGGCTGAAGTCTCCGACCAGTTCCAGGTACGGGTCCTGTGGATGGCGGACCAGCCGCTATTGCCGGGCCGGAAATACCTGGTGAAGCTGGGCGCGAAACTCGTGCCGGCGACCATCAACGCTCCGAAATATGGCATTGATATCAACACGCTGACCGACCGACCCTCCCGCACGCTGGAGCTGAACGAGTTTGGCGTGTGCACGATTTCGCTGGATGAGCCCGTGGCGTTCGATCCCTATAAATCGGTGCGCGAGACCGGCGGGTTCATTATCATCGACCGGCTGTCGAACAATACGATGGGCATGGGCCTGATCGATTTCGCCCTGCGCCGGGCGTCCAACATCCATTGGCAAGCGCTGGACGTGAACAAGGCGCTGCTGGCCGAGCAGAAGGGCCAGAAACCGGCCGTGCTGTGGTTCACTGGCCTGTCTGGCTCTGGCAAATCGACCATCGCCAATGCGCTACAGAAGCAGCTCTTCGCCCTCGGCAAGCACACATTTGTGCTGGACGGGGACAACGTTCGCCATGGGCTGAACCGGGATCTGGGCTTCACCGATGCTGACCGGGTGGAGAATATTCGGCGGGTCGCGAATGTCTCGCGGCTGATGGTGGAGGCGGGGCTGATCACGCTTGTGTCGTTCATCTCGCCCTTCCGGTCTGAACGGCGGATGGCGCGCAACATGATGGGCGAAGGCGAGTTCGTGGAGATCTTCATCAACACGCCGCTGGACGTGGCCGAAAAGCGCGATGTCAAGGGGCTCTACAAGAAG
The DNA here is from genome assembly GCA_039034035.1 of Pseudomonadota bacterium. Classification (GTDB taxonomy): domain Bacteria; phylum Pseudomonadota; class Alphaproteobacteria; order Caulobacterales; family Hyphomonadaceae; genus UBA5336. The sequence continues at coordinate 8,564 of JBCCBN010000109.1, forward strand.
GCCCGGGCCGGTGAGATCAAGAATTTCACCGGGATCGACAGCCCCTATGAGCCGCCGCGCAACCCGGAAATCGAGATCGACACGGTGTCGGGAACCGCTGAAGAGGCTGCAGAGCAGATCTTTGCGTGGCTGCAGGCGAACGGATACCTGGCCTGAGCCTGAGCTTTTCGAAGCAGACAGAATGGCGGCGGTGGGAGCAAGTGTTCCGCGCCGCTCTTCGGCCGGTGCCGCGTCAGTCTTCGCTTTCGGTGAAGTCGGCGAGCCAATCTGTGTCGAGGATGTGGAGCACGCCCTTTTCGTGGCGTGATGCCCCCACCCGTTCGAACCGTTTCAGCACCCGGTTGAGATTTGATCGGGTGATGCCGGCATAGCGGGCCAGCGTGGTCTGGTCGATCTTCAGTTCGTGCCGCAGCTCACCGTCCGGGCCTTCGACCGAATTCTGCTCGGCCAGCCGCAGCAGGGCGGCGGCGACACGCCGCTCCATGTCCAGCGTGGTCGCTTCGAGGGCGTCGGAGGCGGCCCGCAGCTTGAGCGCCAGCGCCCGAGTGAGCGCGATGGTGAATTCGGGGTCGGCCTCCATGTGGCGGTGCAGGGCCGCGCTGGAAATGATCAGGAGTTCGGCCGCATCGATGGCGATGATGTCAGCGGAGCGTTCGAGGCCGTCAATGGCGGAGATTTCCCCCACCACATCGCCGGCCTGGAGGATGTTGTGCACCGTTTCTGCTCCGGCGGCGGAAAAGCTGCTGACCTTGAGGCGGCCATCTAGAATGATGGCGAGGAAATCGCCAGGATCGGATTTCTGGAAAACGGTCTGGCCCTTGGGATAGGATCGCGACCGGCCCAATGGCGCCAGCCGGTCCACGCAATCGGCTGGCAGGTCGGACAGGATGGACCCTTCGCGAACGATGCTCGACAGTTCTGATATCCGTGATGCCATGTCTCCGGTCCCCTTTATCGATCAGGCTAGATCAACGGCGCGGCTTGGGCAATCGGGCGATTCCCACGGGAACAATCGATGCAAAGAAAAGTCCCGCGAGCCGGGTGGGCTGCGGGACAGTTGGGGAGGAAGCCGTGTGGGGGCGGCGGTCAGTTGGCGACGGTGAACTCGACCCGGCGGTTGATGGCGTGCTCGTCTTCGCGGCCAGCGATCAGTTCGCGCTCACCCTTGCCGGTGGAGACAAGCTGGTTGGAAGGAACGCCGCGGGCCAGGAGGAAGGCTTCGATGGCCTGGGCCCGGCGCATGGACAAGGCGAGATTGTAGCTGGCCGAGCCGCGGCTGTCGGTGTGGCCCGAAACGACCAGGAGTTTACCTTTGGCCTCGGGACGCTGCATCGCGGCGGCGAGGTTGATCAGGTAGGGCTCGAAATAGAGCGGGATTTCGGCCGAGTCGTGCTCGAAGCTCACCGGGGCGGCGACGATTTTCGGCTGGGCGGGCGCCTGGGCTGCCGCGGTCTTGGTGGGCTGAGCGGCGGCTGGTGCAGCAGAGGGCTGGGGCAGGGCGGCCTGGGTGACGGTGGCCGATGGGGCGGCCTTTGGTGCAGGTGCTGGCGTCGGTCTGGGTGTGGGTGCCGGTGCCGAAACCTGTGTCGGAGCTGGGCCTGAGGCGGCGGCCGGTGCAGGCCGTGCGGCCGGCGCGGACACTTTCGGTGTCATCGGTGCGCTGGCGGCGGTGGAGCCGGTCATCTGGATCCCACGCACGCGGATGCCGCGCGTTTTGATCTCGGTTGGCGGTTCCTGCTGGAAGAGATAGTCGATGTATTCCTGGGTGCTGGGGGCTTCGGTGACGATCGTGCGCTCCTGGCCCCAGGCTTGGGTGCTGGTGACCGCGAGGGCGATC
>JBCCBN010000110.1:0-10354 GCA_039034035.1 Pseudomonadota bacterium
AAACGCGCCGCACCGCCGGCATGTCCGCTTCGGTCGCTTGGAACACGCGCGAAAACACCATGACCTCATCATCGGTCACCACGCCATCTGCCGCGGCCAATTTCGCACCGAGCCCAACCACTGCCGCGGTGAAGCCCGCATCATTGGGTTCGGGCGCACAGCCGTCTTCGCCCTCGCCCGGTTCGGGGAGGGTTTCAGGCTCGAACAGGCTCCGGCCCGCATTCAGGAGATAGACCCACAGACTCATCGGTCAGACACTACCAGCTAAAACATGCCGTGAACATACCGTCTCACATTTATGTGAATCAATAAATTTGAACTCCCAATCCCGCCTTACTATATCTTGTTCAGTATAGGAAACAGTCCAGCCCGACCCGTCAATCACCACGCCAACCGCGAGACCCATGCCCCGGCCCCGATCCTGCCGCACCCATCAATCCCGACCCCAGCAGGGCGAGACCGATCGATAACAGCGGTGTGATCAGTGCCCATCTGGACAGCCGCCAACCGGCTCGCCATCTCCGCTCTAGATCGGGCCCGCCGGGACAAGACATAAGGCGCTCGCCGCGCTGGCAAGCCTGCTTAGGGCGACGCGCATCAACGGGAACGCATTCCGGTCCATTCCCCTCGTCCCCCCCGAACCGGAATGCGCCAGACGGCTCTGCCCTTGTGGCAGGGCCGTCACTTTTTCGGCCAAACCATTACCGATGGCCGCGAACCTGTCGCTGCAGCTTGATGGACGGCCGACAAATTGGCAAGCTAGTTGCAGGCAATGCCGGGCGACACGTCCACCCAAACACATGCGCCAGGGCGCAGGTCGAAAGGGAGCGTACGCAAGAAAATCAACGTCAAGACATTCATCGTCCGGCAGACATTTGAGATTACGGTCACGTCAAAGGCCAATCCGGCCTCCAAACCGAATGCGGAAGTCGTTTCCTGAGGAAGGAAAGTAGTGCCTATGTTGAACCACTGGATCGTTCGTTGGGGTCTGATCATCTGTGGCCTCGCCACGATTTTCGCCGCCGGCGCAGCGCTTGCCGCAACCGTATTGGAGTGGGATCGCATTTCCGGCCGTCTCGGCTTGCAGGAAGGCCCCGTCGAACGGCTGAACGTGATTGAAGCTCGTTGGAACCGCCTGGAAACCGCCATTCTCACCCTGGAAACCATGGAGGTCGACCTCGGCAATCCCGATGGCAGCGGAACTGGCGGCGCCATCGAAACCTTCGGCGACAACATCCTCTACGCCTCCGCCAATGGCCATCTCGCCACGCTCGATCTCAAGAGCGGCGACCTCGACTATCTCCAACTCCGCGTCCCCATGAATTACGACCATGTGCGGCGGACCTATTTCATGCCCAACCCCCAGTTCAACCAGAATTGGTACCGGTTGCACGACCTCCTGATCATTCCCCACGCCGAGGGATCCGACCGCGGCACGCTCTATGTCAATCACCACTTCTTCGACGAACCGACCCTGTCGATGTGCAACACCATCCACCGCCGGCCGATCCGGCTCTCGGCGGGTAAGATCGACCTCAGCGAAGGCGACTGGGAAGAAATCTACCGGCTCAACAAATGCCTCGACCTGCCAGCCGATGACTGGACCTTTGAGGGCCATTTGTCCGGCGGCCGGATGGTGCCGTTCGGCGACGATGCCCTTCTGTTCAATGGCGGCGAGTTCGGTATCGGCACCTTCCGCGACCGGCCCGAAGAGGCCCAGGCCGACAGCGGTATCGACTATTCCAAGATCATCAAGCTCGACCTGACCACGCTGGAAACCAGCTACCACGCCTACGGGTTCCGCAACGCCCAGGGCCTCGCCTGGGACAATGACGGCCGGCTTTGGGAAGCAGAACACGGCGCCCAGGGCGGCGATGAAGTGAACCATGTGATCGAGGGCGAGAACTATGGCTGGCCAAACGTCTCCTATGGCACCGATTACGGCGCCCCTAGACGGCCCCTGAAACTCAACCCCATCCAGGGCCGGCATGACGGCTATCGCCCGCCCATGTATTCCTTCGTCCCCTCGGTCGGGCTCGCGAACATCATCTTTGTCCCGCGTGAAAGCGACCAGTACCATGAATGGAAGGACGACCTTCTGGCCGTGTCCCTGAAGGGCGAATCCCTCTGGCGGATGCGGATCGAGGAGGGGCCGCGGATCGCCATGGCCGAACCGATCAAGCTGAACCGGCGCCTGCGCGATATCATCCAGCTCGAAAATGGCCGCTTCGCCATTCTCACCGGTGCCCATACGCTGATCTTCATTCGCGACCCCAAAGCCGAAGCGGAACGGGACATCCCCGCCCAACAGCCCTTCCTCGTCGCCGGCTATGATGCCATCGGCGCCATTGAAGCCTCCGGCCGGGCGATGGAGTCCGAATATCCCTGGGGCCAGCTCCTCTATCAGGGCGCCTGCGCCAGCTGCCACCGCCTGGATGGAACCGTCGGCGCCGCCCCCCCTCTGAACGGCATTATCGGCGAGCCCGTGGGAAAGTTTCCCGACTATCCCTATTCCGAAGCGTTGAAAGACAGCCGATTGAAATGGACGAAGGCCCGGATGAACGAATTCATCCTGAACCCCCAGGCGAAGTTCGAAGGGTCGGTCATGGCCGGCATTTCCCACCTCGAACCCTATGAGCGCCGGGCCATCGTCAACTTCCTCGCCCGCACCCAACCGGGCGTGACCGAAACCATGAAAGCGGCACAGCCCAGCGGTGGTGGACTTTCAGGGCAAGCGCACTAAAGCACAGAGTGTTGACCGCAGGATAAGGTCCGGGGGATCGAACCGCCCGCATCAGCATTTCGGGGGCTTTAGTGCATGACCGCAGCACGATTTTCCTATGCAGCGCTCGGTGCCTTGTTCACCCTCGCGCCGACCGGATTTGCCCAGAGCACAGCCGGGGTATTCGGCCCGGTGGTCCGCGAAGGCGACCTGAGCGCGCAGTATCGGATCGGTTTTGACCCCGATACCGACGCCTGGGCCCAGCGGGTCCATGTCCAGTCGGCCTTCAACACCAGTTTGCGTGGCCGAGTGGTTGTCCAGTTCGACCGCGACCCGGGACAGGACGCTGATATCGATTTCGTCCAGGGTGAACTCCTTTGGCAACTCACGCCGGACGGTGAAGCCTACCAGACTGCCCTTCGGTTCGACGTTCAAATTCGCGACTCCAACCAGCCCGATCTTGTCCGCGCGACCTGGACCAATCAGTACGCCCTCAACGAAAAGTGGCAGTTGCGTGGACTTCTGGTCACGGCCGGACAATCCGGTGACGGGGCGTTTGACGGTATCGCCCTGGAAACCCGCAGCCGGGTGAACTATTCGCTCGATGCTGGGCCCCATGTCGGCCTCGAGATTTTCAGTCAGTACGGCACCACCGAAAATGTCCGCGACCTTGATGACCAGGTCCACCTGATCGGCCCCTATGCATCGGCGCCTGCCGGCGAAAACTGGTCGATATTCAGCGGCCTGTTGTTCGGCGCGACCGACCGGAGCCCCGACGTCAATCTCCGCCTCTGGATCGGGCGGTCTTTCTAGACTGATTTCGCCTTCGGCGGACGCCCGGGAAACCGGGCAGCGCGGGCGCTTCCCCTGGGCCCGGTCGAGCCTATTCCGACCGCCGCGTCTTGCGTGCCTTGAAAGCCGCCATCTGTTCGGGCGTGGCTTCGGTCTGGTAGTTCGCTTTCCAGTCCGCATAGGGCATGCCGTAGACCCGTGCCCTGGCCTCGTCCTTCGACACGTGCAGGCCTTCGGCATCGGCGGCTTCCCGATACCAGTCACTGAGGCAGTTCCGGCAGAAATCGGCCAGCACCATCAGATCTATGTTCTGGACGTCCTTGCGCGCGTCCAGATGGCTGAGCAAGCGCCGGAACGCGGCTGCATCAAGCTTGTCCTGTTGCGTCGGGGTAAGGTCGTCGGCCATGTCCTATTCCTCCAGTTCGGCACCCGCCTATGCGGTCTTGCCATCGCCAACCAGCCAACGATAAGGCCGGATTTCGACCCGCTCAAAGAGGCCCGCCTTGGCATAGGGATCGCTATCGGCCCAGGCCCGGGCCTCGTTAATCGACGGAAAGTCGATCAGAAACATCGAACCGGCAAAGGTCTCGCCATCATCGGCAAACAGAGGACCGCCCACCGCGATCTGGTCAGAATATGCACCGGCCCATTCCAGATGCGTGGGCCGGTTCGCCATCCGAACATCGAGCGCGCCGGGCTTGTCGATACAATAGACGATGAACAGCGCCATGGAGCGTTTCCTTTCGATCAATCTTCACTTCGGAACGGCCGCGACAAGAGCCCCTCCATCGCCTCGTCCACGGTCACGCCGCCTGCGAGGATATCGGCTACGGCATTGCAGATCGGCATCTCCACGTCCAGCCGACCGGCCAGAGCCGATATCGCCGGAGCGGTCGCCGCTCCTTCTGTAACGGCCCGGCGTTCAGCCAGGACATCGGCGGCCTTTCTGCCCTCACCCAAGGCCTTGCCGAAGCTCATATTGCGCGACTGGGTGGACGAGCAGGTCAGCACCAGATCGCCCAGTCCGCAGAGGCCGGAAAGGGTTTCCGCCCGCCCGCCCTTGGCCACCGCGAGGCGCTTCATTTCGGCAAAGCCGCGCGTCATCAAGGCCGCATGGGCCGACCGGCCAAGACCCAGGCCCTCGACCATGCCGCAAGCGATCGCCAGGACATTCTTTACCGCCCCACCAATCTCGGCGCCGACCAGGTCATCGCTCCAATAGGGCCGGAACCGGGCATGGCCGATTGCCAACATCAGGGCCTGGCCCAGGGCTTCATCCTCACAGGCCAGGGTCACCGCCGTCGGCAGGCCCCGGGCGACATCGGCAGCAAAGGATGGACCGGACAAGACCGCAGCGGTCGCTTGCGGCAGGGTTTCAGCGAGCACATCGGTCATCAGCGCCCCGCTCGCCTGCTCGATACCCTTGGCACACAGAAGGACCGGGGTCCCCGGCGCAAGGACCGGCGCAAGGCTCTCGAAACTGGCGCGGGCAAATTGCGCCGGAACCACAGCCAGCACCAGATCGACCGGCGCCATCGTCGCTGCATCGCAGGATGTAGGGATCGGCGGCACAGCCACATCGGGAAGGTAGAGCGAATTGCCCTCGCCCCGCGAAAGCGCTGCCGCCAGTTCCGGTTCTCGCGCCAGGATTCGGATATCCCGGCCCGCTTCCAGCGCGGACAGAGCGAGGGCCGTCCCCCAGGCCCCAGCGCCGACAACACCCACTGACTGAAAGGCCCGCTCAGCCATCACCACCCTTTCGTTTTGCTGAAGGCACAATTGATCATTCAGCAATTTCGCCTAGACTTGCGCAATGACGATGAAGACTGACACACGCGAATGCATCCTTGAAGCCGCCATCAAGCGGTTTCTACACTATGGTTATGCCAAGACCACCATGTCGGAAATCGCCCGCGACTGTTCAATGTCAGCCGGCAATATCTACCGCTTCTTCGCGTCCAAGCTTGATATCGCCGAAGCAATGGCCCGCCAGTATAATGTGGAGTTCCAGCAGGAACTGGCCCAGATCGCCCGTGATGATCGCCCGGCAGGTGAGCGTTTGTACGAGGTTTTCGATTACGGCCTGAAGGCAACCTATGAAAAACTCGACGCCGACGCGAAAATTCTCGAAGTTGCAGAAGTGCTGTCCCAGGAACGCCCGACCTTTTCCAATGAGGAACTGGCTCAGGAGCGTATCCACCTGGTCAAGATCCTGAAGGATGGAGTCGCGGCTGGGGAATTCGCACCGATCGATAATCCGGCCTTCGTGGCCGAGATGATCCAGAGCGCCATGATGAAATTCAAGTATCCCCAGCTCTTCTCCCGGCTGACCATTGAAAAGCTGGCGCGGGAAATGGACGGCGTGATGTCCATCATTCTTGCGGGTCTGCGTTCCGGAATCCATGCAAACGTGCATGCCAGCACTGATCAGTGAATAATTTTGATATCGTTCATTGAACCCTTAAACTTGCCCTCCATATAGGTGCCACGGACGGCGACAGCCTGTCCGATAAGGAGAAGCAAGATGAACACCGCACACATGAACGAAAGCACCCGGAACCTGATCGCTCTGGCAACGACATTGCCATTGACGGTCGCTCTGCTGGCGACGTTCTACGCCGCCACAGGCATGATGGCCTAATCGCCATTCCGGATCGGCGCATGCAACAGAGTATCCTCCCAAAAGCCTTGCAGCGCCTTCAATAAAGAGAACCCCCGGTCCACCGCATGGGACCGGGGGTTTTTCTTTGCCTGAACCCGCGGGAGGTAAGCCGCCTCGGATTTGTGCCCGAAACCCAGCGGGAACTGCACCTCGGATCGTTCAGGACCCAGCGGCAGCTTCGTTCAGCAGGGTCGCGGTCTGGAGAATGGATTCAACCGATGGCCGTTCCTTGTACCCCTCTTCCCGCAGGACCGCGGCGACCGTGCCGTCATCACGGATGAACACCACCGCCGGATGGGGAATGCCATAGGCGCGGCTGGCTGGCTTCATGTCTTCATTCAGCAGATCGAAGGCTCGGATAGCGTCAGAGCCCTGGTCGGAGAGAAGCACAAAATCGAGCGCATGCTCGCTGGCAAACGCTTCGAGCACCGCAGGGCTGTCATAGGACAGCGCGGAAAGGCGCCAGCCAGCTGCCGACAGCGGCCCCACCGCATCGTTCAACTCGATCAGCTGGGTCTTGCAGAACGGGCACCAGTCGGCCGACCGGACGAAGACCAGGGCCGTGCCGTTTCCACTCGGCGTGGCGAAAGCGTCCTCGGTGCCGACCGCTTCGACCATGTCGAGCACGGGCGCCTGTGCGCCAACGATGGGGCCGATCACGCCCGGTGCAGCGTCAGCGGCCGGCACATCAGACGGTGCATTTGCATCCTGGGCGAGACCGGGAGCGGCGAGCAACAAGCCGGCGGCAAGGGCGAAAAGTATGTTGCGGACCATAGTCAGCGTCTCCTCGGAGCGTTCGGGCCAAAGGGTTCGGCCCGGTGGGGATGCGGTGGGCATAGCCCAAACCATGACTCATGACAGGCCCGCCCGTCCAGTTCTCACAGGGAATTGAACGGGCGACTGCTGCGGCTGTCCCCACCAGCCCAGCGGCTACCGGCGGGAGGAGGAGCGCGGGTCCCACCTGTGGCGCGCTAGGCCAGGCTGGCATCAATGTCCTTGCAGGCGGCCAGGAGCCCCATCACGGCATCGACGGAATTCTGGAACATGGCCTGCTCGGCGTCATTGAAGTCGAACTGGAGCACCCGCTCCACGCCATTGGCGCCGATCAGCGCCGGCACACCGACATAGATGCCGTCCTGGCCATACTCACCAGACAGGTAAGCAGCGATGGGCAGGACGCGCTTCTGGTCGTTGAGGTAGGATTTTGCCATGGCCACCGCGCTTTCGGCAGGCGCGTAGTAGGCCGACCCGGTTTTCAGCAGGCCGACAATCTCGCCGCCGCCCTTGCGGGTCCGGTCGACAATCGCGTCCAGCTCGTCCTGGCTCATCCAGCCCTGCTTGACCAGTTCGGGAAGCGGCAGGCCGCCAACCGTCGAGTGGCGAACCATCGGCACCATCGTGTCGCCGTGCCCGCCGAGGGTCCATGCGATGATGTCAGCCACCGATACGCCGGTCTTCTCGGAAAGGAAGTAGGCAAACCGGCTGGAGTCGAGCACGCCGGCCATACCGACGACCTTGCTGGTCGGCAGGCCGGAGAATTTCTGCAGGGCCCACACCATGGCGTCCAGCGGATTGGTGATGCAGATCACGAACGCATTGGGCGCATGGGCCTTGATGCCCTCGCCCACCGCTTTCATCACCTTGAGGTTGATGCCGATCAGATCGTCCCGGCTCATGCCCGGCTTACGCGGCACACCAGCGGTGACGATGCAGACATCGGCACCGGCAATATCGGCATAATCCTGGGTCCCTTTCAGGCTGACCGAGGATTTGTAGACCGGGGTGGATTCGGCGATGTCGAGCCCCTTGCCCTGGGGCAGGCCCTCGGCAATGTCGAACAGGACCACATCGCCCAACTCTTCGCGGGCAGACACGTGGGCGAGCGTGCCCCCGATCATGCCGGAACCGATAAGGGCGATCTTGTTGCGGGCCATGGGACTCTCCTTGCCATCATTGAGCGGATATCTGTTGCTGCAGGGGACTAACCAAGCGCTGGCGTGCTGGCAATGAGGCTCTGGTGAAAGGTGTCTAGGCGCCGCGCCCCTGGGCAGCATCACAGACATCGCAGATCGCCTCTGCAAACGTGGCCATGTTGTAGGCCCGGATCGACAACGAGGCCTCAGTCGTCGTGATATCGACGATGTTGGTGCCGATCCCCTTGCGGAATTTCACATCGGTGATGTCCAACAGGGGCAGGACAACAGCCTCTACCGATCCGGGCGCATGCACCGCCTTGTTCAGGCCATTGGGGTGGAACTCCACCGCCGCGGATGTGAGATACGCTGTCCCGCCGACCCAAAGCCCGCCCATGGCCTTTTCGACCATCCCGAGGCCGAACCGTCCCGGTCGGCCCATGGCAGTGCCCGCGCCGAACCCGATCTTCGCGTCCGGAAGAAGGGCATTCGCCATGCGCTTCTCGATCCATTCGGTGGGCTCAGCCATATCCGGAATGTGCCGGCAACAGCGGCCGGGTCAAGGGGCTGGATTTTTTCTGCGGACTTATCCTATAGAGCGACCATGACATCGCCGCCCCGCATTTCCCGCTCGCCCGTGCCGTTGGACCGGTGCCACCTGGCCCAGTCGATTGATTTGATTGGTGAACGCTGGACCTTGCTCATCCTGCGGGCGGCCATGTTCGGCGTGCGCCGGTTCGATGATTTCCAGGAAGAGTTAGGCTGTCCCCGCACGGTCCTGTCGGGTCGGCTGAAAAAACTGGACCAGGCCGGCATTCTCGACCGCAAGCCCTATCGCGAGCCAGGCCGGCGCACCCGTTATGAATATGTGCTGACCGAGAAGGGTCGGGCTCTCCAACCGGTGCTGGTGATGCTCACCCAATGGGGCGATGCCCATGTGGGCAATGGCACCCCGCCACCGGTCCGCTTTGCCGACACGAAGACCCGCAAACCCGTCCATGCCGGCTTTATCGGCAGCACCGGCCGGTCGGTGCCAGCCGATCGGTTGCGCGTGAAGGTCCGCCGGGGCTGAGCAACGCGGCCGCGGGCACTGGCTTACCAAGCCCTCAGCGAATGCGGCCGCGGAACTCGAACGTCGCGACGGGGTCGGGGTCCCCGCTCAACATCGAGCCCTTGGGGTTGAAACAGACGAACCGGATCGCGGGGTCGAGCACGGCGGTCGGCGCATCGGTACAGTCGAGCATGCTGGCCGGCCGGTCCGGCCCTACCGAAAAGCCCACATCGGTGCTGTAGTTGAAGCTGAGGCCGGTGCCGTTCTCGGTGAACCGGACCGGGTGGATGTCGCCATCGCCGGGGTCGAAATCACTGCTGTAGAAAACGATTTCATCGGGCAACGTATCAACGAGGAAGACGGTGTCGCGGTCAGCGGCCCCAGCGCCGGTATTCCGGACCGTCAGCGTATAGGCCATATCCGCGCCCGGCACGGAGAAGAGGCCCTCGGCAGCGGGATCCCAGATCGCGCCGCTCTTGTCCCCGCTCAGGGCAACCGCGCGCTCATCCCGGTAGCCATAGACATTGACCTCCTCGGAAACATGGGTCCGGCTCGTGTCGCCGGCGACGACTTCCTCATCGATGCTGACCGTGATGAAGGCGCCGGAAAAGGGGGCTGCGCCGACCAGCGTCGCCCAGCCGCCCTGTCCGCCTTTCTCACCCATCTGGGCAACCGTCGCGGCGTCATATTCGAAGCCAACATTGTATCCCGAGGAGGCATTGGTTCCGATGCCGTTGATGGAGGATGGGCCGCGAAAGAACTGGTAGCGCACGCCCTGGCTGACGCCGGTGCCCCCATTGATGAGGATGATGCCAATGGTCTCAGCCGCCCTGGTGCCGTTGATCTGGCCGATATGTTTGCCGACGCAAATCCCATCGGCATAATTGTTGGCGAACGGGACATTGTCGCGCACGTCGCAATCATAGGACCATACCACGGAGGGCTGGGAATCATTGGCCGTGATCACGCCAGTCATCGCCACCGGATTGGTGAAGGCGGTGACGAACAGGGGTGACGCATCAACGCTGGTCGCCGCGTTCCAGCCCACCGCCTGGCCGGCGGTTGCGGGCGCATTGATCGAGCGGGCCTCGACCACCCGGCCATCCTCCAGCGTGTGGATGCCGGTTTCGGCAATCGTGCAATGAACGGTTCCCGGCGTGGTGTTCGCGGACGGGTTCGACCCGCCGGTAAACTCCTGGAGCCGGAGCTCGAAA
>JBCCBN010000111.1:0-10350 GCA_039034035.1 Pseudomonadota bacterium
CGCAGTCTGTTCCCCGGTCTGGGGATCAAACCGCAGCACTTCCCCCTCCGACGACACCACTACCACATGTCCAGATGCCACCAGCGGGCCGGAATAGCTGATCCGCCCACGCTGCTTTTCGGTATTGCGGAATTTCGGCAGTTCGGTGGCCCAGAACACGCCGCCTGAACCCGCATCGATAGCGGCCAGCGTCCCGTCCACGCCAGCGATGAACAGATACGTCCCCGCCAGCGCGGGCGCCTGGGTCGAGCCGATGGGTTGTACCCAGACCCGCGTGCCCGTGCGCCCGTCAATTGCCGCTGTCAGGCCCGATTGGTTGGCGACGATCACCAACCCGGCGGCCAGCACGGGCCGGGCGGCGATGTCATTGATCGCCGAGATCGGCGTGAACCGGCCGGGGCGGGAGAGGGCATCGGTCCATAGGCGCCGGCCATTGCTGGAGAGATACGCAATTACTTCGCCAGAAGAGAACGGCGTCACCACAATGTCTTCCACCGCTGCCGGGCTGGGGCTGCCCAGCACCCGTGCGGGCTCGGAAATCGCCTGGTCCGACCATAGTACCTGTCCATCCGACAGGCTGACCGCGAACACTTCATTATTGTTCGACGTAACAAACATCCGGTCGTCCCGAACCGTCGGCGAGCCTGTCATCGGCGCATCCATTTCGCGCCGCCAGATCTGGTCGCCAGTGTCGGCATCAAGCGCCATCAGAACGCTGAACCCGCTAGCCACATACAGCCGGCCATCCTCATAAGCGAGGCCGCCGCCAATACCGATCCGGTCGCGATTATTGCCCGATGGGATCTTCGTCGACCATTGGGCCCGCCCTGTCTCCAGGTCGAAGGCCCGAACCGTCTGCCCGGAATCGAGCACATAAATCAGTGTATCACTGCTCACCGGCGCGCTTGTCAGCGCCGATTTACGGTCAGAGCCGCGGCCCGCATCCTGGCGCCAGTCCACCGTGAAATCAGCGCCGGCCGACAAATGCCCGATCGCCTTGGACGGACGCGCACCGGCCTGCGGCCAGGATGCCAGCGCTTCGGCCGGGGGCAGGGCGATGGTCTCGGTCGCGAGCGCCGGATCAGCCTGCAGCGCCTCTTCGCCCAGCACCATCGTGATCCGGCCGGCCTTGTCGGCGGCTTCCTCCGCCTCGCGCTCAGCCGAGCGATTGGTGAGAATACCGCACCCGGACAGCGCCATCAGCGAGATCGCGATCAGGATCGGGAGACTTCGGGGCCGGGATGTCATGGCAATTCGCCTCCAAGGTCTTCATTGGTGTCGTCAGGTGCGCCGTCTCCAGCCGCTGGCTGGGCGGGCGTCTCGCTCCCACCGGCGGCGCCTTCGCCAGGTGCCGGCGCCAGGCGGGACGCTTCCCCCTCGCCGCCATCGGATGCGGCAGGCTCGCCCTCCATGTCACTCCCCACCGGCTCTGCCGGGCGCGGAATGGCGGTCAGCGCGATTTCAGCCCGTTGCGCCAGTCCGGGCGGCGCGTTGGGAGCAAAGCGCAGATAGGTGAAATCCCGCCGTGCCCGCTCATGGTCCCCCTCGGCAAACGCCTTGGCCGCGACCAACTCCTGCGCCAGCGCCGCCAGCGGCGTTTCCGCCGTCAGCAGTCCTGCCAGCAGCGTCTCGAGCTCGGCCACGCTCGCCTCGTCGCTGCGCAGATACGCCGCCTTCAACAGCGCCATCTGCTCCAGAGGCGCCCCATCAGCGTCGGCGACCGCATTCAGCGCCTCGATTGCGGCGGGTCGGTTGCCTTGTCCCTCAAGCCGCACCTGGGCGAGATACTGTGCCGCCAGCTGTGACAGCGCTGACCCATCCGCCAAAATCTCGGAGAACGCCACTTCGGCATCGCCATAGCGCGCATCGTCCAGCGCTTCGATCGCCGCTTCGAGCCGGCCAGCGCTGGCGGCCTGCGCCTCGCTCCGCTGCCAGCCGAGATACTCGTTTGCCGCCACCGCCAGCACCACGCCAGCGCCCGCAAGCCAGACCACCCAGCCATACTTCCGCCACGCATCATCCACCTTGTCCTGGCGGTGGGCCTCTTCGACTTCCTCGAAAATATCGGTCACGGATCGGCTCTCTCTGGGGGGCGTTGCCGCGGGTTTAGCGGTGCAGGCCGCCGCCTGCAACGCGGCGAAGCGATGTTACTGGGCAGGTTTTCGCAGGGAATAGGTTTCCGCGCCAGTTGGAAACGCACGTGCCCGCACATCTTTGGCATAGGCTTCTGCCCCCGAAGAGATCGCCGTTTTCAGATCCGCGTACTTGCGCACGAATTTCGGCGTCCAGTCGAAGACGCCCAGCATGTCCTGGGTCACCAGGATCTGCCCGTCACAGGCCGCCGATGCCCCGATCCCGATCGTCGGGCAAGCCACCCGTTCGGTGATCTCACCAGCCAGGTCCTCGGCCACCCCTTCCACCACGATCGCGAACGCCCCCGCCTCGTCGGCTGCCACCGCTTCCTCCAGCGCCAGCGAGCGCTCCGCCTTGCTGCGCCCCTTGGCCCGGAAGCCGCCATCCACATTCACCGCCTGTGGCCGCAGGCCTACATGTCCCATCACCGGAATCCCCCGTGACACCATGTGTTCGATCTGGCGCGCCGCATAGGTCCCGCTCTCGATCTTCACCGCCTGGCAGCCGGTCTCCTTCATCACCCGCGCCGCATTCAGGAAGGCCTGGTCGGCATTGGTCTCATAGCTGCCAAAGGGCATGTCCACGACCACGAACGCCGCTTCGGCGCCGCGCATCACCGCCTGGCCGTGCAGGATCATCATCTCCAGCGTCACGCCCACCGTCGATGGCAGCCCGTGCACCACCATGCCCACGCTGTCGCCCACCAGAAGGAGGTCGCAATGGGGGTCAAGCAGCGCCGCGGTCGGTGCATCATAAGCCGTCAGGCACACCAGTGGCTCACCCCCCTTGGCGGCAGCGATATCCTTGACGGTCTTTCGGCGGATCTGGGTCTGGGCTGACATGCGGGCGGGGTAGCCCGGTCCCGCCGATTTGGAAAGGGGGCCTCATCGCCAGAAGGTGAAGCCCGATCACGCTGGCGGCCAGACATGGCGTCCGAACAGGACAGGGTGCAGGTATAGAATGATCGCCACACTCAGCGCCAGGCCAATGCCAACCGCCAGCGCATCTCCCACCACGTTCGCCTTCACATCCGGTCCCGTCCCGGTATCCCCCCGCCGCTTCACCACGATCCGGGCGAACACCGCATAGGCGAGGAATGCGCCAAACAGCAGCACGGACCGCACCTCCCCATTCGCCAGCAAATGCCCCACTGCCCAGAGCTTGACAGCCACCAGCATGGGATGCTTGAGCGCGATCTTGATGTACCCGGTCGGCATGTACGCGGCCACCAGCGCCACCAGCGCAATCGGCATCAGGATGTAATTCAGGTGCCGCCCCCAGGTCGGTGCCGCATAGAGCGTGGCCGCCCCATCGGCTTGCGAATAGCCATACAACAGCAGCACGAACCCGCCCAAAGCCGCGATCGAGTAGAGCCCCATATACGGCCCTTCGCCCATCCGTTGGCGCATATCCTGTCCCGGTGCACGGGACCTGATCCCGGTAAACAGATGGGTGCCGAAGAAGACCACCAGACCCGTCAGATAGATCGCCATGCCTCGCCCTCCCAAGCCTCGACACACCAATGGGACGCGATTGCCCCAACCGCGTCAAGCCAACCCAAGGCCCGACCCGCGCGAAGCGTCACCCGACCGGCGCCGCCACCTGCCACACAATCTCTTCCGCCGACACGAAGCGCGCAAGCCGGTCCAGCTCTGCATCCAGCTTCGCCGCCCGCGCTCCGGTCCATTTCACCTTCGGCTCCGGCCACAGATTGAGCACCGTCAACTGCCCGGCGCGCCGGTTTGCCTTCACCTCGATCCGGCCGACAAACCGGTCCCCCTCCAGCAGCGGATAGACATAGTACCCCCACCGGCGCTTCGCCGCCGGCACGAACATCTCTACCGTGTAATCAAACCCGAACAGCCGCTCCAGCCGCGTGCGATCCCGAATGACCGGATCGAACGGGTTCAGCAGGCGCAACCGGCTCGTTGGCGCTGGCACACGCTCCAGCCGGGGCTCGATATCGCCAGGCGCAAAGGCGGGCCGCCAGGTGCCGTCCGCCCCTTCAATCTCCACCGGCACCAGGTCCGCGCGCGCGCCCGCCACCCAGTCCTTCGCCTCGGCATTGTCCACCGCGGCCCAGAAGCGCTGGATATCGCCCTCGGTGCCAAACGCCATCCGCTCCAGCGCCGCCCGGCACAGCCAGTCCACCTGGTCGGCGTCGGGAATGTCCTGCGCCAGGTGCTCGGCAGGGATCACCCGCTCGGTCAGGTCGTAGAACTTGGTGAAATTCTCCCGGTGCGCCGTCGTCAGCTCGCCCGCATACCACATGTAGTCCAGCGCCAGCTTGTGCGGCGGACGGGACCACATCTTCTTCTCGCCCTGCACCTTGGTGTCGAACGCCTTGGTGCAGAGCGGCCCTTCGGCGGCGATTCGCTGCTTCATCGCTTCCCGACCACCGGCGCCCAGCATACCGCGATGCCATTCCCATCCGCGCACCTTCTCTTCCAGCCGGCGGAACTGGCGCGCCCACATCGGATAGAAGTCGATCGGGATGACAGAGGCGTCATGGGTGAAGTGCTCGAACACTCGGCGCCGCGCCGTCATGTGCGTGTCCAGCATCAGCTCGCGATAGTTCTGGTTTCGGCTCCACAGGATATGATGGTGGGCGCGCGCAACGACCTGGATCGTGTCGAGCTGGACAAAGCCGAGCCCCGTGATCATGGCATCGAGATCGAGCTTGCCGGTCGGCGTTGCCGCGAGGCCCTGAGCTGCCAGCCACAATCGCCGCGCCGCACGATTGGAGATGCGTAAGGCCGCTGTCATTACGCCAGCCTAGTCTACCAACACACGGGGCAGCTTGAACACCACATCCTCGCGCGCGGTTCGCACCTCCTCCAGCGTAACGTCAAACCGGCTTCGGCAGGCATCGATAATGCCCTGAACCAGGTCTTCCGGCGCGCTGGCCCCCGCCGTCAGCCCCAGCGTTCCAACGGCATCAAACCAGCCCCAGTCCACATCCTCAACGCTCGCCACCAGCCGGGCGTCTCGCGCCCCCGCCCGCAGCGCCACCTCCACCAACCGCTTCGAGTTGGAAGAGGTCTCCGCGCCGATCACCAGCACAAGGTCAGACGCTTCGCCCATGGCCTTCACCGCTTCCTGGCGATTGGTGGTGGCGTAACAGATGTCTTCCTTGTGCGGCATGGCGATCTGGGGAAACCGGTCCCGCAGGATCGCGACAATCGCTGCGGTGTCATCCACCGAAAGCGTGGTCTGGGTCACCACGGCCAGATTGCCCGGCGCGCTGGTCTCGAACCCGCGGGCGTCCGCTTCGGTCTCGATCAGGGTCATCGCGCCCTCGGGCACCTGGCCCATCGTCCCGATCACTTCGGGGTGCCCCGCATGGCCGATCAGCAGGATGTGCCGGTTTTCTCGCGTATGGCGCTCGGCCTCCACATGCACCTTCGACACCAGCGGGCAGGTCGCATCGACATAGATCATCTGCCGCGCTTCAGCGTCCTGGGGCACCGATTTCGGGACCCCATGGGCCGAGAAGATCACCGGCCGGTCGGTCGGGCACTCGTCCAATTCCTCGACAAACACCGCGCCCTGGTCCTCCAGCCGCGAAACCACATGCTGGTTGTGCACGATTTCATGGCGCACATAGACCGGCGCGCCCCACTTGCCGAGCGCCTCTTCAACGATCTGGATCGCCCGGTCGACCCCGGCGCAAAACCCCCGTGGGGCGGCCAGCAGGATCTTCAGGGGGCGGGTGGGCTCGGTCGTGGCCAGTGTCATGGGAAGGCGCCTGTTCCAGCGGACCAGCGTTCCAGCGACGCTGTTGCACATCCGCCCTTGCCATATAAGGGGTTCGCAGGCCATGCATAGCGCCCGTTGAGACAGACACCAAGGACGCCCGCGATCATGCTGAGATCCTGCCTTGCCTTTGCCGCCACACTGGCCATCGCCGCCTGCTCGAGCGGGGTGGGTGAAGTGTTCGACACCCGGCAGAATGCAGGCCCATGCCCCCCGGCAGCCTCGATCTACGACGCCGCCCGCATCGTCGTCCTCGATGGCGACGGCGAGCTCTTCCGCAACATCCGCTACACCGGTGAAATCACCGGCGTGCGCTTCCAGTGCCGCTATGCCGATGAAGACCCGATCCGGGGTGAGTTGGAGATCGATTTTGCCTTCGGTCGCGGCCCCGCCGGTGAGGCAGAAACGCACACCTATCCCTTCTTCGTCACGATCACCCGGCGCGACGCTACAGTCCTTGCCCGCCAGGAATTCGACCTCACCGCCGATTTTGATGGCGGCTCGATCGATGCGATCACCGAAACGCTCCGCGATATCACCATCCCCAGGATCGATGCGTCGATCTCTGGAGCGAATTTCGAGATCATTGTCGGCTTCGTCCTCACCGACGCCGAGTTGCAGTTCAACCGCGAGGGCAAACGCTTCCGGCTTGACGCCCAGGTGGGAACGACCCGGCCCTGAAGCCGGGGCAGGGCGCTAGGGAGCCAGGCATGACAGATTTGGCAGGCACGCTCGGTGAAGCGTGTGCAGACGCGTTTGAAGCCCTCGGGCTGGACCGGAAATGGGGCGCCGTCCGCCGCTCCGACCGGCCCGAACTGGCAGACTTCCAGTGCAATGGCGCCATGGGCTCGGCCAAGGCGGCCAAGCGCAATCCCCGCGACATCGCCGACGCCGTCGCCAAGGCCATCGCCAGCCATCCCGCCGTCGCCAGCGCCGAAATTGCCGGCCCGGGCTTTCTCAACATCCGCGTCGCATCAGACACCCTCTCGGCCCGCGCCGAAGCGATCGCGTCCGATGAAATGTCCGGCGGCACCCTCGCGCCGAACCGGCAATCCGTGATCGTCGATTTCGGCGGTCCCAATGTCGCCAAGCCCATGCATGTAGGCCATTTGCGCTCGGCCGTCATCGGCGACACGGTGGTCCGGATCTTCCGCTTTGCCGGCGACCAGGTCACCGGCGATGCCCATCTTGGCGATTGGGGCCTCCAGATGGGGCACCTCATCACCGCACTGGAAGACGAACAGCCCGGCCTCGTCTATTTCGATGCCAGCGTCACCGGCCCCTATCCGGACGACCCGCCCTTCACCATCGAAGACCTCGCCCGGATGTACCCAGAAGCCAGCGCCGCGGCAAAGGCCGATCCCGCCCGCAATGAGCGCAGCCAACACGCCGTCGCCGAGCTCCAGTCCGGCCGACCCGGCTATCGCGCCTTGCTCAGCCACTTCATCAACGTCTCTGTTGCGGCCCTGAAATCCGATTACAGCTTTCTCGATGTCAGTTTCGACCTCTGGAAAGGCGAAAGCGACGTAGACCATTTGATCGAAGGCCTGGTCGAGGACTTCAAGTCCAAGGGGCTCGCCCGCCAGGATGATGGCGCCTGGATCGTCGATATCGCCCGGGACGGCGAGAACGTGCCCGTCACAGCCAAGGACGGCTCCACCAAGCTCAAGAACGCGATGCCGCCGATCATGCTCGTCAATTCCCGCGGCGGCACCGGGTATCACACCACCGACCTGGCCACGATCCTCGACCGGATGACCGCGCACACCCCGCCACCTGACCGCCTCATCTATGTGGTCGACCAGCGCCAGGCGCTCCACTTCGAACAAGTCTTCCGCGCTGCCGACAAGGCCGGCCTCATGGCCCGCGACACGCTCGAACATATCGGCTTCGGCACGGTGAATGGCACCGACGGCAAGCCCTTCAAGACCCGCGAAGGCGGCACGCTCCGCCTCGCCGACCTCAACACCATGGCGCTCGACGAAGCCCAGGCCAAGATCGATGCCGCCGCCAAGCTGCCCGAAGACATGCCCCCGGGCGAGCGCGCGCGCGTGGCCAACCTCGTCGCCCGCGCCGCCCTCCGCTTCGCAGACCTCCAGAACACCCGCACCACCAGCTACGTGTTCGACCTCGACCGCTTCACCAGTTTCGAGGGCAAGACCGGGCCATACCTGCTCTACGCCGCCGTCCGGATCAAATCGCTCCTCCGCCGCGCCGAAGACGAAGGCCTCGCCCAAGCCCCGATCCGGGTCGAAAGCGACACCGAACGCGCCGTCGTCCTCGCGCTGGACGGGTTTAGCGCCGCCGTGCTCGCGGCCCGTGACAAGCGCATGCCCCACATCCTTTGCGAGCACGTTTACAGCCTCGCCCAGGCCTTCAGCGCCTTTTACGGCGCCCACCCCATCGCGGCAGAGAAAGACCCCGCCCTCCGCGGCTCCCGTCTCGCGCTCAGCGCCGCCGTGCTCGCCCAACTGGAAACCGGCCTCGACCTGCTCGGCATTACCGTGCCCGACCGGATGTAATCCGAACGCTACTCTTCGCGCTTGAATCCCTCACCGCCGATCCACAGCACGCCCATCTGCCCGAAATCGGCGGTCCGCTTTCGCTTCGAGCTGTAATAGACCGATGTCTGCACCTGCCGGCCATCGCGATAGTCGAGCGTCAGCACAGCTCCATCCAGGTTGAACGTCCCCGCTGTCCCCCGCTTCGACCAGCCAACGCCGCCCGGCGCACTGCCGGACCTGAAGCTTTGCTCCGAAAAGCTGCCATCGGCGTAAAACGTCAAATCCTCCACATTGGCCGTCATTACGCCCCCGCCCAGCGCCACAGAGCCGCCGCCACCGATGGAGCGGTACCGCCCCCTGAGCGCCGTCGCAGCTGGCGGTGCGGTCGGCTTGGCCAGCGAAGCCTTGACCCGTTCAGGCTTGGACCCATCACGATAGCGGATCTCGAACCCGCCACCGGCCTGCGTCCATGTCCCGGTATCGGCCCGGGACTGGCGCGCATAGTCGGCTTCTGTCAGGGCGGTCGGCGCCACCTCCGTACAGCGGCAGGCCCGGCCATCGGCCAGGAGGTAGACCGGCGTGTATTCCGGATAGGTGAACCCGCCGACCCCGCCCACATAGTCCAGGTCAAACACCGTATGCGCCACCGTCAGTTTGCCCGCCCCACCCGCAGACTTGGGCCTTGAAACCGAACCAGCGCCAGAATTAGGCGCGGGATCAGCCGCCGGCGCCATCGCCTTCAGCGTTTCCCGCAACGCCGCACGCCGCGCCCCAAGGCCATCGCGCCCCGCTTCGCCAATGTGCAGCACCGCCAGAATGGCGTTCCCCGACTGCTTGATCCCTAACCCATTCAGGGTAATCGTCGCCGCCGACACCGATAGCTCGGCGTCATAGACCGCTACCGCGCCGTCCATGCTTGTGCTTGAGCGGGTCGGCGTCATCCCCGTTCCGAACACCGCTTCGGCAATCGTCTTCGCCCCATCCAACGGGTCATCTGTGCCGGTAATTTCTCGCACCATGATGGTTTCCAGACCAACCGGCGCGGAATGGACCACCATTTCGCCCTTCCGCTCAGTGCTCCAGCCCGCCGGCTTCAGCGCTCCCAGATCGGCCCCGGCACTTCCAGCCAGCACAATCGCCGCCGATATCATCGCCCCGAGCCGTTTCCACACCATGCGCATATCCTCCTCACCGGACGCCAGCAAGAACACACCCCGACCGCGGCGACACTATGGCCGGGTTCCAACACCCGGCCACCATCCATGGCCCCAGCATTACCGCATCACATCCGCCAATACCGACACATCGTCCGGCTCATGCTGGATGATCACCCGGCCCCCCGCTGCCGCCACCGCCGCTTCGAAGGCGTCCATCGACGCCCGGGTCTGCGCCCCCGGATCCTCTGCACCCGCGACATCGGCGTTGAATTGCGGCACCCGGCGAAGCTCCCGGCTCTCGGTCCGGTGATAGAGATCGCCTGTCAGGAACACAGCTCCCGTTTCCGGCAGGTTCACCTGCAGCGATGTATGCCCCGGCGTGTGCCCCGGCGTTTCATGGATCACCACCGAGCCATCACCGAACACATCCTTCGACCCGGTGAACAGCTCCAGTTTCAAGTCCGCGAACGGCGCAAACTGGGCGGCATTGTCCGGCGGCGTGTCGCCTTCGTCGGGGAACATGAACGCATACTCGGTCTCATGCACGAGCCACACCGTATTGGCGTCCACCTGGTCGATCTGGCCGATATGGTCGAAATGGCTGTGGGAGATGGCGGCTTGCTCGATCTCGTCCATCCTCACCCCGCGCGCGGCCAGCTCGTCCGCCAACGTCGTCTCGAGTGACACGGTGAAAATGCCCTGTTCCATCGGCCCCGCCGCCGTCAGCATGCCCGGCAAACCAAGATCCCAGAGCAGGTCTCCCTCCGGATGGCGCACCAGCCAGCATGTATTCACGAACG
>JBCCBN010000112.1:0-10332 GCA_039034035.1 Pseudomonadota bacterium
CGGCGACGCCGGGCGCGCTACGAGAGGCGTGCCGGAAGTGGTCCGGGGGAACGCGCCGGCGTGGCCGGTGCAGCCTGAAGCGAGTGCGTTCGGCGACAAAGGTTCGGACTTCGTCAAAGTCTGGCCAAGGAACTCTCCAAGCGCGCCACGGGCCGGACGCTCTACATCCTTGATGAACCCACCACGGGCCTGCATTTTCATGATGTGAAGAAGCTGCTCGACGTCCTGCATGAACTGGTCGATGCCGGCAATAGCGTGGTGGTGATCGAGCACAATCTCGATGTGGTGAAGACCGCCGACTGGATCGTGGACCTTGGCCCCGAAGGCGGCACGGGCGGGGGCCGCGTGGTCGGCGAAGGCACGCCCGAACAGGTGGCCGCCATCCCCGAGAGCTGGACGGGCCGCTTTCTGGCCGAGACCTTCCGCCGCCAGGATGAGCGCAAGGCAAACCAGCGCCAGAAGGCCCGCTCGGCGACGAAGACACCGGCCGGGCCCAAGGATGGCGACGAGGAGAAGCCGAAGCCAAAGCCTAAACCCAAGACCAAGACGAGGGCCAAGGCGCCGACGAGATCAAAAGCCGCCGCCAAGCCCAAATCCAAATCGAAGACACGGAAAGTCCCCGCGCAATAGGTTACCAACCGACCGGCTCAGCGATTGTAGAAGTCGAACTCCAGCCGGTATTGCAGCGGGCCCGCGCCCATCGACAGATCATAGGCATCAAAGCCATAGATATAGTCGAACCGAACCGATTGTTCTGGCAGGCTGATGGATTCTCGCTGGCGGATATCTTCGGTGACTTCCAGCAAGTCGGTGGGTCCATTCAATAGATCCGCGAGACTGGTGACCAAACCGGGCCTTTGGAAGGCATCGGCGCCCCGCGCGTCTGCGCCAAATGACATGCCGTCATCATTGCCCGCCAGGGTCACGTCATACTCGAAATTAATGGTCTGGAAATCCGAAGCGTCGCCCTGCCCGGTCTGGATCACCTGGCCCGTCAGAAAGAAATCGGTGCGGGAAGAGAGGTAGAAACTGCGCTGGGAGGACGTCTCGGATGAGCGGATCTGGGTCATGGTCCCGACCGAAAACGACGACATCACGCTGGTCGCGTCGATGAATCCGGACGCATTCGTGCTGGCTTGCAGCTCCATCACGCCGTCACCATCGAGATCCACCCCGATCACCGCGCTTTCATCCACCAAAGGGGCGAGGGTAAACGCTTCAGTCCGCGTGCCCGTCACCACGGGATTGACCCCGCCTACGCCCTGGAACGGGTTCCCGGTCCACGGGATCATGCGTTCGCCGGGCTGCACCGTACTCCCATCAGAGAACCGGTAATTGTCGTAGACGTCGAAGGTGAACCCATCATGGACCACGACACAGCCATAGGTCCGGCAATAGAAGTCGCTATCGAGCCAGGACTGGGCCGCCGCCGCCCCCTCGACCAGGGCCGCGAAACACAGGCTCAGTCCGACCGTCAGACTCCGCTTGAGGGTCAGGGCAAGCTCCGCTCGGCCGCACCATCGGCGTCGACCGGTGGGCTGTCTTCAGGCGCAGCTGGCTGGTCGGTGTCGGCAAAATCAACCGGATCATCCTGCGCGCCATCCGCCTCGGCCTTCTGGATACCCTTCTGGGACTCAAGATCGCTGGCTGTCCAGGCGACATGCACCGGGTCCAGCGAGCGGACACCGATATTCGATTGTGGCTCGAAACTGTTCTCCAGCACCACCCGGATCCCAGCATCGGCCGGTAGCGCCTCGGTCAGCGGCACCTGCAGATTGCGCGCGCCCTTATCCAGGACGACCACATTGCCAATCGCGTACTCGGTCGTCTCGTCACCGACGATCACTTCCACGGCACCGTTCAGCCGAGCATGGGCGTTGCCTTCATTTTCCAGACGCAGGGCCACAACCGCAGCGCCGGCATCATCGACGCTGACGCCGGAACTGACCACTTCGGGATGGCTCTCGGCATCGCCTGTCGTCACATAAAACAGCGTCGCAAGCTGGTAGCGCCGCCAGACGCCCGCGCCCGCATTGCGCTCTTCTGGCAAGATGGTCGATGCCAGCAGGGCAAAACGGTAGTCGCCTGGCCCATCCACCCGGGCGGGCACCGACATGTCCACAATGATCTGCTCGGACTCGCCAGGCTCCAACGTCACGAAGCCGGGGCTGAAGCGCGCCCAGTCCGCGCCCGACCGTTCCATGTCACCCGGTGCCGCCAGGACGATCTGGCCATCTTCGTCCAAATCCCAATCGGCAAGACCAATGGTCAGCGAAATCGTCAGTTCCTGGTGCACGTTCACGATGTTGATCGATTGCCGCTGGCGCTCGCCGGGCTGCAGGCTGACCTCGACCGTTGTCGGCTGCAAGCCGATGCCGATCGCCGACGCAATCGGTGAGAACAGGGCGAGCAGTCCGGCCAGATAGGCGGCTCTCATGCAAGTGATCATCATGGGGCATTCCCGCGTTTGGATATCAGGCCATCCTTTTGACCGGGTTTCGGTTACCGAGCGGTTTACGCGCCTGGCGCGAAAGCCGGCTGCAGCCGCACCCCTTACGCCCCTCCTCCTCCCCCTGCCCCCGACGACGCAAAACACCCGGCACGCTGCGGCGCACCGGGTGTTCCGAATTTCAACGCTCTTGGCGCAAGCCTTACGGCACGTAGACCGTGAAGGTGACCGTCGGGGCGATGTCGATGACACCTTGCGACAGGTCATAGTCGAGGCTGTAGGTGTTTTCGAACTGCCAGGCCTGCTCGAGCAGCGTGCCGGGATCTTCGGCGGTCCGGGTGGAGCCTTCGAACACATCAATGCCGTCAATGTCGTCGAGCGTGTCGCCAGCGGCAACCTGCACGTCAGCAGCGGTCACAGCAAACGCAGCGGTGGACGCGGCAGGTGCCGTCACAGCCAGGCCGTACTCGACGGCGTCCGCTTCCGTAGGCGTGACGCCAGTCACATCAGCCGTCACGTTGAACGGGGTGTTCGACGCAGCGAACCACTGCGAGGTATAGGCACCCGTGAAGCCCACATCGGTGCTGCCGTCCACTTCGAACGCCGTGAACGAGTCAGCAGCATCCAGCACGCCAACGGTACCGGCATCGGTGAGCACGCCACCGCTGACAGCATTGCTGATCGAAAGCAGGGCGCCTTCGTTCGCGCCGGGTGCGCCAGCCAGCGAACCGGTCACGACCGGCGTCACGTCGCCGGCGATCAGGTCAGCGTCGCCAGCACCCGCGGCGGTGTCGATCACGAAATCGCTGGCGATATTGCCGTCACCCCAGACGATGACAAGGCCCAGCACTTTGAAGTGCGGATTGTCAACGATCGAGGCGTTTGCCGGTGCTGCCGTTGCGGCGAGCATCGCGGCGCCTGCAAGCAGGACCTTTTTCAAGCTCATCAGTCTCTCCATCTACCCGGCCCCTTAATCGTCCGGTTGGAAAGCGTTGTACCAAAGAGAGATTGAGCGATGGTGAAACCGCCCATCAAGTTCCGGCGCGGCTGTTAACCTTGCGAAGACACTTGTTCAGGAGTTGACCGCAACAGCGGCGGCGGGCTCGGCCACATGTGCGAGAGCATCGTCCAGCACCGAAATCGGCGCGCCCGTCCGTGGGGCATGCTCAGACAGATACCGTCGCCACGCCCGCGCGCCCGGGCGACCCGCAAACAGGCCCAGCATGTGCCGGGTCATGGCATGCAGGCCTACGCCACCGGCCAGCTGCGCTTCGATGTAGGGGCGATAGTCGCGCACTTTGCGCACGAAATCTCCGGTCGAAACCGCAGGCGCCACGAACGGGACCGGCTCGTCTCCGCCGCTGGCTCGGGCCGCATCGATGAGGGCTGCGACACCCAGCAGGATGGCCGGCTTCTGGTAGGCCGCCCGGCCCAGCATCACACCGTCAAACACCGCCAGGTGCCGGGCGGCCGCCTCCAGGCTGTCGATGCCGCCATTAAGGATGATCGCGAGGTCGGGCCGCGCCGCCGTCAATTCGGCCACCAAACCATAGTCGAGCGGAGGAATGTCCCGGTTCTGCTTCGGGCTCAGCCCCTTCAGCCACGCCTTGCGCGCGTGGACGGTGAACACCTCACACCCCGCATCGGCAACCTGATCGACAAATCCGAACAAGGTCTCGCGGGCCGGCATGTCATCAATCGCGATCCGGCACTTCACCGTGACGGGAACAGGCACCGCCTCGCCCATCGCGGCGACGCACGCGGCAACACGCGCCGGCTCGGCCATCAGGCAGGCCCCGAACGTGCCCGATTGGACACGGTCCGAGGGGCAGCCGCAATTGATGTTCACCTCGTCATAGCCCCACTCAGCGCCAATCTGCGCCGCCTCCGCCATCTTCGCGGGATCGGACCCGCCAAGCTGCAGCACCACAGGGTGCTCGCGCGCGTCAAACCCCAGCAATCGGTCCCGGTCTCCATGGATCACCGCATCCGCCGTCACCATCTCGGTCCATACCGCCGCATTTGGCGCAAGCGTCCGGTGGAACATCCGGCAATGCCGATCAGTCCAGTCCATCATCGGGGCGATGGAGAATGGGTAGGCGCGGTTGGGCGACATGGGTCAGATATGGACGGCGTGCAAGCGGTCCGAAAGTGCCGCGTTGCAGGGGCCCACGGCGCGGGGCTCCGGAAGATTCTTAAGGACAGTCGCCGATCTCATCAGTGCGCATATCGCAGACATGAACGGCCCCGGCAAATCCCTTCCGCGACCGACAGCCTGTTGGTACTCGTCGAGCCTGTCTCGAAGCGCCGGGCCGGGCGTCTCCCTGCCCCAGGCCGCCCGCGACGACGCCGGACGCTGGCCCCCGATCACAGACGGCATCGCCCACTCCGTCGGCCGCCAGGTGGGGCCGTCCGCGCCCTGAATTATTCTTCACAAACCACGCCGCTGGCGCTGGAAGCGGGCCTGCGCCTCGTCTAGGTTCCTGACCGAACCCAAGCCGCCAAGGAACCGCCATGCTGCGCCGTGTCTTCACTGCTCTCGCCGTTCTCATCCTGTCGCCGCTCGCCATAGGGGCGTTCGCCGAACCGGTTGAGTACTTCCTGGTCGAGGGCGTGACCTATGATGACGCCGTGCCGGTTTTCGACGATAGCGCCGGTTATGAGATTGGCGAGCGTCCGGTCCGCATTGGCGACATGAACGCCTATCTGCGCGATCTGGCTGAACGCTCCGACCGGATCAGCATGGAAACCATCGGCCATTCCCATGAAGGTCGCCCGATCCTGACATTCACAGTCACCAGTCCAGACAATCACTCGAATCTGGAGGCCATTCGGCAGACCCATCTTGAGCGGCTGGAGGGCCGCGCGGCTCCGGACGCAGCGCCCATGGTGCTCTGGATCAATTATGGCGTTCACGGCTCGGAAACCTCATCCATGGATGCCGCGATCCCGCTGCTCTACCACTATGCCGCCGCGCGAGGGCCGGTCGTTGAAGCGCAGTTGGAGAACGCCGTGATGATTTTCACGGTCGTGTTCAATCCCGACGGTCACGCCAGACGCATCGACCATGTGGAGACATTCTGGTCCTATGCGGAGAATACAGACATTAACGACGCGGCTCATTCGATGTGGATCGAGGCGCGCACCAATCACTACTGGTTCGACCTCAACCGCCAATGGCTCTTGCTGACCCAGCCAGAGAGCCAGGCCTGGATCAGGCAGTGGCACAAATGGAAGCCCATGGTTTCGGCGGACTATCACGAGATGAACTCGCCCAACCCGTACTACTTCCACCCCGGCGAAGAACTGCGGCGCAACCCGCTGATCCCCGAACGCGCCCGGGAATTGACCCAGGGCATCGGCCAGCGGCACGCCGCCTTTCTTGATAGCGAAGCCAAGCTCTATTGGACCGAAGAAGGCTTCGACAATTTCTATATCGGCAAGGGCTCGACCTATCCCCAGGTCAACGGTTCGCTCGGCATTCTGTTCGAGGCGGGCGCCGCACGCGGCGGATCTGTCGAGACCGAACGCGGGCTGGTCGAAACTGCCGACAATGTGCGCACCCAGTTTCGCACCGCCCTGACCACGATCCAGGGCGCGTTGGACCTGCGCGCGGAGATCACCGCCTATCAGCGTGACTTCTTCGCCGAGAATGCGCGCCAGGCCGAGCGCGACGGCCAGGCGGGCTGGGTCTTCACAGCCGAAGGCGACCCCGAGCGCGCTGCCCGCTTCGTGCGCCTGTTGCGCCTGCATGACATTGAGGTGAACGGCCTGAGCGCGGATGTGACGGTCGACGAGCGCACCTATCGATCCGGGTCAAGCTACTACGTGCCCCTGGCCCAAACCAATAACCGCATGATCCGCGGCATTTTTGAACGGTTCACCGAGTTCGAGGAGAATGTCTTCTATGACGTCTCGGGCTGGACCCTGCCCCTGGCATACGATCTGGAATTCGCCCCGGTGCGCAGCGGCGTGTTCCGTTCGGTTCCGGTTGCGGGGTTGGCCGATGGCGCGTTCCAGCCTGCGGCCGCGCCGGACCCGGCGCCCTATGGCTATGTCTTTGACTGGTCGCACAGCTATGCCCCTCGCGCCCTGAACCGGATCCTTGCTGCCGACCTGTTGGTCCGGGCAGCCATGGAAGACTCAGTGGTCGCAACGACATCCGGTGACGTGGCCCTCGGCCGGGGCGCGATCTTCGTTCCCCTTGATCGCCAGGAGACGTCCCGCGAAGACATACACGCCGTGATGACGTCCATCGCCGAGGAGGATGGCGTGCCAGTCTTTGCAGCGACATCCGGCCTGACCCCAGTCGCCGGCCGCGATCTCGGCGCCTCGAACAGTTTCCGCGCCCTGGAAGCGCCTCGCATCGTGCTGGCCTATGATGGCGGACTGTCACGCTATGATGTGGGCGAGGTGTGGTGGACGCTGGACTATCGGCATCGAATGTCCGTCACCCTGGTCCACAAGAACCGGCTGGCCGCGCTGGATTGGAGCAAGTACAGCCATCTGGTCCTTGTTGGTGGGCTGGCGTCTGCAGGGCAGGACCTGCCTCCGGTTCTGGATGAGGAATTGACGGACGCCGTTCTCGGCTGGGTGGAGCGCGGTGGCGCGCTGATCGCCACACGGGACGCAGCCCTCTGGGCGGAAGGCGCGATCGAAAACCGAACAGACGAAGCGGCAGAAGCCGCGGACACCCAAGCGGGCGACCGTCAGGACAGCGGGGATGGGGACGCCGAAGCCGGCGACGACGCTGAGCCGGAGGCGGCGCCTGAGCGGTTGGACTTCGCAGCGATGAGCCTGCGTGACGCTGAACACGTGATCGGCGGAGCGATCTTCCAGACCGATCTGGACACCACCCACCCACTCGGCTTTGGCTTCGCAGACCGCGACCTGGCCGTGCATCGGAACGTCAGCTTCACGCTGGCGCGTCCGGACAACAACCCCTATGCCGTCCCCGTCCAATATGCCGAGGCGCCGCTGCTCACCGGGTACGCATCCCAGCGCCGGTTGGACGAGATCGGCGGGACCCCCTCCGTTGTCGCCCGACGCCTCAAGCGCGGCACCGTGGTACTCATGGCCGACAATCCGGTATTCCGCGGCACGTATCCGGGCACGGAGAAGCTGCTCATGAATGCGATCTTCTTCTCGAACTTGATCGACCAACCGACCGGCGAATACGGCCAATCCGAACGCAAGCCCTGATTTGCGCGCATCCCGGCAGCGGTGTGCGCCGGCGTTACCTGACCGCCTGCACGTGTCGTTCAGCATATCAGCGCCATCGGCCACGCACCCGATGGGTTCCGCGTCAGCGATACCCTGCCCTGATTTTGATCAGTACAAGCGCAGAATTGCTTCAGAGTCCCGAGTGACTGCGCGAATTCAACCTCCAGCGCTTGTCGCCAGCATCGACTTCTTCGCTTCTGATCCGATTGCACAGTCGCCAATGACGGCGGCTCGGGTCAACGCTGGCCGATCATTAGCACTCACCTGCGCCGCTTGAGGCGCGAACAGGCGTTCCCTGAGAATTGACCGACAAAGACTTCCAACGTCCTTCGGGCTCTTCCGAGCCGATCACAGCCGTGCTGGTTCTCGACCATGCCGACGATGGCGCGGCCATCAAGGCGGGCCTCGGCGCGGGCGCTTCGATCACTGCTGTCATCGCGGGCGATCCGAGCGAGACCGCCGCGCAGTCGGTCGCGGCTAGCCCCGACGTCTTGGTGATCTCCCGGGCCATGTCCGGACCCGGCTTGGTCACACTCATCAGCGCCATTGTTGCCGCGCAAGCGTTGCCGATCGTTGTCTTCGTGCAGCGCGCGGACAGCGATGACGCGCGCGCAGCCGTGCGCGCCGGTGCCAGCGCCTTTATCGTTGACGGGCTCAGCCCCGGGCGCGTTCGGCCCGTGATCGATGTGGCGATCGAGCGGTTTCGCATCACCAGCGGGCTGCAGGAAGAGTTACAGAAGTCTCGGGATGACCTCGCCGCGCGCAAGACGATCGAACGCGCCAAGGGCCTCCTCATGGAACGCAAGGGGCTCGCCGAGCAGGAGGCCTATGACGCCATGCGCCGGATGGCCATGGCCCAGGGCAAGCCGCTCCGCGAGATCGCCGCGACGATTCTGTCCATCTCGGACCTGTTACCCTAGGGAGACCGCGGCGCGTCCTTGTGCACCGGCTATGCCGTACTGCATCAATTGCGAGCATCGCCCGCCCCAAGCGATCATCCGCATCGACCCACATTTACATGGCGGACCGTTCATTCTGAGTTTGCATCAAGTTCAACGAAGAACCCGCCCGGCGCGCTCTGTGCGCTGAGCCCCAAACGCCCGGCGGGGCGCCGGTGACCCAGCGACGGGTCTCCTTAAACAGCCAACACGCTCTGGTGCCGCGCCGGCAGGCGATGCGTCAAAGCGCTCGATCAACTCTCCGCCGTATGCGGGGCGAATAGCGGGCCCCGACACGGGCTCGCGAGGGGAAATGTGAACATGAAAATGAAATTGAAGACTTATCTGATGTCCGGGGCCTTCGCAGCTGCGGGCGGCCTTTTCACCGGCGGTGCGGCGATAGCGCAGGGGGACGCTGACGGTGCTGAGGATGCAGAGTCGGTACAGGAGACGGTGATCGTCACGGGTGCGCGTGGGGCGCCGCGGTCGGTTACTGACTCGCCAGTGCCGATCGATGTGTTCAGCGAAGACGATATCTCCGCTGTTTCCTTCACTGACACAAATGACGTCTTGCGGACGCTGGTTCCGTCCTACTCATTGTCGCGCCAACCGATTTCCGATGGTGCGTCCTTCATTCGGCCCGCCACGCTGCGCGGCCTGCCGACCGACAAGACGCTGGTCCTCGTCAACTCCAAGCGTCGCCACCGGGCTGCACTGGTCCAAATTGGCGGGTCGGGCACCCAGGGTCCCGACATTGCAACCATCCCGACCACTGCCCTTAAGACTGTAGAGGTGCTTCGCGACGGCGCCGCCGCCCAATACGGGTCGGACGCCATTGCCGGCGTGATCAACTTCATCCTGAAGGATGATGCGGAAGGCGGAATAATCACGGCCCAGACTGGTCAGTACTATGAAGGCGACGGCACCGAGTACCTGATCTCGGGTAATGTCGGCCTACCGCTCGGCAGCACCGGCTTCCTCAACCTGTCCGGCGAATACTACACGGCCGACGCCACCGTTCGCGCCCGGCAATATTGCGAGGGCTTCGCCTGTGCTGATGTGAACGATCCGCGCTTTGCCGGCGGCGGCTCCAGCTTCGACACCACGATCGAGGGCTTCTCCGAAGAGAGCTATATTGCCGGCCTGCCAGATGCGAACATCGGTGATGGCGATGTCGTCCAGCCTTGGGGCGCGCCCAATGTCGAGCGCCTGGCCCTGTTCTACAATGCCGGCATCGATCTCACCCCCGGCATCGAACTCTACAGCTTCGGTAGCTACACCGAGTCCGAAAGCGACGGCAGCTTCTTCTATCGCTTCCCCGGCAACGGCACGATCGAGAATCTTCGCCTCGAAGACGGTTCGGTCTATTCGCCGCTATCCATCTTCCCGGGCGGTTTTACGCCGCGCTTCTTCGGTGAAATCGAGGACTTCTCCTTCGTCGGTGGCCTCAAGGGCGAATACGATAGCGGGTTCACCTGGGACGTGTCCGGCCGTTATGGGTCAAATGAAATCCAGTACACCCTCGCCAACACGATCAACCCATCCCTCGGCCCGGATACGCCCACCAGCTTCCGCCCGGGCAACCTGATCAACGAGGAACTCCAATTCCAGGCTGACTTCACCCAGGAATTCGAAGTCGGCACGGCATCGCCGCTCCTGTTGGCCTTCGGAGCCAGCTATCTTGACGAGACCTATACGCTCGAAGGTGGCGACCCGGCATCC
>JBCCBN010000113.1:0-10257 GCA_039034035.1 Pseudomonadota bacterium
CGGTTAGCTCAGCGGTAGAGCACTACGTTGACATCGTAGGGGTCACTGGTTCGATCCCAGTACCGCCCACCAAATTTGCCGGAAAATCTGCGCGCGAGCCTCGCCACCCGCCACGACGCTCAATCGCCGGAAAAGCCCATGCTGACCAAGACGATGGCGACCCTATTGAGGCGGCTCAGCTGAACGTACAGGCCGATCTGGGCGCGGCGTTCTGCCTGTGCGGATCGGAACGGGTGGACCAAAACGTCGCGCCAATCCCGGGCTCGGCTTCGGCGGCGGTTACTACTACGAGTCAGAGCGCACGGGTCGCTTCAGCGGCGCAAGCAACCAGCTCTTCCTAGGCGACATCCAGCTCGTCGATGCATCGGTCTGGTACACCATCGCTGCGCCGGAACTGTTCGGGCGGGACGATGGGACTATCCACTTCCAACTGGCAGCGAAGAACATCTTCGATGAGGCGTACTATCTCAACGGCTTCAACCCGCTGCGCATCCCGCTGGGCACGCCGCGCTCGGTATTCGGGTCCGTCTCATTCGATTTCTAAGCCTGAGAAACTGGCTGGGGCGCGCGACGCGACCAGAACGAAGGAACACGGCTTTCCTCCCACCAACTCTCCTTCGTTCGCGCCCCAGCCTCTTTGAACGCGCAGGCCCAATCTCGCCGCATCGCAATGGGCTTGCGTCGCCCCGCATGCTACCCGAGCGCCATGTCCAGTTCCCATCTCATCCTCGGCGGCGCCCGGTCCGGCAAGAGCCGCCGGGCACTAATGGTCGCTGAAGCGGCCGCTCAGCGCCGGGTTTTCATTGCCTCCGCGGAGGCCAGCGATGATGAGATGGCTGAGCGGATCGCGCGTCACAAGGATGAGCGAGACGAACTCTGGACGACTATTGAAGCGCCACTGGATATCGTTGGTGCTTTGCAGGCCGCTCGTGAAAGCGGCGATGTCGCGCTGGTCGATTGCCTGACGCTGTGGCTTTCCAATCTGATGCACCACGACCGGGACGTCGAAGCGGAAAAGGCGCGGCTGTGCGAGGCGATTTCGTCCATGCCCATTCCAGTTGTGTTGGTGTCGAATGAAGTCGGCCTAGGCCTCGTGCCTGACACACCCCTTGGACGCGCCTTCCGCGACGCGCAAGGCCGTCTCAACCAGGCCGTTGCGGCGGTGTGCGACCGGGTGGAGTTCGTGGCGGCGGGCATGCCGATCACGCTCAAAGGGTGAGCGCGGCGCGCAGGCGTGCTTCGCCGTTCGGTGTAGGCGGAAGGCCGATGCGAAGGTGCGAGCGCGACCAGCCGAACCGCCGCACATAGATGCCGGCGCGGGCTAGGGTTTCGAAAGTCTGATGGGCATCATCCGTTTCGACGAAAGCGTAGAGACTGGTGCCGCCGACACGGTGCAGGCCGGGCCCGCTCAGGATCAACTCCAGGCGCGCTGCGGCCGACGCGAGTTTTTCACGCGTCGCCGATTGCCAGGCGAGGTCACGGTAGGCCCGCGTGCCGATTTCAAGCGCCGCGCCCGACACGGGCCAGACGCCCAGACTTTGCGAAACTGCTTCCCGCAGCCGTGTAGCCGCCAACAGTCCGCCCAGCCGCACCCCGGCCAGACCGAAGAACTTCCCAAAAGAGCGCAGAATGATGAGCCCTTCGCGCCCGCCTGACGGTGCAAGGCTATGATCCGGCAACAGGTCGGCATAAGCCTCGTCGATGACGAGCCAGCCGCCCCGCCGCGCCAGCGTCTTGCGCGCATGTTCCAGCGCCTCCGGATTGAACACGCGCCCGTCGGGATTGTTTGGGTGGGTGACGACAACGGCATCGACCGACTGAGCCATCGACAGCGGATCGGGCGTGCGCACAATGTCAGCGCAAGCGCGCTGCCAGACCTCTGCATGGTCGCCATAGGTTGGCGAGAGGATAGCGACGCGGCGCGCCTTGATGATGTACGGCAATAGCCGGATCAAAAGCTCGCTGCCCGGCGCAAGCACCAAGGCTTCGGGCTCAGCGCCCATGGCGGCGGCCATGGCGTTGTGGCAGGCGGTGTATGTTGCGCGGGTCGGCAGATGCGCCAGGGCGTCTTCAGAAACCCGTGTGTCGGGATAGGACCAGGGATTGATGCCCGTGGAAAGGTCGATCCAGGGCGTGGGCGCTTGGGGATAGGCGGCACGCATAGCGTCCAGCGCGCCGCCGTGGATCAGATCGAGGCTCATGTGACAACCTCCGCCAAGATCGCAATTGCAAGCAGCAGCGCCGCTGCTAGCCCCATGGTCAGCCGATAGAGCGCCAAACCCCGGATCATTTCAGCTGCTGCCGGGTCCGGCGCGCCGCCGTTCAGCCAGGGCTCGTCGCTGACCCCTGCCCCATAGGCGCGCGGCCCGGAGAGACGCACGCCCAGCCCGCCGGCCATCGCTGCTTCCGGCCAGCCCGCATTGGGTGAACGGTGGCGACGGGCGTCGCTGAGCGTTACGCGGAATGCGTCCAGTTTCTGGCTGGCGAGCGCGAACAAGGCTCCCGTGAGGCGCGCAGGGACCAGGTTGGCCACATCATCGAGGCGTGCCGCGAATCCGCCAAAGGCCGCGTAGCGCTCACTCCTATGCCCAATCATGGAGTCGAGCGTATTGATCGCCTTGTAGGCCGCGAGCCCCGGCAGGCCGAAGATAGCGCCCCAGAAGAGCGGCGCGGTGATCCCGTCTGAGGTGTTCTCGGCGAGGCTTTCCAGGCCCGCCCGGGCGATACCGGCTTCATCGAGCTGGCTCGGATCGCGACCGACGATCATGGAGACGGCCTGGCGGGCCCCCTCCACATTGCCAGCGGCGAGCGGCTTTGCGACGGCAGCGACATGGGCATGGAGACTGCGCGAGACGATCAGGCTGGAGGCGATGAGGGCTTCGAGGGCGACGGCCCAGGGCGTGGCTGGCAGCAGCCCGGCGATCATCCAGCCGCTGACCGTGGCCAGGGCGACGCAGGACAATGCCGAAAACGTGCCAGCGACATAGCGTACGCGATGGGACCAGCGCTCTCGGTTCAGCGCGCGCTCGAAGGCAGAGACCAAAGCCCCGAACCACACGACCGGGTGACGGATGCGTTTGTAGAGCCAGTCGGGCCAGCCGAGCACCAACTCGAAGGCCCAGGCGAGCAGCATGAGCGCCGGCGCGCTGATCATGGCGCGGGCGTCCACCCAGGCGGCTTCGCAAGGGCGAAGAGCGCGTCCACATCCACCGCCGCCTCAAACCCGTCGGCGAGAGCATCGAGGGCGCGTTCGACCTCCGCGCCGTAGTCCAGCGACGCGTCGGGCGCAGCGCCGGAGCGCTGAAGCCAGGCGCGGCGAAAGGAGTCGCTGGTGATGGCGCCGTGCAGATAGGTGCCCTGGATGCGGCCATCAGCGCTGGTTGCACCGTCTGGGCTGTCGTCGATCATCGCAAACGGTCGGGCCGCGTCGGGGCCGTTGGTGCGGCCCATGTGGATTTCATAGCCCGTAAGTGCTTCACCTGTTATGGCACAACGGCCCGTCACGGGCGCGACCCGCTTTTCGCCATCCATAGCGGTTTCGACGTCCAAGAGGCCGAGCCCCTTCTCCTCTCCCGGCACACCATCCACGCCGCCCGGGTCAGCAATCTTCTGCCCCAGCATCTGATACCCACCGCAAATGCCGAGGACGCGCCTTCCGGCGCGCGCATGGGCGATGACATCATGGTCCCAGCCCTGTTGGCGTAGGAAGGCCAGGTCGCCAAGAGTGGACTTGGTGCCGAAGAGGATGATGAGGTCTGCGTCGCGCGGGATCGACTGGCCAGGCGGGACCCAGTGGAAGGCGACGGAGGGTTCGAGCTTTAGCGGATCGGCATCATCGAAATTGGCCATCCGGCTCAGCATGGGCGCAGCGATCTTCAAGGCTCCACCGGTTTGCGTATCGGGCCGGGTCAGCGCCACAGCATCCTCGGCAGGCAATCGCGCAGTGGCGGAGAGCCAGGGAATGACCCCGAAGCAGGGCCAGCCCGTGCGGGTCTCGATTTCTGTCACACCGTCATCAAAGAGGCGCGGATCGCCCCTGAACTTGTTGACGAGGAAGCCGCCAATCATCTCCGCGTCTTCCGGGTCGATCACGGCCTTTGTGCCGACGAGGCTGGCAATCACGCCGCCCTTCTCGATGTCGCCGATCAGGCAGACGGGCACACCGGCGCGGCGGGTAAAGCCCATATTCGCGATATCGCGAGCGCGGAGGTTGATCTCTGCCGGACTGCCAGCGCCTTCGACCACGACAAGATCGTACCGGGCCGTCAGCCGCTCGAAACTCTCCAGAACGGCGCCCATGAGCCGGTCCCGCCGCGCCATGTAGGCGGCCGCTTCCATCGCTTCGATGGCGCGGCCATGGACGACAACCTGTGCTGTGCGGTCGGTTTGCGGCTTCAACAGGACCGGGTTCATGTCGACGTGGGGCTCGAGGCCGCAGGCAAGCGCCTGAAGCGCCTGGGCCCGGCCGATCTCGCCGCCGTCCGGGCAGGCGGCGGCATTGTTCGACATGTTCTGCGGCTTGAAGGGCGCAACGCTCAAACCCCTGCGGCGCGCGATGCGGCAGACCGCGGCGGTCAGCACGGATTTGCCCACATCCGAGCCGGTGCCCTGTAGCATGAGCGCCTTGCCCGTCACACGGGGCCTGCCATGTCGATGCGCAGGTCCTCGACGCGGGCGCGGATACCGTAGATGGTTTCGAGGCGCTGGGCGGTGAGCGTCTCGGCAGGCGAGCCATCGGCGAGGATTTGTCCGTCCTTCATCCAGATGAGTCGGGAGGCGTAGCGCGCGGCCATCTGGATATCGTGCAGGACGACGACCGCCCCGCCGCCTTGCGCGACATAGTCCGCGATCAGGTCGAGGATGCGGAACTGGTGGCGGGGATCAAGGGCTGCGGTGGGCTCGTCAGCGATCAGCAGCGGGGCCTCGGCTGCTAAGGCGCGGGCGCAGTGCATGCGGGCGAGTTCGCCGCCCGAAAGCGTGTCGGCGCGGCGGTGGGCAAAGCTTGTGAGGTCGCAAGAGGCGATGGCGCGCTCCACGGCCTCGGCGTCAGCGCCCTTGAGGCGGCCGAGCGCCGCGCCATGGCTGAAGCGGCCGAGGGCGACCACGTCGCGCACGGTGTTCGGCCAGGCGAGCGGTCGGATTTGCGGCAGGTAGGCGACGGAGCGGGCGCGGGCGATGGGGCTGAGTTGGCGTGTGTCTTCGCCTGCGAGGATGGCGGTTCCACCCGTTGGCGCTTCCAGGCCGAGGCTGGCGCGGATGAGGCTCGTCTTGCCGGCACCGTTCGGGCCGAGCAGGACGACCAGTTCGCCGGCGCGGAGCGTAAAGCTCGCGTCCTTTACCAGCGCGGCGTCCTTGACCCTCAATGTCAGGTCGCTGGCGATGAGCTCAGTCATGGACCGCCCGCCTCTGCATAGCGATCCAGACGAACACCGGCGCACCGATAAGCGACGCCACAACCCCTAGTTTGAGCTCATTCGTCGTGGGGATGATGCGAACGCCGATATCTGCGACAACGAGAATCAGCCCCGCCAGCAAAGCCGATGGGACGAGTGAGCGCGCCGGGTCATGGCCAACAAAGGGCCTGATGAGATGGGGCGCCACGATGCCCACGAAGCCGATGGCGCCTGCGAGCGCTACGGAAGCACCCGTGGCAAGCCCCGCGCCGAGCACGGTGAAAATACGCTGGTTGCGCAGATTCAGGCCCACGCCACTCGCGGCGTCTTCACCAAGGGTCAAGGCGGATAAACCTCGCCGTGTCATCAGTAGAATTGTGCTGCCGGCAAGCAGGAAGGGAAGCGTGAACCCGATCTCGTCAAAACTGCGATTGGCAACTGAACCGAGCATCCAATTGATCATGTCCGATAGGGAAAACGGGTTTGGCGCGAGGTTCATGAGCAAGCTCATCAGAGCGCCTGCAAAGCTTGAAATACCAACACCGATCAGGATCAGTGTGACCACGGAGCGGGTTTTGATTGCGGCGACGGCCAATAGAGCCGTAGCGGCCATCGCGCCCAGGATCGCGGCAATTGGCAAAGCCCAGGCGCTGAGGGAAACGAAGCCGTAATAGAGAGAGAATGTCGCTGTCAGCGAGGCGGTTGCCGAAACGCCCAGCACGCCGGGCTCGGCCAGCGGGTTGCGCAGGAGGCCCTGTAGCGCCGCACCGCTCAGGCCGAGAGCGGCCCCGACCAGAAATGCGGCCACGGCTCTGGGAAGCCGGATCGACCAGACGACAAGCCTGTCGCCAACTTCAGCGCCCCCCATCAAGGCGGCGAACACCCGGTCGGCGGGAAGTGGCGTGGAGCCAAGAAGGCAGGCGATGAAGATCGCCACCACGCTCGCCACAGCAAGGCCTGGCGTGAGCCAGCGGGCGGCGGTCATCCCTGCCCTCCATCTGCGAGCGCCTCGATCGCGTCGAGGATGAACCAGCCGCCGCAAGCGGTCCAGGCCCCTTGCAGCGGCACGACATCAGGGCCATTGAGCTGCGCGCGGGCGACGGGATGTTTCGACGCACTCCAGGCGTCCGGGTGGTTTGTCAGGGTCTCGAAAAAGGCTGCGGCCACGAGGTCAGGATGCTCATAGGCCAGCCGCTCAAGCGGCAACGAGCGCCATCCCGGCGCGCTTTCGAAGTTCTCAAGGCCGGCTGCGACCAACATTTCATGCACCAGCGAACCCGGCCCAGAGGTGACGCCTGCTGGCGTCATATAGAGCGCGCTATCTCCGGTCTGGCGCGCCTGTATGGCGGCGAGGCGGCCCCGAAAGTCATTAACGAGCGCGCTGCCGCGTTCAGACTGTCCAAGGCCGTCGGCCATGTGTTGGATCAACGAAGGGATGGATCCCATCTCCTCGCTGTCCACATTCGATGCCCAGCCGACCTGCAGGACAGGGACGCCCGCCCGCTCGAAGAAAGCCGCCGCGTTCGGGCCACCGCCATAGGCGCGCACGACGAGGTCGGGCTTCAGGATGAGCACATCC
The DNA here is from genome assembly GCA_039034035.1 of Pseudomonadota bacterium. Taxonomy (GTDB): domain Bacteria; phylum Pseudomonadota; class Alphaproteobacteria; order Caulobacterales; family Hyphomonadaceae; genus UBA5336. The sequence continues at coordinate 6,973 of JBCCBN010000113.1, forward strand.
TCTGCGATCGGGCGCACCGTCGGCACGCCGAACGCAGTTTCGCGCATGTAGGAGAAATCCTCCACCGCATCGGGCGAGATGGCGAGGATTTGCTCGCGATCGGCCAGGCGCAGGACGTACTGGTCGGCGCAATAGTCGAGACTGACGATCCGCATCGGCGTGTCGCCCGATGTCGCCCTCTGCTCCGGCGCGCCGCCACAGGCCGCGAGCCAGAGACACAGGAGAAGGATCGTCAGCCGCGCCATCGCTAGTACCGCAGGCGGATGCCGAGATACCCCGACAAGTCCGGCGTGCCGTAGCCGAGGATCTGCTGGTATTCTTCGTCAAAGAGGTTCTCAATCCGGCCGAAAACCTCAACCTGCTCGTTCAAATCATAGCTGCCCGCCAGGTCCACGCGGGTCCAGCTGTCCAGCGTGGTGCCATCGGTGTTCGGCTCCTCGCCATTGTAGCGCACCAGAAGGGCGCCGGAGAACGGACCGCTGGGATCGATCGAGACCGTCACATCGCCTGAGTGTTCCGGCAGTCGGGCGAGTGCCTCTCCGTCGCCGTCCTGGGCGTCGATGTAGGCATAATCTGCCGAGACACGCAGCCAGTCGGCGAGCTGATAAGCGCCATAGAGCTCGACGCCCTGGCTCTCGACCTCTGCGATGTTCTCATATCCGCCGGCCGCGAAAGAGAAGTTGATCTGGTTTTCGGTGTCTTGGTCGAAATAGGTGATGCCGGCTTCCGCGCGGCCATCGGCGGAGCGCCAGTCGAGGCCGATGTCGAAGCCTTCGGAGGTTTCGGCCTGGAGGTCAGCGTTGGGTTCAGTGGCTCCGCAGCAGAAGAAGGTGGTCTGGAAGATGGTCGGGGCCTTGAAACCCTGCCCCCAGCTGGCGCGTAGCGTCAGCGTTTCGGTGGGGTTGTACGCGGCGGCGACACGGCCCGTGGTCTCTGACCCAAACCGTTCATGGTCATCGACCCGCAGACCACCGGTCAGCGTGACCTGATCGGTTGGCTTGAACTCATAGAGCGCGAACAGGCCGTCGATTGAGGTATCATCGTCTCGCGAGCGTTGCTCTTCGCGCTCCGCCCCGAAGGCGAGCGTGTTCATGTCATTGATGTTGAGCGTGCCCTGGTAGCGATAGATCGTCCGGTCGCCCTCGGCGTCGAAGCTGGGCGCACCGTCTGAGAAATTCTCGCGCGTGATGTCGGAGTATCCAATGAGCGCCAGGTTATCGAGCCGCCCATCGAAAAGGGATCCCGTCAGCGAGATATTCGCCGACAGTTCTTCGGTTTCGCTGACCTCATCGCCATCCGAGACATTACCCTGGGAGCCGAAAAAGAAGCTGTCGAACTCCGATTCCGCGTCGGTCCAGAGCACGTCGGCCGACAAGCGCGCGTCGCCGGCGAGGTTCAGGCCGCCCTTCGCTGACACGGTCAGCGCTTCATAAGCGTCATCTTCGGCGTTTCCGTTATCCTCATCGGCCTTGGAGATGCCATCCGACGACGTACCAACAATGGCGAGGCGGAAATCGCCGGTATCGGTCGCGTTCTCGACCGATGCGCCGCCTCGGACCGTATTGAAGCTGCCATACTCAGCGAACACGCTTCCGCCGAGGCCTTCATCGGGGCGTTTGGTGGTGATGGAGACGACGCCTCCGATCGCGTCAGTGCCCCAGAGCGTCGATTGCGGGCCTTTCAGCACCTCGATGCGCTCGATGTTTTCGGTGTCGAGCCGGGCGAAGTTGAAGCCACCGCCGGGCGAGGTCGGGTCGTTCACAGCGACGCCATCGATGAGCACCAGCGTCTGCTCGCTGGAGGCGCCGCGGATACGCACGCTGGCCGAGCCGCCAAAGGCACCGTTCGAGTTGATCGTCACGCCCGGCGCAGCCGCAACCGCGTCCAGCGCGAAGTCAAAGCCAAGCTCTTCGATCTCTTCTGCGGTAATGATCGACACGCTGGAGCCGATCTCGGTTTCGGTCTGGGCGAGGCGCGAGCCTTCGACAACGATCGGGTCCAGCCGGGTTTCATCGGTCTCTGCCTGTTGCGCGAGTGCAGGAAAGGCGAGCGACAGGGAAACAGCGCCAAACAGCGCGGTGCGGTAAGTCATGGGGTTGACCCCTCATTCAGCGCCTTGCCGCCCGTCGGATAAAGGCGCGCTTTGAAAACGACGACTGGCCCCATGAAACATGCGTCCCATGCGAGCGGCCGAGCCTTTTGATTGTCGTTTCAAAGGAGAGGCACCGGATACGTCCGGCCTTCCCGCCTGCTGAGAACTCTTCCCGGTCTCCAGGCGAACGACGCGATGGCAGGTTTCCTGGCTCGCCGATCAACACTTCAGGCCGCCTTCCCAGAGCCGCTCCCTTTCAAGGTTTGGCCCCAGTGGCTTGATTGGCCATCAGCTCCTGGCTGACAGTTGCGGGTACAGCACCGGATTCACACCGGCTTCCCTCTTAGCCCCCGGTTAAGGGAGCACCATCTGGCGGCGTAGTGCTGCGCGTACGCACGTTTGTCAATTCGCCAGATTTGGATTGGAAGGACCTGTGTCTAGAAATCAATACCGCGCTGGGCCTTGATGCCGGCCTTGAAGGGATGCTTAACCTCGCGCATCTCACTGACGAGATCGGCATAGTCGCAGAGTTCGGGCTTGGCGTCGCGCCCGGTCAAGACGACGCTGGTGCGGTCTGAGCGGGATTTCAGCGCGTCGATCACCGTCTCAACTGGCAGATAGTCGTAGCGCAGGGCGATGTTGATTTCGTCGAGCACGACGAGGTCATACGCCCCGCTGGCCATCATGCTTGCAGCCTTTTGGAAAGCTGCCGTGGCGGCCGCGATATCGCGCGCCTTGTCCTGGGTGTCCCAGGTGAAGCCCTCGCCCATGGTGTGCCAGTCGACAGTGCCGAGCGTGTCGAAGAACTGCCGCTCTCCGGTGATCCACTTGCCCTTGATGAACTGGACCACGCCGACCTTATGGCCCCAGCCCAGTGCGCGGATGATGACGCCGAAGGCCGAGCTCGACTTGCCCTTGCCGTCGCCGGTGTGAACCAGCACGAGGCCTCGACCGGGATCGGTTGCCTCAATGGTCTTGCGCTTTTGCTCTGCCTGGAGCTTCTGCATCTCGGCCTTGTGGGCGTCCGGGTCGGTCATCGCGATCTCCTCTTTCAGCGGGAAATGGTGACAAAGCCGCCAAAGTCGATCTGGGTATCGAAATCGCTGGCTGTATCGCCGCGGGCCCCCGCCGCCGTGATCACACCGGCCTGGGTGACGATCAAGGGGTCGCAGCCCCCGTCACGCCCGTCTGAA
>JBCCBN010000114.1:0-10233 GCA_039034035.1 Pseudomonadota bacterium
CGCTGAGGAGCTGGCCAAGGGCTCGGTCCGCAGCTTCTGGGTCCCCGGCCAGGACCGCCAGCCCGCCCTCGAAGCCTGGGTCGGCCAACCCTTCTACTTCCCCATTGATGGCGGCACGATCCAGGGGGAAGCGAAAGACGGCGCCAATTGCTTCAATCTCAATAGCCTGGTCCGCACCGAGGAGGGCAGCGGCCTCATCGCCAATCCCGACACCATCGCCGAATTCATCCGCCTGCTCACCCATCTCGACGTCATCGAAACCGAAGCGACCGGGATTGCCACCGCCGCCGCAGACTGGATCGATGGGGACAATATCGCCGGCTTCTCCGGTGCCGAAGACGACTATTACGGCGCCCTGGAAACCCCTTACCGCACCGCCGGCGGCGCCATGGTCGAGCCCAGCGAGATCAAATGGGTCCGCGGCGTCACCGGCGACCTCTACACCCGCATCCGCCCCTATATCTGCACCCGCCCAACGATCGCGCCCAGCGTGCTCAACCTCAATACACTCCGCGACTGGCAAGTCCCCCTGATGGCCGCCCTCCTGGGTGAGGATGTGGACGTGTCCGACGCCGTGGAACTGCTCGAAGAGCGCCCCGTCAGCGGCTTCCTCGAGGCCAGCGAAATCGCGGCCCTGCAACCGATCATCGATCTCGACCTGCAAGATGGCCTCGTTGAACGGCTCGGAATCCGCTCGGCCTACATCGATCTCAACGTCCAGGTGCGGTATAAAGATGTGTTTCTTGACATGATATCGAGCTTGCAAATCGGCGAGACGGGCGACATCACCACCTTGTCGCGTCGTTACGGATCTGTGGAATGAGTTCGGTATTGGTCATATTCGGCGGCGACCGGCCCGATGTGCCGTTCGCCTATCGCCGCCTCGATGCCCAGGGCGCGGTGACGGGTGCCGGTGACGCGGGCGCGTCCGATCTTGCAGACCTCGCAGCCCGGGATGCGATCCTCGTCTTGCCCGGCTATGTCATTCGCGCCGTCGAAACCCAGCTCGCCGCCCGCAGCGAGCGCCAGGCCCTCGCCGCCGCGCCTTTCGCGGTGGAAGACGATCTCGCCTCCGACCCCGACATGATGCATTTCGCCCTCATGCCCGCCCGCCGCAATGGCCCCGAAGGCCAGCGCACCGTGTTGGCCATCGACCGGGCGCTCCTCGAGGACTGGATGGAGACACTGTCAGACGCCGGGCTCACCCTCCGGGCCGTGCTCCCCGACTATCTCTGCCTCGAAGACCAGCCCGGCCGGATCACCGCCGCTGGCCTGCTCGACCGCCTGGTCCTCAGGGCCGGCGACTGGGGCGTCGCCCTGGAAAGCGATATTGCCACTGCCGTCGCCCCCGCACTCATCGAATCGCGCCCATCCGAAGCGCCCCCCATCCTGATCGCCGGCACCGATCACGGGGTGGACGGCCTTGAGCCGCCCGCCGCAAATCCTGACGCCACTCTGACCGCAAACGCCGCCGACCCGCTCGACCGGCTGGCCATCGGCGCCCGTCAGGCCGGCCCGGGCGTTCTGCAAGGCGCTTTCGCCGTCCGCCACGCCAGCGGGGAGCGCGGCCTATCCCTCGACGCCCTGCGCTGGCCAGCGATGCTGGCGGCGGCCGCAACCCTTGCCTTCTCAGCGGTCAACCTCGTCGAGGGCCTGATGCTGCAAGCCCAGGCCGAAACCGTCCAGGCCGAGACCCACGCCCTGTTCCTCGAAACCTTTCCCGAGGCCGGGCGCGTCGTGAATGTCCGCGCCCAGATGCGTCAGATGCGCCAGGGCGGAGAGACCGGCCGCCCAGACTTCCTCATTCTGTCGGGCTATGTCGCCGCTGGCCTCGATGCGGTCGATGCGGTCAGCGTCGAAAGCCTGCGCTATGACAGCGATGCCAATGAGATCAGCACCAGCGTCCTGTTCGACAGCTATGACGCCCTCGCGCGCTTCCGGGCGGCCGTGGAGGCTGCCGGCGGTCGCGTTGTCGAAGGCGGCTCGCGCCAGGTCGGAGACCGCCGCTCGGGCGACCTGAAGGTGACCCTGCCATGATCGGGACCTGGTGGAATGGCCTGGAGGCTCGCGAAAAACAGCTCATCCTCATTGCGGGGGTGCTGTCGGCCGTCATCGGGCTCTATCAACTCATCCTGGTGCCATCCCTCGGCTTTGCCGACAGCCAGCAGCAACGCTACCGCGCCGCCCTCTCCGAGCAGGCCGATGTGAGGGCCGCCGCCGCCCAGGCCCGCACCACCGCTGCCCCCGAGACGGCCAATCAGCCCCTGCAATCGGTCCTCACCAACACAGCCGGCCTTTACGGCCTCACCATCACCCGCCTGGCTCCCGCCGAGAATGATGGCCTCAATCTCTGGTTCGACGGCGTTCCCCCGCAAATCCTCTATGCCTGGATCGGCGACCTTGAGCGCGCCCATGGCGTGCGGGTCGGCAAGGCGTCCCTGCGCAATGATCCCGAAGGCGGAACGATCAGTGCCAATTTCTACATGGCGAGGACCGGCTGATCCATGCGCCGCTTGATCGGGCTCTCCCTCTTTGCCGCAATGGTGTTTGTCATTGCCCTGGTCTGGACCGCACCCTTGTCGGTCGTCGTCGATGAGGCGGGCCTCGCGCGCCGCGGCATCAGCTTCGAGCGCGCCCAGGGCACAATCTGGTCCGGCGACCTGCTCGGTGTTCGGATCGGCAACCAGCCGGTCGGCCAGGTTTCGCTGGAGCTAAAGCCCGGCGCCATGCTCGCTGGCCGGCTCGGCTATGACATGGATGTGCGCGGGCCGGCCGGGCAGGGGCGTGGCGACGTGGCCATGCCCCTCGGCGGCGGCGTCACCATCCGCAACATGGTCGCCGACATCAACCTCCAGGCCATCGAGCGGCTCGAACCGCGCTTGCGCCAGGTCCCGGCCACGGTATCGCTCACGCTGCCCGAATTGGTCACCGACCGGGCCATGGGCTGCCGCCGGGTCGATGGGCGCCTGAGGACCGACCTGCTTGAAAAACTCGGCACCAGCCTGAACTGGGCCGGCCCGGCCATGGCAGGCGTCATCTCCTGCGACGGTGACGGCCGATACCAGCTCGCGCTTGCCAATGTTGGCGGCGAAGACGAGATCGCGCTCGACGCGGTCGCCTCGCCGCAAACCGCCAGCTACACAGCCGAAGCCAGGGTGCGCACCACCAACCGGCGCGTTGCTGACACATTGTTGCTGCTCAAGTTCCAGCGCGACGGCGACCAATTCATTTATTCGCGGGCGAACGGCGTGGTCCGTTCAATGGGGGAGGCAGGATAAGGACCGATGAGGAGATTGATCTTGGCCCTGTTGAGCTCTGTACCCCTGGTGGCGTGCGTCACCGTCGAGGACACCCCCGTGCGCGACCCCGGCGCCGTCAGCGCACCATCGCGCGATGTCGCCACGCCCCCGCCCAGCATCGACGATCCCGACGGGTTCGACCTCGGCGCCCTCCAGCCCCGAACCCTCGAAGACGGTGAATGCGGCATCTTCCTGTTCACCTCCAACCCCACCCCGCGCTTTGTCTTCTTCAGCAACGACTCTCGCGGCTTCGCGGAGATGCAGATCAATAGCCAGGCGTCGGTCCTCCAGCGCATCTCGACCGCCGGCACCCCCTTCGCCCAGAGCTTTACCGAGCAGGTGTTCCGCGATGGCGTGCGCGGCATCGACGTGGCGCTCACCCTCAATCCCGGCAATCCCATGACCGAGGGCTATGAGATATCCAGCGGCTCCATGCGCCTCACCAAGATCGATGGCTGGTCGATGGTCATCCCCGTCTCAGGCGCCGCCGCCTGCCAGACCAACTGATCCGGTAAAGCGCGCTTGGGGAAGGGCAGGGGAGCTGACATGACCGAACCTCGCCTGCCCACCCCAGATGACGTGCTGGCGGCCACCCGCCGCGTCCGCCCCTTCGCCATCGAAACCCCGCTCCTGCGCCATGACGCGCTCGATGCGGCGACCGGTGCTCAGGTCTGGATCAAGCCCGAATGCCTGCAAATCACCGGCAGCTTCAAGATCCGCGGCGCCTCCAACCGGCTCACTCAGCTTTCGCCAGAGGAGCGATCGCGCGGCGTCGTCGCCTATTCCTCGGGCAACCACGCCCAGGGCGTTGCCCGTGCCGCCCGCCTGCTCGATACACCGGCCACCATCATCATGCCGTCCGATGCGCCCGAGGTGAAAGTGGACGGGGTCCGGGCCGATGGCGCAACGCTGGTCGCCTATGACCGGTGGACCGAAAGCCGCGAAGCCATCGCCGCCGAGCTAAGTGCCAAGACCGGCGCCGTCATCGTCCCAAGCTATGACGACCCCCACATCCTGGCAGGGCAGGGCACCACCGGCGCCGAAATCGCCCAACAAGCCGCTCAGCTTGGCGCCCCCCTCGACCACCTCGTCTGCTGTGTCGGCGGCGGCGGACTGGTCAGCGGCATCGCGCTGGCCATGGAAGCCCTCTCGCCTGGCACCCAGGTCTGGGGCGCCGAACCCGAACATCATGATGACTGGGCCCGCTCCCTGGAGGCCGGCAAGATCTGCCGCAATGCCGCCGACGCTCCGTCTTCAATCTGCGACGCTATCCTCACCCCCGAACCCGGCGTGATCACATGGGCCGTTGGCGGCCCCCGCCTCGCCGGCGGTTTCCGGGTCAGCGACGCCGAAATCAGCGCCGCGATGCGCTTCGCCTTCCGCCACCTCAAGCTCGTGGTCGAGCCAGGCGGCGCTGCTGCCCTCGCCGCCCTCCTGTCCCACCGCCCCGAAAGCTGGACGGGCCAGTCAGTCTGCATCGTCCTCACCGGCGGCAATGTAGACCCCGCCCGCTTCGCCCAATCCCTTAGCGCATCCGCCCCCGGTCCAGATCCTCGCTGAGCCGGATGTCCTCGTCCTGGCCACTCAGGCGATGCCGGTAAACCTGCGTATTCTCCAACACGCGCTGGACATAGTTCCGGGTTTCCGAAAACGGGATCATCTCCACCCAATCGATGGGATCCACTTCCCCGCGCCGGGGGTCGCCATAGTCGCCGATCCAAGCCCGGGGCCGGCGCGCGCCGGCATTATAGGCCGCCGCCGCCATGATATAGCTGCCATTGAACTGGTCCAGCAGCGTATCCAGATGCGCCCCGCCCAGCGTCATGTTGTATCCCGGATCATCGGTCAGCCATGATGTCCGATAGGGCAGGCCCCGACGCCGCGCTTCGGTCCGCGCCGTCGCGGGTAGGAACTGCATCAGCCCCCGTGCATTGGCGTGGGAAATCGCCTGCGGGTTCATCTCGCTCTCCTGCCGCGACAGCGCCAGCATCAGCGAACGCTCCACCCGCGGCTCCCGCAGCAAGGGGAAATTCACCAGCGGATAGGCCGCATCAGCCGCCACAATGCCCCGCGCCAGGCCAGACTTGGCCCCCCGCACACCAATATCATTATACCGGTACTCCTCCCCCAAAGCCTTCAGCAGGACGAAATCGGCCGGCGTCTCAAGCTGGTCATCCAGGTGATACGAAAACTGCCGGAAGAGGCCCGTCTCCCCGGCTTCGGCCAACAGCCGCAGCGCCCGGACCAGCGGCCGCGCCTCGAACGCCAGCCTGTCCGCCTCTGTCGGCAGGGCCGCATCGGCAAAGGAGATCACCGTGTCTCCGGTCCGTTCGGCAGAAAGCTGGCCATAATACGTGTACGGGAACGCTGCCGCCCGGTCATAGGCTGCCTCTGCCTCGCTGGTCTGGTTCAGCACCTCCAGCGCCCGCCCGGACCAGTACTCGGCCCGGGACCGAGAGATCGGCGTGGAGACCCCTTCGCCAAGCGTGCTGAAATGGCCCGCCGCCCGCGCCGCATCCCCCTGCTTGCGCAGCGATAGCCAGCCGGCCAGGAATTCCGCCGTCGCGAAATCGCCGCCACGACTCATCCCATGGGGCGCGACCAGCGTGTAGGCTTCGCGATAGTCCTTGTCCTTGATCGCCCGGCGCACGGCCAGGTGCCGTTCCCGCCACAGCCGGCTACGTCCCGCCTCCGGTACCGCATCGGCGTCGATATCCATCAGCAGCGGCGTCGCCGCATCGTGCCGACCCTTCTGGCGCCGCCACTTTGCCCGGTCATACAGCAGTCCCGGATGCGACTGCAGGTGCCCCGGCACCGCCTGCACCGCCCGGTCCACCCCGCGCCGCCGCGCGGCCAGTGCGATCCGCGCCTCGGTCAGTGCGCGATAGTCGGAGGTGAGCCGCCGGCTCAGCCGGCTCGCCGCCGAGCGCTGCCCGGACCAGAGCAGGAAATCCACCCGTGCCCGTAAATCATCCTGCGTGATCCGGCCGGCATAGTCCCGCAGCAGCCGGTCTACCCGTTCGGTCGTCAGCGTCCGCGTCCGGAACGCGGTTTTCAGCCGGGTATCGCCGGCTTCGGTGTCCCCGGTCTGCAATTGTGCAATCGCCAGCGCGATCTCACCATCGCCCGACACCGGGCCTCCCGCGCTCAGCCATGCCGCCCGTTCGCTGTATGACAGGCGGCTCTCATCAATCGCCCGTTCGGCAAATCCGCGGATCAGGCTCTCACGTGGCCAGCCATCCAGCCGCTCCAGCGCTTGGGACAGTTCGGTGAAGGACAGCTCGCCGCCATGGCCGGTCGCCCGGCGCCACGCGATCAGATCCTTCACCGTGTCGTCCCCCGCCGCCGACTGCATCTGCGCCACCCGGCGCCAGTCGCCCCGGTCAGCCGCATCCAGCGCGCCTTCCAGGATCGCCGCATCCGAGGTCGAAACCACGCGCGATGCATAGGGCTTGTCGGGCTTCACGCTGGGCGCGAGCGGTGCCGAAGCTGCCGCAACCGGAACGGCGAGCAGCCCGGTAACCAGCGCTAGGGCTGCGAAGACCTTGTGTAGTGACATCATTTGACGCAGACCTTCTCGGCCAAATTCAACGCTGCCCTTCGGGGCATGCCCCACCAACCCGATGATCGAGGCAGATATAAGATGTTCGCCGGTTCCATCCCAGCCCTTGTCACCCCGTTTCGCGGCTGTGCCATCGACAAGGACGCGTTCGCCGTCCTTGTCGAGCGCCAGATCGCCGCCGGATCGGGCGCGCTGGTGCCTGTGGGTACGACCGGTGAAACCTCGACACTGTCCCATGATGAGCACAAATCCGTTGTCAGCCTCTGTGTCGAAGTGGCTGCAGGACGTGTGCCAGTGATTGCAGGCGCCGGGGCCAACGCCACCTCAGAGGCGATTGAACTCACCGCCCATGCCAAGGCTGCCGGCGCCGATGCCGCCCTCGTCGTCTGCCCCTATTACAACCGGCCCGACCAGCGCGGCCTGCTCGCCCACTTCACCGCGATCAATGATGCGGTGCAACTGCCCATCTTCCTCTACAACGTCCCGAAACGCACCGGCGTGGACCTGCTACCGGAAACGGTCATCGAACTTGCCAAATTGCCCAACATCATCGGCATCAAGGATGCCAGCAACGATCTCTCCCGCGTCGCCCTGCAAAAAGCCGGCACCGCTGGTGAAGCCTTCACCCTCCTGTCCGGAGAAGACCCCTCGTCGCTAGGTTTCTTTGCCTATGGCGGGGCAGGGGTGATCTCGGTCACCGCTAATGTCGCGCCCGAAGCCATGGCCAGCATGGTCGCCGCCATCACCGAGGGCCGGGTCGAAGACGCCCGCGCCATCGATACCGCGCTCGCTCCGCTGCACCGGGCCCTCTTCAGCGCCCCCAGCCCCGGTCCCACCAAATACGCCCTGTCACAGCTCGGCCTCTGCCAGCCCGATGTCCGCCTACCCATCCTGCCCCCCGACGCGGCCGCTTGCGCTGCGGTCGATGACGCTATGCGCGTCGCTGGCCTGGTGGACTGACCATGGCCAAGGGACGCCAGACCAAGGGCCGCAGCGATGGCCTGATTGCGGAAAACCGCCGTGCTCGGCGCGACTACACCGTCGAGGACACGCTCGAAGCGGGCATCGTGCTCCGGGGCTCGGAAGTCAAATCCCTCCGCGAGGGCCGCGCCAACATTGCCGAAAGCTATGCCGCCGTGGATGAGCACGAGCTTTGGCTGGTCAATGGCGACATCCCGATCTATCCAGCCGCCAACCGGTTCAACCATGAGCCCAAGCGCAAGCGGAAGCTCCTGGTCTCCCGCCGCGAACTCAGCCGCATCGCCCAGGCCGTCGATCGCAAGGGCCGCACGGTCGTGCCTCTCAAGCTCTATTTCAACGATCGCGGCCTGGTGAAACTCCTTGTCGGCATCGCCACCGGCCGAAAAGCCCCTGACAAGCGCGACGTGGAGAAAAATCGCGACTGGGACCGCCAGAAACAACGCCTCCTGCGCGACAAGGGCTAACGCCGAATTCACCCATCCAGGATCGCCCGCGCATCGGCAAACACCGCTTCGAACATCTCCGGTGTCAGCCGCCGGGTATTGGTGTTGTACCGCGAACAATGAAAGCTCGACAGCAGTGTCAATCGCCGCCCGCCCTCGCTGAGATCAAACCGCGCCCCATGGCCAAACGGCACCTGCGACGGCTTCAGCCCCAGCGCACGGACTGTCGAATCGTGCGCAATCCGCCCCAGCACCAGGATCACCCGCAAGCGGGGCAGGGCATCGATCCGCGCCTTCAGGAATGGCCGACAGGCATTGATCTCCGCGCCCACCGGCTTGTTCTGGGGCGGCACGCAGCGCACCGCATTGGTGATCATCGCGCCGGTCAGCGCCAACCCATCATCGGCGCGCTTGCCATAGCGCCCGGTCGAAAACCCATACGTGTCGATCGTGCCATAGAGCAGGTCCCCCGCCCAATCGCCCGTAAACGGCCTGCCGGTCCGGTTCGCCCCCGTGACCCCGGGCGCCAGGCCAACTATCAGCAGAGCGGCATCGGGGTCGCCAAAAGACGGCACCGCCCCATTGAACCAGTCGGGCTCCGCCGCGCGGTTCGCCGCGCGATAGTCCACTAGGCGCGGGCACACCCCGCAATCGACCGGCGCTTCCGCCGCCGGCCCGCCCTCTGGGCCGTCAATCCTGCCCGTCATCGTCCCGGTCGCGGTCAGCGCTGTCGCGGCGGGGGCGGGTAAACCGGTCCGCCATGTCCGCAAGGTCGATGAACGTATCGGCCTCCCGGCGCAAATCATCGGCGATCATCGGCGGCGAACTCTGCACCGTCGAGACCACCGTCACCCGCACCCCCTTCGCCTTGATCGCTTCGACCAGGCGGCGGAAATCCCCATCCCCCGAGAATAGCACCATGTGATCAACCGTGTCGGCCGCCAGCAACATGTCCACCGTCAGCTCGATATCCATGTTCCCGCGCACCCGGCGCCGACCCTCGCGATCGGTAAACTCCCGCGCGGGCTTCTTGATCACGTTGAACCCATTATAGGCCAGCCAGTCGACCAGTGGCCGGATCGGCGAATAATCATCATTTTCCAGCAGGGCCGTATAGTAATTGGCGCGCAGCAACCGGCCCTTGGTCTGGAATTCCTCCAGCAATTTCCGGAAATCGATCTCGAGATTCAGCGCCCGCGCGGCCGAATAGAGGTTCGCACCATCGATGAACAGGGCAAGCCGCTCATCCTTGTAGAAAGCCATCAAACTCCCCCTGCCGTGCGGCTATCCCACCCCGCAAGCCGCAGATTATCCGCGCCGAGCGTTAGACGAGCCCCCTCGTGCGTGCAATACTTGTGTTGCAATTGCGCCAGCCTGGCGTTATTCACCACAGTCTTGTCAGGAGAGCTTGTTGCATGGCCCGTGTCACCGTTGAAGACTGCGTCGAGAAGATCCCGAACCGGTTCGAACTGGTGCTGCTGGCGGCCCATCGTGCCCGGATGATCCGGGAAGGCTCCCCGCTCTCGGTCGACCGCGACAATGACAAGGACCCGGTCGTCGCCCTGCGCGAAATCGCCGATGAGTCCGTTGACATGAAAGCGGTCAAGGAAGGCCTCGTCGCCAGCCTCCAGGAAGTGCGCCCCAGCGAGGAGAGCGAACGCCAGGCGGACCTCGAAGCCCTCGAATCCGCTCCCGCCGCAACCGAAGATGATGTCATGCGCGCCTACCAGGCTGAGCTGGAAGCCGGGCGCGACGATCGGATGTAGTGTATGGACGGCACCACGGTCCTCGCTGATACGGCGACCGTCGAACCAACGTGGCCCGGCGATATCGAGCCCTTGCGGTTTCCAGACCGCGCGCAACTGGTCGAGCGGGTTCCGTTCCATCCCGGCCTGAACCGCGAACGCCTCGCTGACGCCTACGAATTCGCCAGAACCCATCACGGCAC
>JBCCBN010000115.1:0-10154 GCA_039034035.1 Pseudomonadota bacterium
GTATCTGTGGCATCTAAGCCAGGCGGTCGGCATCTAGCCTCCGCCCCTCTCGTCAGCACCTTTAGCGCGCGCGATACTGCTGGCGCTGGTCTCGGCTCGCCGGTCGTCCCGGCCGCGCGAAGGCGCTGACCGCCTCCTGGGCAGACCTGGCCATTCGGCCCGGCTGCTGTAACGCTCACGGCGCTTGATTTTGCCGCGCCAGTCCGGCACCTCCGATGCCATGACACAGACCCGCTCCGGCCCGCGCCCCCTCGCAAGCATTCTCGACATCGTGCCCTACAAGGGCGGCGAAAAGCCGGCGACCGGTCACAAGCTGTCGTCCAATGAGAACCCATTAGGCGCGGCACCCATCGTCCAGGACGCCCTGCGCGAGGCCGCCGCCCATCTCGAGCTCTACCCCGATGGCGGCGCGTCCGCCCTGCGCCAGGCCATCGCCGAGGCCCATGGGCTCGACCCCGACCGGATCGTCTGCGGCGCCGGTTCCGATGAGATCTTCCAGCTGCTCGGCCGCGCCTATCTCGCCCCCGGCGACAATATCATCCAGAGCGAGCACGGCTTCCTCGTCTACGGCCTCGTCGCCCAGCAATCTGGCGCCGAGATCCGCTCCGCGCCCGAAAATGACTACACCGCCGATGTCGACGCCATGCTCGAGCGGGTGTCTGAGCGGACCCGCATCGTTTTCCTCGCCAATCCCAATAATCCCACCGGCACCTATCTGCCCCATGATGCGATCAAGCGGCTCCATGCCGGCCTGCCAGACAACGTGCTTCTGGTGCTCGATGGGGCTTACGCCGAATATGTCCGCCGCAATGACTACTCAAGCGGGCTGGAACTGGCCGCCGAAATGCCAAACGTGCTGATGACCCGCACCTTCTCGAAGATCCATGGGCTGGCCGCGCTCCGGCTCGGCTGGGCCTTCGGGCCCGCCAGCGTCATCGACGCAATCCACCGGGTGCGGGGCCCGTTCAACGTCTCATCGCTGGCCCAGGCCGCCGGGATCGCCGCCCTCAAGGACCGCAGCTTCGTCGACAGTTCGCTCGCCCATAATGACGCCGAACTGGAACGCGTCACCACCGGCCTCACCAGCCTGGGCCTCACGGTGATCCCAAGCGTCTGTAACTTCGTGCTGATCGATGTCGGTAGCGCCGACCGGGCCTCAGCGGCTGACGCCTATCTCCGCGCCCGCAACATCTACCTGCGCGCCATGGGCGCTTACAAGCTGCCCCATTGCCTGCGCCTCAGCATAGGCACTGCTCAGGCCAACACCGATGTGCTGGAGGCGCTTGCCGCCTTCCAGAAGACCTGAGCGGCCCGGTGACAGATCCCGTCTTCAAGCGCCTGGCCATTCTCGGGATTGGCCTGATCGGCTCGTCCATCGCCCGGGCCGCAGCCGAGACTGGCGCGGCTGAAACCATCGCGCTTTGGGATCGCGACGCCGATGTGCGCGCCGAAGCCACAGAGCTAGGGCTCGGTCAGGTCGCCGCGAGCGGGCAAGAGGCGGTGCGCGGCGCCGACTGCGTGATCCTGTGCGTCCCTGTCGGTGCCTTGGGCGAGGTGACCGGTGCGGTCGCCAGCGCCCTTGCGCCCGGTGCAATCCTCACCGATGTCGGCTCGGTCAAGACTGCGGCGGCTGCCGCAATGGCGGCGGCCGCGCCTGACGGTGTGTTTGTCATTCCCGGCCACCCCATCGCCGGGACCGAAGCCTCAGGGCCGGCAGCCGGCTTTGCCACCCTGTTCACCGGCGCCTGGCACATTCTCACCCCGCCCCCTGACAGCGCCGATACCGCCGGCAGCGCCGAAGCTCTGGCCGCCCTGTCGGGGTTCTGGACCCGGCTCGGCGCCCGGGTCGAGACCATGGATGCCGAACGCCATGACCGGGTGCTCGCCATCACCTCTCACCTGCCGCACCTGATTGCGTTCAATATCGTCGCCACCGCCTATGACATGGAGCGCGTGGACGAACAGGATGTGGTGAAATACTCCGCCGGCGGCTTCCGTGACTTCACCCGGATCGCCGCGTCAGATCCCACGATGTGGCGGGACGTTTTCCTTGCCAACAAGGATGCGGTGCTGGAAACCCTCGGACGGTTCTCCGAGGACCTTGCGGCCCTTCAGCGGGCCATCCGTTGGGGCGATGGCGACGCTTTGTTTCAGGAATTCACCCGCGCGCGCCGCATCCGCAAGGCCATCATTGATGCTGGTATGGACAGTGCCGAGGTCAACTTCGGACGCGACAAACCTCCGCCCACGTAAAGCGCGCTGATGCCAAATGAGCCTCTACCGCGTGGAGGCACCTGGGCGAACGACACCCTAGCTCGGACGCTTGATCACATTACCGTCTTCGAGCAGCACAACGGTCGGCGCATGTTGGCGGGCCTTTTCCTGCTCCACCGAGGCGAATGCAGCAATGATCACCTTGTCGCCCACGGCGAAGTGCCGGGCCGCTGCGCCGTTCACGCCAATCGTCTTGGACCCGCGCGGCGCTTCAAGCGCATAGGTCGCGATCCTCGAGCCATTCGTCACGTTCCAGATGTCAACCCGCTCATGCGGCAGGATCCCCGATGCGTCCAACAGGTCCTGGTCGATCGACACCGAGCCTTCATAGTGAAGGTCACACTGCGTCACGGTTGCTGAATGCAGCTTTGCTTTCAACATGTTGAGCAGCATGCAGTATCCTCCAGTCATTATTACAGGGGGCAGCCCTCGCCACCCCTTGTCATATAGGGTTCACATGACGCTACGTAAAGGGTCGGGTTCGCAACGCAGCAAAGTCGCCTATGCCCATACTGCCCGCAGACGTCAAAGATTTCCTTGCATAAAATTCCCGTGTTCTCAGCGGGGAGGGAGCAAGACCCTTGCCAAGTGCGCGAGCCGTGCCGCTAGAGCCCCTTCATTCGAATTTAAGCCGTCTGATGGGTTGCAGCGTTCGTGCTGGCGAGGAGCACACCGCAGGTCGATGCGAGCATCGGCCGAGGATTGCGACGTTGTCCAGCGCGGGCGATGCAGCCCAAGCCCGCGCCGCGGAAATCCAACATAAACATGGTCTTGCACCTGGTAACCACCACCTGAACACCGGCCTTTTGCGCCAGGGCTGCGTCGCAATCCTCCCAGCATGCTCGCATGCTGATCCGGTCTGCTCCTGTCCCTGACCCAAAACTCCAGCGCTCAGGCGGCTCAAATTCGGATGAAAGGGCTCTAGACGCCAGTCATGTCCGCCAGAACGCGGCCGAGGAGCTGGAGAAACGGCTCACCGAACACCGGAGACCATGTGTGATCGTCGCTCAACAGCGGTTTCGCCGAGTTCAGGCCGGCAATCTTCAGCGTGCCCTCATGCTGCACGATCCACGGCCCACCGGACGAGCCCTCCGTCAGCGCGTTTTCCGCCTGGATCAGGCCAGGTGCTGACTGGTCGGTCAGCGCGCCGGTCGTGGCATAAAGTCGGTTGCCGTCGAACATGTACCCTTCCGACGGCTGGCGCGGATAGCCAAAGCTGGTGAACGGCCCATCGGGCAGCGTATTTGCGAGCACACCCACCGTCCCGGTCACCGCCGCGATAGGCGCATCCAGCTGGACCAGCGCAAAATCGAACGGGCCGGCTGAGGATCCGGGCGCAGGCTTCGCCCAGCCCGACAGGATGTACGCGCCCGACCCGGCCCAGTGCCCCAGGCTCTTGCCAGCGGAATATTGCGGTTCGAACAGGATCCAGTCGGCGAAGCTGTCCCCGCCGGGCTCGCCATCCTCGGCCCGCAGATGCGCGCAATGGGCTGCTGTCAGCACGATCCGCTCGGCGATCACCGTGCCAGTGCAATAGCGGATGCGCCCGCCGAACACCGCCGTGATCCGCCCAATGGCCGATATCGGATGGGCCGACTGGTCGTTCACCGGTTCGGCCGTCGCCTTGTCCAGCGGCTCTTCCGCCGACACCAGGCGCAAGGGCAGGCGTGGGACGAACCCGCCGCTCACCGGCTCCTGTCCAAGAGAGTAGACCGGCGCATCGGCCAGCCGGTCGCGATGGGCCTGGTCCCGCCCGCCCTCGAGCCGGGCATCTAAGCTCAGCACCAGATTGTCGACGGGTTCTTCGGGGGCCTGCTCGGTGGCCCGCTGATAGCCAGGCGGCGGCGCAAGCGCCGTGTGCAGCACCTCAAGATTGGCGTCGAACTCCATGGGCAGAGTAAGGCCGGGCCCCTGCGGCCTTGTCCAGTGGATTCTGGTCCTGAGCTGTGGGTGGCGCCTACTCGGTGTGAACCGTCACTCCATCGCCGCCGCGGCTCACGGGTCAGGCAACCCCGAACAGGGCCATGCTCTCCTTTAGCGCTGCGGCACCGCCTTCGGTAATCCCGAACAAGTGGCCCGGCGCTTCTGCCAGCGTTGTTTCGGCATAGAACCCCGCCAGCGCCGTCATCCGCGCGCGGACATCTCCGCTCTCCTCGCGCGCGGCAACCGCCGTCCGGGCCAGCAAGTGCCCACCGATCACGTCGCCCGCAAGGCCCAGATAGGCGGTGGCGCCTGCGAGTGCGGTATCCCGGTCGGTCTCCATGGTTGTCAGCATCCAGCCGGTGGCCGTCTCCAGCGTTTCGGCGGCCCGCTCCAGCCGTTCGGCGATGGTGACCAATTGCGGTTCATTAGTCGCCCGAGCCTCCCGCGCACTCGCACGCACATCGGCGATCATCGCTGCCATGGCTGCGCCCTTGTCCCGGCCCAGCTTGCGGCCCACCAGGTCGATCGCCTGGATACCGTTGGTCCCCTCATAGATCGGCGCAATTCGGGCGTCGCGATAGAGTTGCGCGGCCAGCGTCTCATCCATGAAGCCCATCCCGCCATGCACCTGAACGCCCAGGCTCGCCACATCCACACCCATGTCTGTCGACCAGGCCTTCGCAATCGGTGTCAGCAAATCCTCGCGCAGTTTCGCCGCCTCGCGCGTCTCCGCAGTGTCGGCCGCTTCGGCCAGGTCGGACGCCATCCCGCACGCAAAGCAGATCGCCCGGGCCGCCATCACCTTCGCCCGCATCGTCACCAGCGTTCGCCGCACATCGGAATGGTGCACGATCGGCGCAGCGCCCTCGACCCCATCCGCCTTGCCCTGCTTGCGTTCCTGGGCATAGGCATAGGCGGTCTGGTATGCCGCCTCGCCAACCCCGACCCCTTCCAGCCCCACATTCAACCGGGCCGAATTCATCATCGTGAACATGCAGGCCAGGCCCTTATTGGCGTCACCGACCAGCCACCCCGTTGCGCCATCATATTCCATCACGCAGGTCGGCGAGCCATGGATGCCCAGCTTCCGCTCCAGCCCGATACATTTCAGCCGATTGGCGTCGCCCAGCGCCCCGTCATCGCCGACAAACCGCTTGGGAACCACAAACAGCGACACGCCCCGCGAGCCCGGCGGCGCATCGGGCAGGCGCGCCAACACCAGATGGATGATATTCTCGGCAATGTCATGGTCGCCCCAGGTGATGTAGATCTTCTGCCCGCTGATCGCATAGCTGCCATCGCCGTTTGGCACCGCCCGCGTCTTCAGCGCCCCTACATCCGAACCGGCCTGCGGCTCGGTCAGATTCATCGTACCCGTCCAGTTCCCGGACACCAGATTCGGCAGGTAGCGCGCCTTCTGGTCCTCCGTGCCATGGGCTGCCAGCGCCTCAATGGCGCCGAAAGTCAGCATCGGGCACAAGGTGAAAGCCATGTTCGCCCCGTGGAACATCTCCATCACCGCAAGCGCCAGCGCCTTGGGCAGGCCCTGCCCACCATGGGTCTCGGGAAACGCCAGCCCCATCCAGCCGCCATCGCGATAGGCGGCATAGGCGTCCGCAAAGCCGGGGGCGGCCCTGACGCCATCATCGGTCAGCGTGGCGCCGGTCTTGTCGCCGACGCTGTTCAGCGGCGCCAATACATCGCGCGCGAGCTTTGCCGCCTCCTCAAGGATCGGTATCACCAGTTCAGCGTCATGGTTCGGGAACTGCGCCGAGCCCTCCAGCCGGTCGATGCCGGTCACGGCGCGCAGAATGAAGGCGATATCTTCGACGGGGGCTGCATAGCTCATGGCGCCGGTTTCCTCTTCACGAAACTCTGTTTTTCCGCCCCGTGCCTAGCCTCGCACTGGCGAACGCGCACGCGTGTGCTACTTAACCAGCACAGGTTAACGCTGCAGGAGCTACCTATGCGAGTGCCGTTCTGGAAAGTCACCCTCTTTGCTGCCGGCCTTTCAGCCCTTTCAGCGTGCGTCACCGTCGAGCAAAGCCTCGACCCCATCGACAGCTCGAATTTCGAACTCGAACCCACCCATGCTTTCCTCACGGCGAAGGTGAAGCATTTCGGTCTTTCCGATTACGCCATTGATTTCAACGGCCTGGAAGGCCAGCTCGATTTCAATGCCGACGCGCCCACCCAGTCGAGGATTTCCCTGCAGATCGACGCGGCCGCCCTTGAGACCAACTATCCCGATCCCGAAAAGAAAGCCGAATGGGAAGACGAACTGGCCAATGATGGCCGCTTCCTGAAAGCCGACGAGTTCCCGACCGTCACTTTCGTGTCGACATCAATCACCCAGACCGGCGAGTTCACCGGCGAAGTCACAGGCGACCTCAACCTGCGCGGCGTCACCGCGCCGGTCACCCTCGACGTCACCTATAACGGCACGGCCACAAGCCCGCTGGATGGCGGACGGCGCCGGGTTGGCTTCAACGCGGAAGGCCAGTTCAACCGCTCCGACTTCGGCATGGGGGCGCTCACGCGGTTCGTCTCCGATGAAGTCACCATCGAATTCTCCGGCGAGTTCATCGAGCCGGCAGAATAGTCCCAAGCGTTCAACCTCCCAACAAACCAAGGATCAAATCCATGACCCGTACCCTGCTGATGGCCTCCACGGCCGCTTTCCTCGTGCTGGCGGCCTGCGGCGGCGGCGAAACCACCGCAGACGCAACTCCCGCACCCCAGGAACCGGCCGCCGAAACAGCAGCCGCGCCCGCTGAGGCAGAAGCGCCCGCAGAAGCCGCCGCACCCGCGCTACCCGAAGGCCTCGCCGACGTTTCCGCGGCCAATTACTCGCTCGAGCGGACCCATGCATTCCTCGAGTTCTCCGTCGGCCATTCCGGCGGCATCTCCGACTATATCGTCCACTTCGGCGACTTCGACGCTGACCTCGACTTCAACCCTGAAGACCCCACCGCTTCGACCCTGTCGGCCACGATCAATCCGCTGGACCTCATCGTGAACTATCCCGGCGACTACAAGGCCGGCCACGCCGATAGCGGCTATGAGACCTGGGCCGAGGATATGGCCCGCAATCCCCGCTGGCTGAATGCGGACGAGTTCCCGGAAATCACCTTCACCTCCACCGAGGTTACGATCACCGGCGAAGGCACCGGCACGGTCACCGGCGACCTGTCCTTCCTGGGCGTCACCCAGCCCGTCACACTCGATGTCACCTATAATGGTAACGCCAACACGCCATGGTTCGGCGAGCGGGACCTGATCGGCTTCAATGCAGAGACCACGATCAACCGGTCAGACTTCGGCATGGATGCCGCGATCCCGAACATCACCGACGCGGTGACGGTCTCCTTCTCCG
This sequence comes from Pseudomonadota bacterium, assembly GCA_039034035.1. Taxonomy (GTDB): domain Bacteria; phylum Pseudomonadota; class Alphaproteobacteria; order Caulobacterales; family Hyphomonadaceae; genus UBA5336. The sequence continues at coordinate 7,574 of JBCCBN010000115.1, forward strand.
GCGAGTTCCTGCAGGATGAGGACGCCGCCGAATAGGCGTCACAGCGGTCACCCCCCATGCTCACGGCCTTGTGCCGGCTGGGGGGTGACGCTCCCCCTTCTTTACCGGGGCCCACACCATACCCCATGTCTCTCGGCCCCCGGGGCCAACACCTCCGGAGCCAGATTGCGCCATGACCGAGACCTACCGCTACACTTTCGTCGCCGTGATCCTGCACTGGATCATCGCCCTGTCGATCACCGGCCTCATCCTCGTCGGCTGGCAGATGACCGATATGGAGCCCGGCGCGCCGGGCCAGGAACAGCTCTACCAGCTTCACAAATCCTTCGGGATCACCGTCCTCATCCTCACCATCGCCCGCATTGGCTGGCGCCTCATGAACCCCCCGCCGCCGCTGCCCGACGGCATGACCCGGCTCGAACGGACCGCATCCCACAGCGTCCACATCGCGCTTTATGGCCTGATGCTGGCTATGCCGCTCACGGGTTGGCTCTATGTGTCCACCGCCTATAATTTCGACGTGCCGACCGTGCTCTTCGGCGTGGTGTCGTGGCCCGACATTCCCGGCGTCAGTTTCCTCGCCAATGAGCAGGGCCACGGCGCGGTGGAGTTCGCTCACAGCAAGCTGGCCTGGCTCGCCATTGGTTTGGTCGTGCTGCATGTGGGGGGTGCACTGAAGCATGATTTCATGGATGATGAGGGCGTGCTCAATCGAATTCTCCCCGGCTGGCTTGGCCCCACCAAACGTCCGCCCACCCCATCGCGCGGGGGATTGGTAGCCTTTGGCAGCGCGGCTGCCGTATTTCTCGGCATCGCCGCCGTTCCGGTAATCGCCCAAGGCGCCGGCGCTGCGCCCGTGGCCGCCGAACGCGTTGCGGCCGAGAACTGGACGGTCGATGAGGGCGCCGCTCCCATCGGCTTTGCTGGCGTCCATGATGGCAGCCCCTATACCGGCGAATTCCCCGATTGGACCGCATCGATTGCCTTCGACCCAGATGCCCTGGAAACCAGCGCCGTCACCGTATCCGTAGACCTGACCGCTGCAACCGCCAGCAAGAAGCTCTACACCGACAGTCTCAAGGCCGCCGAATGGTTCAATGTCGGCGCATTTCCCAGCGCGGATGTCGCCATCTCTAACTTCCAGGCGACCGGCGAGCCCAATCGCTACACCGCAGACACTGCCCTTACGCTCAAGGAAGGCGGGCAGACCGTCCCCCTTACCGCCGACATCGCGATCGAGGGCGACACTGCCAGCGTCAGCGGCGAAGCCGAGTTCTCCCGGATTGCGCTCGATCTCGGCCTGGCCAGCGATCCCGGCGCCGATTGGGTCGATGATGCCGTCACGGTGAGTTTCGCGTTCACCGCCACCCGAAGCGGAAATTGACGGCGGGCCGGTTGGCCGGTCTATCGGCGACCATGCCCGCCGACAGTCTTCTCCCCACCGATGCCGCCATGGACCGTGCCGTGGCCATCCTGTCCACCGGCGGACTGGTCGGCCTGCCTACGGAAACGGTGTACGGGCTTGCCGCCAGGGGCACCGATCCGGCCGCCGTCGCCCGGATTTATGAGGCCAAGGGCCGGCCCCGTTTCAACCCCCTCATCGCCCATGTCAGCGGCCTCTCCATGGCGCGCGGGCAGGGGGTGTTCTCCGCCGACGCCGAAGGGCTCGCCGCCGCCTTCTGGCCCGGACCCCTAACTGTGGTCGTCCCCGCCGCGCCGGGCGCAACGGTCTGCCTGCTCGCCCGCGCCGGCCTCGATACGATCGCCCTCCGCCAGCCGTCCCACCCGGTCGCTGCGGCCCTCATTACCCGCATCGGCGAACCTCTGGTGGCACCCTCGGCCAACCCGTCGGGCCGCCTCAGCCCCATCACCGCCGACGCCGTCGCGGAGGGTCTGGGCGACCAGATAGAGCTCGTTCTCGATGGCGGGCCCGCCATGGTCGGTGTCGAATCCACCATTGTCGATTGCACCGGTGCCAGCCCGGTCGTGCTCCGTCCCGGCGGCATCCCCCATGCGGTTCTGGAAGCGGCCCTTGGCTTGCCAATCCCCCGATCGACCGGCGATCCTGACGCGCCGACCGCTCCGGGCCAACTCCTGCGCCATTACGCCCCCCGAGCCGCGCTGCGCCTCAACGTTCCCGCCGAAGCGCCGCGCGATCCGGGCGAGGCCTATCTCGGCTTCGGGCCGCCAGCGGGCGCCCTCTCGCTCTCACCAAAGGGCGACCTCGCCGAAGCGGCCGCCAATCTCTTCGCCATGCTCCGTGCCCTGGACAGCCAGTTCGACCGCATCGCCGTCGCTCCCATCCCCGATACCGGCCTCGGCGAAGCGATCAACGACCGCCTGCGCCGGGCGGCGGAGCGTTGACCCGTCCCTCCAGATCGTAAGCGTCCGCGCCAGTAATCGTCACCGGCACGATGTCTCCCGGCGCCAGCTCTGCCTCACCCGTAATGCGAACGATCCCATCCACATCCGGCGCATCGGCTTGGCTGCGGCCGATATGGACACTTTCCTCGGCGTCCCAGCCATCGATGATACAAGGCAGCGTCCGGCCGATTTTCACCGCCATGCGCGCCGCCGACAC
>JBCCBN010000116.1:0-10142 GCA_039034035.1 Pseudomonadota bacterium
GTAGAGTTGCAACCTCCGGGTCAAAGGCGATCCATTCGGTCAGCCACACACCAGCCCATCCCGCCGCATTCGCCGCCAGCAACAGATTGAAACAGACCGCCCCTGCGCTCAGCGTTTGCTCCCAGACCGGGGTCTTGTGCCCGGTATCGGGAGACGCAATCACCGCCACCACTACCGGCGCGCGGGTCGGTAAGGTACGCGCCATCTTGTCCACATCGCCCGCCGGCGCGTCAGGGTTCTGCCGTGCATAGATCTCCGCCAAGCCGTCACCCAGCCTGTGCCGCGCCTCGCCCTCAAACACCAGGAACCGCCATGGTTCCAGCCGACGATGATCCGGAACCCGCATGGCAACCGTAAGCAAGGCATCAACAGCGTCAGGCGACGGCCCCGGTGCGGCCAGCATCTGCTTGCCGGCAGACCGGCGCAGCGCCAGCAGATCGCGGGCTTCGGCGCTGGCATGAATAGGCGCCATGGCAGTGCCAGGCGCGTGTGGTGTGGGAAAGCTCGTATCCATGCCCGCCATATGGACCATTTCCGCCCGCTCTGCAGTCCCTGGGGCGTATGACAGCTAAAATAAACATTGTTCACAAACTGAACGGCGGTTGCTTTCTCCGGAACGGGCGCCATATCTGCGGCTCAGGAAAGTGAACACGGCCATGTCGATCGATACCGAACTGGACATCTCTCCCGCCGAACGCCGCCACCTCAAGGTGCGGGCGATCATCCTGGACGCGGCCGAGAAGGTGTTTGCGGAGGAGGGTGAAGCGGGCCTCTCAATTCGGCGCCTGGCCGACGAGATCGATTATTCCCCAGCGGCGATATACCGGTACTTCGACTCCAAGGACGCCCTGGTCGAAGAGCTGAAGGAAGCGTTCTTCGAGCGGATCCTCGTCCTGATCGAGGAAAACCAGCGCTCCACCGAACCGTTCGGCGTGCGGGCGCGCCAATGCGTCACCTCTTACATCCGGACCGCAATCGCCAAGCCCTATCATTACGCCGCCGCCTTCTCCGGCTTTGTCCGGGATGGCGGGTCAATTTCGATCGGTCAGACCCAACACAACGCCGATACCGGGCTTGGTAGCCATTGCGACCCTCCATCCGACACAGAGCCGTACGCCGGTTCCAACAAGGCACGCGCCTTCGCCTTCCTCGTGGAGATGATCGCCACCGGCCAACGCGGTGGCCATTTGCGCGCCGATCTGGACCCCGAACACGCCGCCTTCTGCACCTGGTCAGCCTGCCACGGTATGGCGATGATCATGATCCATACCCAGGCCTTGCCGGTCTTCGATGACGGCGCGTCGCAGGAAGCCCTCGACGCCACCATTGCCGGCCATGCGGACATCTTCGTCCGCGGCCTCGAAGTTCCCGGCGCCCCCGCACCGCACCCCGCAAACGCCACCCCGGCCTTTCCTCCCCCTGGCCCATCCAGCCAGGACTGACCACAGGACACCGCACGCCATGACCGATCAATCCCTTTCGCGAGAAAAGCGGCCCACCGCGAAAAAGGGCTTCCTCTTCCTCATTGTCCTGGCGGTGATCGCTGCGGTCCTGGCTGCGTTCGCTCTGTCGCTCCGGTCTGAGGAAGGGCCGAAACTGCCCACAACTGCGCCCCAACCGCTGGCTGTCTCGGTGGCGCCCGCCCAACTCCAGCCCAGCTTTGAACTACGCGAACGGTTCTCCGGAATTGCCTCGGCCAGCCGCGAAAGCGATCTGGGCTTTATCGCGGGCGGCCGCATCGACCGGTTCGCCGCCGACATTGGCGACCGTGTGAAGAAGGGCGAAACGCTGGCATCGCTCGACACACGCAGCCTGCGCGCACAATTGCGCGCGTCCGAAGCCCTGGTCGAGGAAGCCCGCGCCTCCGCTGATATCGCCGATGCCACCCTGCGCCGCCAATCGACGCTGCTCGAACAGGGTCATGTTTCTCCGCAACGGGTTGAGGAAGCCATGGCCCAGAGCCAGACGGCCAAGGCCCGGGTCCAATCGGCCGCCGCCCAGGCTGACACGCTGCGGGTGCAGATCGACCTCTCCACCGTCACCGCCCCCTTCGATGGCGTGATCGTGGACCGCTTTGCCGATGAGGGCGTCATCGCCGGCCCGTCCCAGCCGATCCTCCGCCTGGTCGAGACCGGCCCCATGGAGGCCCGCATCGGCGTGCCGGCCGACGTCGCCGAGCGCCTCGAACCCGGCGCGGACTATTCCCTCCTGGTGGGCGACCGCTCGGTGCCCGCCCAGCTCCGCTCCGAGACCGGCGTGATCGACGCGCGCTCGCGCACGGTGACCGCCGTCTTCGAGATCAGCGCCGAGGCCAAGGTGCCCTCCGGCTCGGTTGTCCGCCTCGCCGTGGAAGAAACCATCGATGAGGACGGGGTGTGGGTCCCGGTCACCGCGCTGACCGAAGTGTCGCGCGGCGTGTGGTCAGTCCTGGTTGCTGAGCCTGAAGGCGACACCAGCATCGCCCGCGCCCGTCCGGTAACGGTGATCCACACCGATGGTAGCCGCGCCTTCGTCCGCGGCGTGCTCGACGATCGCGACCTGATCATTCTTGAAGGCCTGCAACGGCTCACGCCCGGCCAGCCCGTCCTGCCGCGCAATGGCGCTTTTGCCGGCCGGTCCACCTCGGCGGAGTAGGTGCAATGAGAACGCTCTTCTATCGCCTGCCGCGCCTCACCGTCCTGGCCCTCCTGGTCGCCATTGCCGGCGGCATCGGATCGATCCTCACCCTCGGCCGGCAGGAAGACCCCACGCTGATCGAGCGTTTCGGCACCGTGGTCACCGTCCTGCCCGGCGCCGATGCCGAACGGGTCGAGGCCCTGATCTCCGATCCGCTCGAAACTGCCCTGCTGGCGCTCGAAGAAATCGACGAGGTGACCTCCTTCTCCCGCGAGGGCGTCTCCCAGATCGGCCTCGCCATGCGCGAAGACCTCACCGAAGCCGAAGTCGATGACGCCTGGACGCTGATCCGGTCACAGGTTGAAGGCGCCCGGTCCGAATTCCCGCCCGGCACCTTCCCCCCAGAGGTCGACCGCCAATACATCGCCGCCATGACCCTGCTGGTGGCGCTGGTCTGGGAGGGCGAGCGCGAGGCTCCGCTCCCGGTCATGACCCGCATCGCGAAGGACCTGCAGGACCGCTTGAAAACGCTACCCGGCACGCGCGAAGCCCTGACCTTCGGCCTCCCCACCGAAGAGATCCAGGTGCTGGTCGATGGCGACGCGCTCGACGCCGCCGGGCTCAGCCTCCGCCAGGCCGCCGGCCTCATCGCAGCTGCCGACTCCAAGACCCCCGCCGGACAGTTCCGCCAGGGCTCCACCACGCTCGGTATGGATGTCGCCGGCGAGTTCGAATCGATCTCCCGCATCCGCGAAGTCCCCCTCACCCAGCGCACCGACGGCACCGCCGTGCGCGTCGGCGACGTGGCCGATGTCTCCATCGGCGTCACCGACCCAACCGACGTCATGCAACTGGTCAACAACCAACGCGCCATCCTTGTCGGCGCGGTGATCCAGGAAGGGTTGCAGGTCGGCGACTGGGCCCTTGCCGCCAAGGCGGTCGTCGGCGACTTCACCGAAACCGCCCCCGGCGAGCTCAGCATCGAGGTCGTGTTCGACCAGAGCGCCTACACCGCCCAGCGTCTCGGGGACCTCGCGCGGAACCTCATGTTCTCCGCCTTCATCGTGTTTGCGGTCCTGTTCCTCTGCATGGGTTGGCGTGCCGCCCTCGTCGTCGGCACAGCCCTGCCGCTGACCATCCTGCTCGTGCTGATCCTGTTCAGCCTCTTTGGCATTCCGCTTCACCAGATGTCGGTCACCGGATTGGTGATCGCCCTCGGCCTCCTCATCGATAATGCCATCGTGGTCGTCGATGAGTTCGACCAGTATCGCGGCAAGGGCGCCAGCCGGATCGAAGCCATCGACGCCTCGCTCAGCCATCTGTTCGGCCCGCTCTTCGCCTCCACCCTGACAACCGCGCTCGCCTTCGCCCCCATCGCCCTCTTGCCCGGCGGGGCCGGTGAGTTTGTCGGCATGATCGGCCTCTCCGTGATCTTCGCGGTGTGCTCGTCCTTCCTGATCGCCATGACGGTGATCCCCGCCCTTGCCGGCTGGCTCGACCAGGCCCGCGGCGACGAGGCCGGCACCGAGATGAAGCGCCGCTGGTGGCGCAACGGCATCGTCATCGACACGATCAGCGACGGCTACCGCGCCACCGTCGAAGCGGTGCTACGCTTCCCGCCCCTGGGCATCGCAATCGGGGTTGTTCCTGCCGCCATCGGCTTCATTCTCGCCGGTAGCCTGCCCTCGCAATTCTTCCCTACCACCGACCGGGACATGTTCCAGGTCGAAATCGTCCTGCCCACCAACGCCTCCATCGCCGAAACCGAACGGGTCGTCCGCGAAGCCACCGACCGCCTGCTGGCGCGAGAGGGCATCGAGACCGTGAACTTCACCATCGGTGAGCCGGCTCCGAGGGTCTATTACAACGCCTTCTCCAACACCCAGGGCGTGGAAGGCTTCGCCGCCGGTTGGGTCCAGACCTCCAGCGCCAAGGCCACCCGGGCCATGGTCTCCGACGTCCAGGCCGAGATGCGCGATGCCTTTCCCGGCGTCCAGTTCCTGGCCGTGCCCTACGTCCAGGGCCCACCCACCGATGCGCCGCTGCAGATATTCATCGAGGGCGGCGATCTGGAAACACTGAACCGGCTCGGCAATGAAGTCCGTGCGGTGATGGCGCAAACCCCCAGCGTCACCTACACCAGTGCCAGCCTGCAACTGGGCGCTCCCCGGCTCACCCTGGAGGCCGATGAAGCCGCCTCGGCCATTGCTGGCGAGCGGCTCACCGAACTGGCCCGCGACCTGTCGGCAGACCTCAATGGCGTTGAGGCCGGCAGCATTCTCGAAGGCACCGAAAACATCCCCGTCCGCGTCATCGCCCCCCGGGCCACCCGCGACAGCCTCGAAGACGTGCGCGGCATGACATTTGGCGGGCTCGAGGGCGAGGGCATCGGCACGCCCATGGCCGCGCTTGGTGACCTCACCCTGAAGCCCGATGTCTTCACCATTTCCCGCACGGATGGCCGGCGCATCAATGACATTCGCGGCTATGTCGAACCCTACACGCTGCCCGAGCCGGCGTTGCTGGCGTTCCAGGAACGGCTCGATGCGTCGGGCTTCGAATTGCCGCCGGGCTTCACCCTCCGGCTGGGGGGCGATGCCGAGGCCAGCGGTGACGCCGAATCCAACCTCATCGCCGTCGCCGTGCCGCTGCTCCTGATGATGATGGGCGCGGTGGCACTGGTGTTCAATTCGTTTCGCATGGCGATCCTGATCCTGTCAGTGGGAGGGCTCTGCATGGGGCTCGCCTTCTTCGGAGTGTGGCTGTTCAACCTGCCGCTCGGCTTCAACGCCATTCTCGGCGCCTTGGGCCTACTGGGCATCGCGATCAATGGCTCCATCGTGGTCCTCTCCATGTTGCGATCAAACCCCGACTGTATGGCCGACGATATCATCGCCCAACGCGAAACGGTGGTCGACGCCACCCGGCACATCGTGGCCACGACGCTGACGACCATGGGCGGCTTCATCCCCCTGCTGCTGACCGGCGACCTGTTCTGGATGCCCCTGGCCGCTGGTATTTTCGGCGGCGTGGCGGGCTCAGCACTCCTGGCGCTTTACTTCACGCCGGCTTTCTTCCGGATCATGACGATGCGCCCAATCAGCCGATACCTGTTGGGACGGCGCCCCCCAGAACCAGCCTCCCAACCCGCAGAGTAAAACACGGGCACCGCCTCTGTGGCGGTGCCGTGCAGCGGGTAAGGCCCGCCGGCCGGTCAGGCCGCCCCATATCTACAAGGATAATGCGGAGGCTTCGCAGACGGTCGCGCAGCGGTTATTTGATTCTGCGGATCAGATAAAATCGAAGAAGGCCACGGCAGTGGCTGGCGCAGCCAACCTGCCGTGGGCGACAACCAAAAACCAAAGTAGTTCCGCCCTTTGGTGGAGCCGCGTCCTTTACCGCCGGGACCGGAACGCTTCCCGTTCTGCGTCAGACAATTCCGGATGCGCATCGAGCAGCGCTTCCAGATCGGCATCATCCAGGCCCGCGCGCTCATCCTGGCAGATCGCTCGGAACGTCTTGCCCGAATGGGGCGCCACCGCTTCTACCACCGTGGCCCGGTCGCTTTCGGCAAGCTGCTCCTCGCAGGCTTCCGACAGCGCCTCAATCACGGCCTCGCCATCTTCGGTCGCCCGGTTGAACGCCGGTCCGTCGACAATCGCCTCCACACGCGCTTCCACCTTGGCAGCATAGCGCTCGGCCTCGGCTTCAATCCTCGCAGCATAGCCGTCCATCTCTGCCTCGAACGCTTCCATGCTCTGTTCGAACGCCTCCATGCCGGCTTCGAACGCGACCTCGTCAAACCCGCTAAGGTCCATATGCAGGCCAGCGCCGGTGATGGTGACCGACTGGCCGTCCGGGCTGGTGGTGATCTCGAAGTCACCCTCGGCGAGTGACGCCAGCGCGCCCAGTGCGGCCAACTCCCCCAGCTCCGAGAGGCTATCGAACGCGAACTTGCCTTCCAGGTCGCCCAGATCGAGGTCGAGGCGCAGGGCATGGTCATGAACCATCGGTGGAACCGGCGGCACAGGCGGTACGGGTGGCGCCGGCATGTCGGCAACGCCCGGCGGCGGCATGTCCGCATGCAGGTCCTGCAGCTTGGCGAGTTCCCGGTGCATGTCTGCGAACGGGTCGTCGGCGAGGACCAGCCGGTCATGCCCGTCAATGCGGACTACACGCGTGCCCTCGCCATCATGCTCGATGACCTCGATCTGGCGATGCCCGCCCATCAATTCCTCGTCATGGGCCGAGACCGTGCTGGCGCTCGCCAGGATCAACAGGCTACCGCTCGCCAGCGCGAGGCTCTTGCCGATCCAGCTCACCGGACGTCCCTCCCAACCCATGCGCTGGAACCGTTCCTTCAGGCCGTGGTCGAGCGTCAGGCCCGCCATCTGCAATTGCGGGGCAGGGCGCATCAGCTTCACCGCCTTCAGCAGCGTTGCGCCATAGGCGTGGGCGCTCGCGCCGCCCCGGCGCAGCACCATCGCATCGCAGGCCGCTTCCTGGTCCGCCCGGAACGTCCGCAGCGCCAGGTGCGCCAACGGATTGAACCATTGCAGCGCAAGTAGGGCATGGGCGACGTGCAGCGCCCACAGGTCACCGCGCTTCACATGCGCCATTTCATGCACCACCGCGAGCCGCTGTTCGGTCGGCGTATAGTCCAGCTCAAACCAGGCCGGCACCACAATGGTCGGCCGCAGCGCCCCCATCACCATCGGGCTCGATGGCAGGAAGCTCACCTTCACCGCAACTGGCCGCCGGATCCCGAGATCAGCCCGGATCGTCTCCGCCATGCGGGCCAGACCTTCGGGCGCAGCCTCCGCTTCCATGCGGACCAGCCAGGCAAACCGCGCCTGCCGGTACAGCACGACGCCATAATAAAGCACGGCCGTCGCAACAACGCCCGCAAGCGCGATCAACGGCCAGGGCAGGGTGGCCCACAGGCTCGGCGCTTCAGCCGCCATGAAGTCCGGCGCCGGCGACATCGCTGTCATGGCCACACCGGCTTCGGGCGGAGGTGGATTGGACGCCCACGCGCCAAGCTCCAGGGTGGGTGAGGAAGGGGGCGTTGTGAGCGCAGGCGTCCGTTCGGGAGCAGCCGCGAGGGCTGCGGGTACAGGGCCGCCCTGGCCGGCGGACAGCCAGCCGAGCGGAGAGATCGAGGCAGGGAGGGGCGGCATCACCAGCCGCAATGCCGGCAACAGCCACAGCGCATAGGCCATGTTCGCGCCGAACCGGCGGGCAACGCTCCCGCGCACGGCCAGGACAAACAGGATGAGAAGCGAAACGGCCAGCGTGGTGGTGGCGATATAGGCGATGCTCATTTCTTCAACTCCCCCAAAAGCTTTTCAAGTTCTTCGATATCGGCCTCGGTCAGGTCCTTGGCGTCGGCCAGATGGGCGATCAATGGCGCTGCCCGGCCGGAAAATACCCGGTCCACAAACTGCCGGACCGCGCCAGACTTGTAGTCCTCCTGCTCGATCGTCGGCGTGTAGAGATAGCGGCGGCCATCTTCCTCGGTGGACAGCGCGCCCTTCTCGACCAGGCGCGACAGCAGCGTCTTCACCGTCCGCACGCTCCAGTCCTTGTGGCCGTTCATGTGCTTGCCGAGATGATCGTGAACATCGGTGGCGCTGATGCCGGGCCGGGCCCAAAGCACTTTCATCACCTCAAGTTCGGCATCGGATATCTGCATGACAAACCCTTTCCCAAGGCCGCAGCCTGACGATCGACTACGCTCGTAGTCATACGATCGACTACAGATGTGGTCAATAATCGAATTGTGACAAATTCAGGGCAGGGCGGCCCGCAGGCTTTTGGGCTGGCCAAGGCTTGCCAGGGCTGGACAGGGCCGGCCCGACTTGTCATCGACAGATTGACGCACCACCTTCAACAGACGACGGCGAAGAGGCCCCCAAATGCAAGCCAATCCCGATACCGGCGCCCGCCCTCCCGCCTGGACCCGGCTCTCCTTCGAAGCCTCCGCTGCTGCCGCCGATGAGCCCACCCTGGCGAGCTACATCAATGCCGCGATCCTCAGCCATGACAGCTTCTGCCAGGCGCTCTCCTACCATTTGGCCGAAAAGCTGACCGGTCCGGAAATGGGCGCGCTCCAAATCCGGCGCCTGTTCGAGAAAGCCTATGATAGCGACCCCGCCCTGGTCGATGCCGCCGAAGCCGACATGTGGGCCGTCCTTGACCGCGACCCCGCCTGCCGCAGCCTCCTGCAGCCCTTCCTGTTCTTCAAGGGCTTCCTCGCCATCCAGACCCACCGCGTCGCCCACAGCCTCTGGCAGCAGGGCCGCGAAACCCTCGCCTTCCACTTCCAGTCCCGGGTATCGGAACTCCTCGGCATCGACATCCACCCCGCCGCCCGCCTCGGCACCGGCCTGATGCTCGACCATGCCGCCGGTATCACCATCGGTGAAACGGCGGTCGTCGGCGACAATTGCTCGATGCTGCATGGGGTCACCCTAGGCGGAACCGGCAAGGCGGTCGGCGACCGGCACCCCAAGATCGGCGATGGCGTGCTCCTGTCTGTCGGCGCCAAGGTGCTCGGCAACATCCATATCGGCAATGAGGCCAAGGTTGCCGCCGGCTCAGTCGTGCTCAAGGACGTCCCCGCCCGCTGCACGGTCGCCGGTGTGCCCGCCCGCATCGTCGGCGGCGCCTGCGCCGAGCCGGCGCGCACCATGGACCAGGGCATTCCCGACAAATAAGCCGCACATCCGGCCTGGCCCAGTTGCACCAGTGGGCGAACCCTATACCCTGCCGCCACTGAGGAAGGAGCCCGCCATGGAACGCGAAGAAACCCTGCGCCTGGAAGCGTACCTGAAGGAAAAGCTGCACCCTGGCCTCCGCCTGGTCGCGCGCGACAAGACCGATGACAGCGTCGAGGTCTATCTCGGCGCCGAATTCCTCGCCGTGATCTACAAGGATGTCGATGAGGGCGAGACCGCCTACCAGTTCCAGATGTCGATCCTGTCCGAAGACCTGACCGGCTAGCTCGCCCCGGCTGGCGGTCCGGCGACCGCTGGAAAAGGATGCCATGCCCCTCTCGGCAGTCCATCTCGAAAAAGCCTTCGGCGACACCCAGGCCGTGCGCGGCGTCAGCCTCGACATCGGCGCCTGCGAAACCCTCGCGCTGATCGGCGCCTCGGGATGCGGCAAGACCACCACGCTCAAGCTCCTCAACCGCTTGATCGAGCCCGACGCCGGCGAGGTCCGCCTCGACGGGCTCGAAGCCCATGACGTGCCCGCCCATGAATGGCGCCGTCGCATCGGCTATGTCATCCAGTCTGGCGGCCTGTTCCCCCACCTCACCGTGTTCGACAACATCGCCGTCACCCCGAAGCTGCTGGGATGGGACACCCCCCGGATCGAAACCCGGACCCACCGCCTGCTCGACATGGTCGGCCTTGCTCCTGGCGAGTTCGCCGCCCGCAAGCCAGATGCCCTGTCCGGTGGCCAGGCCCAGCGGGTCGGCCTCGCCCGCGCCCTCGCTGGCGAGCCCCAATTCATCCTCA
>JBCCBN010000117.1:0-10114 GCA_039034035.1 Pseudomonadota bacterium
CCCCGACAAAGCCGCCTTCGAACCAGCCAAAGCCGGCATGAAAAACGATCACCAGCATCACGGCCAGTGCACGCATTCCATCGATTTCAGGCCGATAGGCCATGGCGAAGAGTCCCCTTTTTCCGGAGCGATACGGCTAGAACGGTTCCATTACGGGGAGTACCGGCTCGGCGGTGTCAGTTGTGAATAGGGTGGGGAGGACGGCCAGCAGCGCTGCGGAATTCTCGGCATCCACGAAATCGCCGCTTTGTGGGCTGCCGGGCTCGGGGTAAGACCGGGACTCACGAGAACTGGCTGTCCCCGACCCATGGAATCCGCGCCCACTGCATCTGCCCGCCCGGCGGCGACGACCGAGAGGACCGGCTCTGGCGCGCCAGAGACCAGCGCCAGTGCGCCAAATGGAACCGAGCCGACCGGCACCGCCGGCCATGGCCACAGCCTGATCTGGGCCCCGCGCCGGCAGGTGACCCTGGCCCAGGCCCGCAAACGATCCGACATCGTCCGGGTGCTGCGCATGGTCTTCACCTATGGCGCAGCCGCCTCCATCGGCCTGCTGGCAGGCTACCTGATCCAGAGCGCGTTCCAGGGCAGCGATGGCCGGCGCTCATTCCAGTCGAATGAGATCGTCACCATGATCAATCCGCGCTTCACCGGGCGGGACTCAGCCGGCCAGGCCTATGTCATCACCGCTGAAAGCGCCCAGCGCCGCCGCGGCCAGGATGGGATCGTCGACCTGACCAATCCGCGTATGATCGACGAGGCGGGCACCCGCGTGACCGCACCCGAAGGCACCTATGACCTCAATGCCGTCACCCTCGATCTCTATCGCGATGTCCAAGTGGCCGAAGCGTCCGGCTATATCTTCAGTTCCACCAGCGCGCGGTTTCACGTCAATGATGGCCGCGTCGAAGGGGTCGATCCGCTGCGCGGTGTTGGCCCCCTTGGCGATATTCGTTCCGACACCTATCAAATAACCGAGGACGGATCGGTGATGACCTTTCTCGGAAATGTCGAAATGACGTTCTATCCCGACGATCCACCGCCGCCGCCATTGGCAGACCCCGCGGCAGACCCAGTGGCAGAAACAGTGTCTGACCCGGCGGCAGACCCATTGCCCGGCGGGGAAGAAACCCTAGGCTTGCAGGAAGACCAGAATGGCTAATTCGTATCATATCTCGCCTAAACCGGCTGTCCGCACACTCGTCGGGCTGGCCCTTTCAGCGGCCCTCTTCAGCGCGCCCGGATTGGCACAGATCTCTTCGCAAGGCGGTCCGATCCGGGTCAATGCCGACCGCTCATCGGTGTTCGAGCGCGAGCGGCGGGTCGATGTGGTTGGCAATGTGGATATCGTGCAGGGTCAGGCGCGCCTGCGGGCCGATGAAGTGACGTTGTTCTATTCTTCCGGCACTGATGGGGCCACCGGTGGGCCCGGCGCTGGCTTTGGCGCCATCGACCGGATGGTGGCCGATGGCGAAGTCTTTTACATCACCCCAGATCTCAAGGCCCGTGGCGATAGCGGCAATTACGATGCGGCCACCGACACAATCACTCTGGAAGACAATGTGGTGCTGATCCGCTGCGAGGATGTCGCGCGCGGCGAGCGGCTGACCATCGAAGTGACCGCCGGCCGGACCACCCTCGATGGTGGCGAGCAGGGGCGCGTTCAGATGGTCATCGTGCCTGGCAGCGACGAGGCCCCCGCCGACTGTGCGCCAATCGGCGATCCGGCCACCAGCCGCGATGCCGCCGATGGCTGATTGCGGCGCAAATGCGAAATCCTGCCCCGTTCGATAAGGGCATTTTAAGGGTGCTGGGTTAAGCAAACGGTGAGGGCGAACCAAGGCCCCGCGTTGGGAGTAGATGGATGTCTGAAGCCGCTGAAGGGCTTGTTGTGGAGACGTTGGCCAAGACCTTTGGCAAGCGCCAGGTCGTGCATAATGTGTCCCTCTCCCTGCAGCGCGGGGAGGTGGTCGGCCTGCTCGGTCCCAACGGTGCCGGCAAGACAACCTGCTTTTACATGATCATGGGCCTGATCGCCGCCGATAGCGGCACCATCGCGATCGATGGCGAGGATGTCACCGCGCTGCCCATGTACCAGCGCGCCCGGCTCGGCATGGGCTACCTACCCCAGGAAGCGTCCATCTTCCGCGGCATGAGCGTGTTCGACAATGTGATGGCGGTGGTCGAACTCTTCGAGAAGGACCGGGCCGCCCGCCGCGACCAGGTCCATGCCCTGCTTAGCGAATTGCATATCGACCATCTCGCCCACCAGTCGTCGACCTCCCTGTCCGGCGGTGAACGCCGCCGCGTCGAGATCGCCCGTGCCCTCGCGTCCCGGCCCAGCTTCATGCTGCTCGACGAGCCCTTCACCGGCATCGATCCGCTGGCGATTTCCGATATCTCCGACCTGGTCGGCTACCTCAAGCAGCGCGGGCTCGGTGTCCTGATCACCGACCACCAGGTGCGCGAGACGCTACAAATCGTGGATCGGGCCTATGTCATGTATGACGGCTCGGTCCTGTTCGACGGTGCGCCCGATGAGGTGCTCGACAATGAAGACGTGCGCCGGGTCTATCTCGGCGACCGGTTCGCAGCCTAGGGGACCGGACCATGGCCATTCACCAACGCCTCGATATGCGCCAGAGCCAGTCTCTGGTGATGACCCCCCAGCTCCAGCAGGCGATCAAGCTGCTGCAGCTCTCGAATATCGAACTGGCCGAATTCGTCGAAGCCGAGATCGAGCGGAACCCATTGCTCAAGGCCGCCGATGGCGAAACGGGTGGCGAGGATGCCGGCGCCGCCGACAGCGCTGACGCCGGCCCCCGCGACAGCCTCAAGCTGGACGATACCAGCGGCCTGAACGAAGCCCGCGAAGCGCTGGATGCGCCAAAGGAAGATGTGTTCGAGGCCGGCACCGGCTCTGACGCACCGACCCCAGCCGCCAGCGGACCCTCCGCCGAGACCGACTGGTCCGGCGCGCGCGACGGCAAGGCGATGGGCTCGGACTTCGATTTCGAAGCCGCCCTCTCCAGCGAGTCAACCCTGTCAGACCACCTCCACCAGCAATTGAGCCTGGCCGCCTTCGCCCCCGCTGAAGCCCTCATCGCAGTGCGCCTGATCGATGAAACCGACGATGCCGGCTATTGCCGCGCAGACCTCGCCGACACTGCCGAACAACTCGGCACCACAGTCTCGACCGTCGAGCGCGTGCTCAAGACCTGCCAGGGTTTCGATCCCACTGGAGTGATGGCTCGCTCGGTTCCTGAATGCCTGGCCCTGCAACTGGCTGACCAGAACCGTCTGGACCCCGCCATGCAGGTCCTGCTCGACAATCTCGACCTGGTCGCCAAACGCGACCTCAAGACCCTCCTCAACCTCTGCGGTGTCGACAAGGCCGATCTCGCCGACATGATCGAGGAAGTGAAAAGCCTCACCCCGCGCCCCGGCGCTGGCTTCGCTTCCGATACCACCGTCGCCGTCGTGCCAGACGTGTTTATCAAGGAACTGCCCAACGGCATGTACTCGGTTGAGCTGAACGCCGACAC
The DNA here is from genome assembly GCA_039034035.1 of Pseudomonadota bacterium. Lineage (GTDB taxonomy): Bacteria > Pseudomonadota > Alphaproteobacteria > Caulobacterales > Hyphomonadaceae > UBA5336. The sequence continues at coordinate 3,546 of JBCCBN010000117.1, forward strand.
GCTCCCGCGCGTGTTGATGGACCGGGCCTATTACGCCGAGGTCTCGGCCATTCCCATGGGCGAGAAGGACAAGGAGTTCATCTCCGATTGCGCCGCAAATGCCACCTGGCTGATCAAGTCCCTCGACCAGCGGGCCCGGACAATCCTCAAGGTCGCCAGCGAAATCGTGCGCCAGCAGGACGCCTTCTTCGCCCATGGCGTAGCCCATCTCCGCCCGCTGAACCTGAAACAGGTCGCCGATGCCATCGGCATGCATGAGAGCACCGTCAGCCGGGTGACCTCCAACAAGTATATGGGCACCCCCCGGGGCCTCTTCGAACTGAAATACTTCTTCTCCGCAGCGATCCCCTCCACCGGTGGCGGCGAAGCCCATTCCGCCGAAGCCGTGCGGTTCCGGATCAAGGGGCTGATCGCGGAAGAGCAGGCCGGCAACGTCCTCTCCGATGACCAGATCGTGGAGATCCTGACCGGTTTCGGGATCGACATTGCGCGGCGCACGGTTGCGAAGTACCGTGAAAGCCTCGGTATCCCGTCATCGGTTCAACGCCGCCGGGTGCTGAAGGAAAGCGCCTAGGGCGCCAGGCACAATCCTCGCGCCCGACACGGCCCTGCCGAGCAGCTCTTCTGCTCCAGGGCGACGGCCCCCATGTATTTGTAGCCGGGGGCGGCATGCTGCGGATACCAACCGACGGAGTTCTGTGTTGGAAATAAAAATTGCCGGTAAGAACATGGCCCTGGGCGAAGCCCTTCAACATCGTATCGCAGATGGCCTCGAAGGCGCGGTGCGAAAGTACTTTGACCGGCCCGGTGACGCCCATGTCACCGTCACCCGGGAAGCCCATCTCAGCACCGTGGATGTGAACGTCCACCTCCCCTCCGGCATCATCCTCCAATCGGTCGGCCAGGCCACAGACCCTTATGACGCACTCGAAGGCGCGCTGGCAAAGATCGAAAAGCGGGTTCGGCGCTACAAGCGTCGCCTCAAGGACCACCACCGCGAAGACCGCCAGCCCATGCCCAGCGAACCGGCCACCGCTTTCGTCCTTCAATCCTCCGGCGAATCTGATGAGGAGGCTGAGGGCGCATTGGTGAATGGGGCTGACCACCCACTTACCGTGGCGGAAGATAGTGCCCAGATCCGGACCATGACGGTGTCGGAAGCGGTCATGCAGCTGGAATTGGGGGATTCTCCTGCCCTCATGTTCCGCAACGCTAGGCATAATGGCCTGAATATGGTCTACCGCCGACCGGATGGGCACATTGGTTGGGTTGATCCAGCCACCGGGGCAACGGCACCCGCCTAGCCCCTCCGAACGCGCCGAAGGCCGGCCTGGTGGGCGGCTGGCATCGGTGTTGGCATGAGTTGTGTAGAGTGGGGCGTGGTTCGCTCAAGGGACAGATATGGCCACAGATCTTTCAACGCTCCTGGGAAACGGGACAATCCTTGCCATCGGCGAGGCGACCAGCCGAAAACAGGCGATCGTCGCACTGGCCGATGCGCTGGCGCTGAAACTCGGTGTCGATGCGCGCATGATCACCGATGCGGTGATGGAACGCGAGCAACTCGGCTCCACCGGCGTTGGTGACGGCGTTGCCATCCCCCATGCCCGGATAGACGGGATTTCAGTCCCGGTCGGCGGGTTCATGCGCCTCAGCACGGCGGTGGATTTCGATGCCGTGGATGAGCGGCCGTGCGACCTGATCTTCATGCTGCTGGCGCCGATGGATGCCGGCGCCGATCACTTGCGGGCGCTGGCCCAGGTCAGCCGCGCCTTCCGGCAACCGGCTCTTCGAGAGCGCCTGCGGGGTGCCACCACCGAATCCGAGATCGAAGCCGCCCTCTGCCAACGGGCGGAAGATGCCAGCGCCGCCTGACCGGCAGCCCTATCGCGCAACCAGGGGTGCATAACCCAGATGCGTGCCAGCATCGGCCAGCATCGTGTCGCCCGAGACATGACGAGCAGCGTCTGTGACGAAGAACAACGCGGCATCGGCGATATCATCGGGCGTGCTGGCGGCCTGGAGCGGGGTCGCCTTCTCCACGGCGCCGCGCATGGCGAGGTATTTTTCCTGGTCCATATGATCGGAAAACCAGCGCGTATCGATGTAACCGGGGCAGACCGCATTCACCCGGATCGCCGGCGCCAGGGCGCGGGCGAGCGACAGCGCCATGGTGTTCAACGCCCCTTTCGAGGCGGCATAGGCCACCGATGAGCCAATACCGAGGGTGCCTGCAGTCGACGAGACATTCAGGACGGCGCTGGCCCGTCCGGTCTTGGAATGGGCGGCCCGAAGCAGCGTCTCACAGGCCTGGATCATCAGGAACGCGCCAGCGACGTTCACCGCATAGATATCGAGAAAATCATCCTTCGACAGCGCGCCAAGGCCGGCATGGCGGGGGGGCGCGTCGGGTGATGCCTGCTTTATTGATCAGGATATCGAGCTGTCCCCAGCCGGCCGCTGCGTCTGCCAGCGCCTGGCAGCCTTCTTCGGTACCCACATCGGCCCGGACCAGCTTCACATCGGCGCCAGCGCTGCGGCAAAGCTCTGCGGTCTCTTCCGCCTCGGTGGCGCTCCGGGAATAATTGATGATCACATCGGCCCCGCGCCCGGCCAGTCTCAACGCTATCGACCGGCCCAGCCCGGTTGCCGAACCGGTCACCAGCGCCTTGCGTCCCTCCAAGTCATCCATGTGCGTTCCTCCGCTGTCCACAATGACGCGGGCTAAACCATGAAGGGTCCCGCGTCGACCGAGAACAGGAACCACAAGATCGCAAAGGTCGCGAGCGCACCCAGCGTGATCGCGATCGCGGTGCCAACGGTGCGGTGCCGCGTACCGCTGGACCGGGCCAGCGCGACGAGAGCGAGCCCGCCAAGCAGGGCGCCAGCCGCCGCGAACCAGCCCCCCGTCGCGATAGACGCTGGCACGCCCACCGGCAGCGTCGCCGCATGGCTCGTCGCGGTGTTCAAGATGGTTCGCACCGCAAGCGCAAGCCCCGTCAGGCTGGCTGCGCCGCCCAGCACCGTCAGTAGCCGGGCCCGGCCGTAATCGCCCGAATGGGTCCCATCAAAGCGGCGTGCCAGGGCGCCAAGCGGAAACGCGGCAAGGAGCAAGACGAGGAAACCGGCCGGTAGGATCGCAGCCCACGGATACTGCCCCGCCTGCAGCCCGAGACCGAACTGGTAGGGCGCATCAGTCCGGCGCAAGTCCACCAGCATGTCCGGCGCAGTCACCGCGTCAAGGCACCCGGTATCCACCCGTTCTGTCGGGGCGAGGAAGAAGTCCCGGGTCACCGCTTCACCGCAGCCTTGCCAGTGAGATAGAAGCGCGCCATGGCCGGTGTATGCCACATCCACCCGCTGGCCCGCGGTCAGGCGCGGCATCACCACATCGGCATAATAGGGTGGGGTGATCGGGTCCACGCGGCCCATGGCGACCAGCGTCGGAATGTCCGAGATGGCGGGCGTCACCGTTGGATCTGGCGCACTCGAATAGAACCCCTCGCAGACCGTGTCGCGGCTCAGCGTGCCCATCAGCGGTGCCAAGACCGGTTCCGGCTCGCCATGGGGTGGGGGCGCCTCCGGGCTCTTGCGAAAGCCCGCCCGGCAATTGATCGCCGCTGACATGCCCATACCGTACCGGTGGTCAAGCGGATAGCCCAGCGTCTCCACATAGGCCTTCAGCGCACCTGAATTGCGCGTCTCCAGCACCTCCAGCAGTGCCGGCAGGCTGCCATACACATCGCGGCTGTAGAGCGCCTGGAATACCGCGCCAGCCGCCACCGTCCCATCGACCACCAGGCTACCGGTCGCCGAGGCATGGGGCGGCAGTCCACCGATCTCCAGCGGCTCTGCCTCATACGCCTCGAAAGCCGCCACAAACCGGGTCGAAAGGCTCCCTTCCGGAAAGGCGTCCTCGCACGCGGTATCGGCCGCGCACATCGCGTCAATGGCGGTAAGCGCCGAGCGGAACCCGGCCGCGTACATGCCGCCAAGGTCATTGGTCGCATAGCCGGCGGGTACAACGCTATCGAGCACCACCGCCCGCGTACCCTCGGGGTCAACCTGCATCACGCCCTGGGCGAGTTCGGTGCCATAGGAGATGCCGAACACATTCCACTGCTCATAGCCGAGCGCCCTGCGAATATCGCGCACATCCAGCGCATTCTGCCAGTTGCTATAGCCCTCGACCGCGATGCCTTGGGCGCGCGCTTCTTCGAAACACCGCTCCAACTCCGCTGCAAACCGCGCCGATGCCGCATCGGCGGGCAGCCCGAACTGATAGGGCTGGGGCAGGGCACGGCAGAAATCACCGCCCGAATAGCCCACCCCTCGCTGGTCAAACCAGATCAGATCCGCATGCCGCCGCAGCCGATCATAATACCCGGCCTTGTGCCGGCTGAGGCGAAAGCGGCCGAGGCTCGGCCCGCCCGGCCCGCCGGAGAGGAACACGATCCCCGCCGGTGGTTCGGCGCCCGCGTCCGTCTCGCCACCATCCTCTCCGCCACCCATCGCCTTGGCCTGCACAACCGAGAGCTTGATCAGCCGGCTGGTCCGCCGCGTCCGGTCTTCCGGCACCAGCACATAACCGCAGCGGAACACCGCCCGGTCATAGCTCTCCCGCCCCGTGAATGGGCAGACAGTTTCCTGAAAGCGCGGCTCAAACGTCGCCCAGGCGGGATGGACCACATCGATCCGCGGCAGCACCCTTTCAGGCAGCACCGGTCCCTGCACCTGGCCCCAGACGGGCAGGGCGATCAGAATGGCAAGCACGAGGGCCACCGGCCCGGCGCACAACAGTCGCAGCGTCGTCATGGTTGGTTTCCTTTTCGCTGCGGGTGCGGCCCACAGTCTCCGAATGAGGAGAAAACACAGCTTCCGCGCCAAGGCCAGTACGACCGGGCGCGCGTGCGTCGACCATGGCCGAAGCCTGTAAACTTCGGTTGGTATTCCCCCCCGGCTGCGCCATAAGGCCACCAATGCGGGGAGTTGGACATGAATGATTTTCTGCTGATCGCCGGCGGGTTGATCCTGCTGTTCATCGGAGGCGAAACCCTGGTGCGCGGCTCGGTCAGCGTCGCCAAGCGCCTGGGCGTATCAGAGCTTGTCATCGGGCTTACCCTGGTCGGGTTCGGCACCTCCATGCCGGAGCTTGTCACCAGCCTCCGCGCGGTTCAGCAGGATGCGGTCGGCATCGCCATTGGCAATGTGGCCGGCTCCAACATCGCCAACATCCTGCTCGTGCTCGGCGTGGCGGCCCTGATCCGGCCGATCATCACCCAGCCCGCCGCACTGATGCGCGACACGCTGTTCATGATTGGCGCCACAATCCTCTTCGCCATCCTCGTCTACACCGACCAGTTCACCCGCGTCACCGGCACCATCATGGTGGCCCTGCTCGCCTTCTACATCATCCTGTCCCTGCTCCTCGACCGGGGCGGGCAGACCCCGGCTGGCGAAATGCACGCCGATGGCGGCAAGCTCATGGGTGGTGAGCTGGGCCTGCTCACCGGCCTCGGCATGGCGCTGGCGGGCGTTGCCGCTGTAGTGTTCGGCGCCCGGCTGCTGGTCGATGGCGGGGCCGGCCTCGCAACCCGCATGGGCATATCCGAAGCGGTGATCGGGCTCACCATCGTCGCCATCGGCACCAGCCTGCCAGAACTGGCCACGTCCGCCATCTCGGCCATGCGCGGCAAGTCCGACGTGGCGCTGGGCAACATATTGGGCTCGAACATCTTCAACGTGCTGGGCATTCTCGGGGTCACCGCGCTGGTGAAACCCTTCTCGGTCCTGGTGGAACAGCCCGCGGCAACCTCGATCCTCAGCACCAATGTCGATCCCCAGGGATCGGTCGCCCTGCCGATCCTCAGTTGGGAAGACATCGGGGCGGTGTTCCTGTCGGTCTTCCTGCTGGTCCTGTTTGGGCTGACCGGCAAGAAGCTCGCGCGCTGGGAAGGCGCGGTCCTGCTCGGCGCCTATGTCCTCTATCTCGGCATGCTGGCGGGCGCCGTACCCACCCCGTTCGGAGCCGCTGCGGCATGACCGGCAAGGATATCTACACCGGCCTCGGACAGCTCGGCCAGCAAAGCGCCCAACCTTCCTCGCCCGAGGACGCGACCCTCGAACGGGTGCCCAACCCTCATCCCGGCACGCTCTATCTCACCCGGTTCACCGCGCCCGAATTCACATCGATCTGCCCGGTCACCGGCCAGCCTGACTTTGCCCATCTCGTGATCGATTACGCGCCCAAGGACTGGCTGGTCGAAAGCAAGAGCCTCAAACTCCTGCTCACCGCCTACCGCAATCACGGCGCGTTCCATGAGGATTGCACGCTGGACGTGGCCATGCGGATCGCCGGCCTGATCGAGCCGACCTGGCTGCGCATCGCCGGCTATTGGTATCCCCGTGGCGGCATCCCCATCGATGTGTTCTGGCAAACCGGCCCGGCCCCAGATGGCCTCTGGGTGCCCGACACCGGCGTACCCGCCTACCGCGGACGCGGTTAGGGCGGTTCCCCCCTCCCCGCCAGCGCTCCTCACCCCCAGCGGGTCACCTTGGCTGCCGGATCG
>JBCCBN010000118.1:0-9774 GCA_039034035.1 Pseudomonadota bacterium
CTGGAAATCACTTTCCAGATCGAACAGCGATTTACCTCAACGAGGATAGTCGCGTCATCAAGTTTTCGAAAGCAATTCGAACCCGTTTCCTTTGTTCAAGAGCACCTCCCCGTCTTTCAAAGTACGAAACGGCATGCCTCTTTTGGCAAAGTATGTTTTGGTGGCTTCTGCATTTTCCGCTTCAGGGTGATTTGACTTAAAATGCGGTATGATGGAAAAATCCGTCCAGCCCAGTCCCTCCCAGAGAGGCTTCGCCGGATAATTCTGGGGTATCTCGTTTGGATCATCCATCAGGTGAATTCCATCCATCGTGGGCGCCGCTACAACCGCACCTGCACTGAACCCGCCATAGGCAATGGTGTCAGATCTAAGCAACCTTGTTGCCAACGAATCGAACCCGGACAAAGCCATTGCTCTCCGAAGAACGAAGCTGTTGCCGCCCAACACCCAGATAAGGTCGCTCTTTGCGAGTTGATTTTCTAGATCATCAGAACGATTGAAGTATGTCCTTAGGTCCAATTCTGAAACAGAAAAGCCGAGGCTCTTTAATTCCTGCTCCGGGTGAAGGATGTGGCCAAGGTGTCGATCATCGGCGTCGGCATGAAGAGCCATACCGGGGTCGCCGAAACCATGTTCCGGGCGCTTTATGAGCGGGGGATCAATATCGACGTGATCGCCACATCGGAGATCAAGATCTCTGTCCTGATCGAGGCGGCCTATACCGAACTCGCCGTTCGGGCGCTGCACACCGCCTTCGCTCTTGACGCAGCGTAAGGCGATCCCCGAAACTTGCCTGACATGCCCCATTCCTTTTCCGCCCCCCGATTGCTGATGAACCGGCTGCGCCAGATGATGGCGGCCGGACATGAGACGCGCGACCGGTTGGACAAGACGGTCCAGCTGATTGCCGGCACCATGGTGGCCGATGTCTGCTCGATCTATCTGCGGACCAAGACCGACGAATTGGAACTGGTGGCGACCGAAGGCCTGCGGCGCGAGGCGGTGTTCTCCACCAAGCTCGCTATGGATGAAGGCCTGGTCGGCCAGATTGCCCTCACCGCCCAGCCCCTAGCGATCCAGGACGCCCCGCGCCACCCCGCCTTCTCCTACCGGCCCGAGACGGGAGAGGACCCCTACCACGCCTTTCTCGGCGTCCCGATCCTGCGGGGCGGCCGGGTTATCGGCGTGCTCACCGTCCAGAACCGGACCGAACGGGCCTATGGCGAGGACGAGATTGAAAGCCTCCAGACTATTGCCATGGTGCTGGCGGAGTTGGCGGTGGCCGTGACCGATGAAGTCGGCGACCGGATCTCGTTGCGGGGACGGCGGGCGGCGCGCATGTCCGGCCGGGTCTTATGTGGCGGGATCGGATTTGGCGAGATCCGGTTCCATGATCCCGAAGTGCCGGCCGCGAAATTCTTTGCCGAAGACCAGTCCCGGGAAATCTCTCGCCTGGGCAAGGCGCTCCGAACCCTTCGGCTGAATGTGGACAGCATGGTGACGATCGATAGCGGCGCCCTGATGGGCGAGCCGCGCGACGTGTTGGAGACCTACCGGCTCCTGGCCCACGACCCGGCCTGGACCGAGCGTTTGATGGATGCGGTCGATGGCGGGCTGACGGCGGAAGCGGCGATTGACCGGGCCAGGCGCGAACACCGCGCGCGGCTGGAAACGGCGACGGACCCGTATATCCGCGAACGTCTTTATGATCTCGAAGACTTGGACAACCGGCTGTTGCGAATCCTGAGCGGGAACGAAACGCTGAAGGCAGAGATCGCCGATGGCGATGTGGTTCTCGTGGCGCGGCGGCTGGGACCGGCCGATTTGCTGGAGTATCGTGAGAGCGGATTGAAGGGCATCCTGATCGAGGATGCGTCGGTCTCCTCCCACGCCGCCATCGTTGCCCGGGCCATGGGCATTCCCACGCTTGGCGGGCTGCCGGGGCTGACCACGGCGCTGGAGGGTGGCGACAAGGTGATTGTCGATGCGGAGGATGGCGCCCTGCACCTTCGCCCGGACGAAGCGGTGAGCAACGCCTATCGCAACAAGGTCGCGCTTTCGAGCGAGCGGGAAGAGCGCTACGCCGCCCTGCGCGACGAGCCGGCCCGAAGCCTGGACGGGGTCGACGTCCGCCTGATGCTGAATGCGGGTCTGCAGCTCGATCTCGACCATTTGCAGACGACCGGCGCCGATGGGGTGGGCCTGTTCCGGACGGAATTCCAGTTCCTGGTGGCGGAAAGCATGCCGCTGCTGGGTGAGCAGGTAAAGTTCTATCACGACGCCTATGAGCGGGCGCGGGGCAAGCCGGTGATCTTCCGCACCGTAGATCTGGGCGGGGACAAGATGCTGCCGAACCTCAATCAGGAGCGGGAGGAAAACCCCGCCCTGGGTTGGCGGTCGATCCGGTTCGCGCTGGACTCCAAGGGCTTTTTCCGCCGCCAATTGCGCGCCCTGTTGCGAGCATCGACGGGCCGGCCCCTGTGGATCATGTTTCCGATGATCACGGTGGCCGAAGAGTTTTTCGAAGCCAAGGCCCTGCTGCTGGATGAGCTCGCCTGGAGCGAGGCGCGCGGCCATGATGGGCCCAGCGAGCTCCATATCGGCGCCATGCTGGAGACCCCGTCCTTCGGCTTTGCGCTGAAGGAGGTCTGCGCCGAGGTGGACTTCATCTCCATCGGGACGAATGACCTGTTGCAGTTCTTCTTCGCTGCCGATCGGATGACCCCGAAGGTGGCCGACCGGTATGACCTGTTGTCCCGGCCGGCGCTGCGCTTTCTCCAGCACGTCGCCGAAACCTGCGATACGCTTGGTATACCGGCGTCGATTTGCGGGGAAGCCACCGGACATCCTGCCAATGCCTTGTGCCTGATCGCGCTGGGATACCGGCAGCTCTCGATGCCCGCCTCAAGCATTGGGCCTGTGAAGTTCGCCCTGCGTTCGGCGAATATTGCCGACATCCGGCACACCCTTTGCAAACAACTCGATCAAGGAACGGGTGACCTCCGTAAGGAAGTGTTAGCCATGTTTCGCGACACTCACGGCAGTGACGCGTTCCATTGATAAGTCGGCATAGCTCGTCTAGGAACGCGCGTTGGTCTCGGTGGTAGCGACGCATTTGTTCCGACTGTAGACTTCGAGCGAGACCCGATCACCCATGGCGCAAGCGAAACCAACCGATAATGTGGTGTCCTTTCCGGGGGCCAGCGACGAAGACGGCACGACCCGTTCCGAGACGAATTGCGCGGATCCGGGGACACCTTCACCGGATTTCGGGGCCCTGGGCGAGGATTGGCCGACACTTTCACCGGCTGAGCGCGCCGCGCGCCTGTTCGAGCGACGGGCCGATGGCGGAACGGCCGTACCGGTCGGTGCGCTGATTCAAGCTGTGCGACAGGCCCAAGGGCTGTCAGTTGACCAGGTCGCCACCCAACTCAAGTTCGACCGCACCGTGATCACGGGCATCGAAGCCATGGATCTGGGCGCCATGCCCAAGGGGTTTCGCGGACCCCGCATCAAGACCTACGCCCGGGCGCTTCACCTGCCGGCCGATGATATCCTGGCGATCTACCGGACCGAAAGCCCCGATCTCGACGCGGTTGCACCGAGACCTGAAATCCAGGCTATGCAAATCGATCCCGCCCAGGCCCAGCATCCGAAATGGGCGCTGCCCGCCGCGGTGGCCGGCGGATTGGCCCTTTGCCTTGCCGGCTTCCAGGTCCTGACCAGCGGCGGCCCCGAGACGAACACGCCCAGTATCGCCGCTGACCAGACGGCTCCGCGCACCGAATTGCCGCCCTTCGACAGCGCAGCGGCGGCCATGCAGGGCGACTATACGGCCATCCCGCTCACGCTGGTGGCGGTTCGCAAGGGCTGGATCGAAGTCCGCGGCGCCAATGGCACTCTGTTCCGCGACCGTGAAATGCGGTCGGGCGAGGTTTACTTCCCGCGTATTGGCGCTGGCTGGACCGTTTCGGCGCGCGATGGGGGCGCGTTTGAGTGGCGCGTAGGCGATGTCGTTGTCGGCCCGCTCGGGACCAGCGAAACGTCGGTCTATGCCGAAAGCGTTGATCTCGTCGCACGCGACGCCTTGAAATCGGTCGCGCCAACCCTGGCGGCCAGTGACGCGATTTCGCCGCGCCACTAACTGCCGCACTGATTGCGGCACGGGCTTGGTGTCTGCCGGGTTTACGCGAACACGTTTCAGGCCCACATAGGAACAGGTGTTCAGACTCCGGCGAGCGGTGATTACATGTCTCACAATCCGATCCGGCCCTGGCGATCGATTGAGCGGCGGCAAAGCCGGAAGATCCGTGTCGGCCCGGTCGAAGTCGGCGGCGACGCACCGATTGCCGTCCAGTCGATGACCAATACGCCGACCGAAGACGCTGCCGCAACGCTCGACCAGATCCGGCAATTGGAGGAGGCGGGCGCCGATATTGTCCGCGTTTCGTGCCCCACCGAGGAGTCCACCGCAGCCTTCAAGACGATCGCCCGGGATGCGGGCGTTCCGCTGGTGGCCGATATCCATTTCCACTACAAGCGCGGCGTCGAAGCAGCCGATGCTGGGGCGGCCTGTCTGCGCATCAATCCCGGCAATATCGGCTCGGCCGACCGGGTGAAGGAAGTCGTCAGCGCGGCGCGGGCCAATGGGTGCTCGATCCGGATCGGGGTGAATGGCGGATCGCTGGAGCGCCATCTTCTGGAGAAATATGGCGAGCCCTGCCCCGAAGCCATGGTGGAGAGCGCGCTGGATCATGCGCGGATCCTCGATGATCTGGGCTTTCACGAATACAAGATCTCGGTGAAGGCGTCAGACATGTTCCTGACCGTCGCCGCCTATCAGCAGCTGGCGGAGGCAACGGATGCTCCGCTCCATCTCGGCATCACCGAGGCGGGGGGCCTGCGAACCGGGACGGTGAAATCCTCCATCGGGATGGGCAATCTGCTCTGGATGGGCATCGGCGACACGATCCGTGTCTCGCTGTCGGCCGATCCCGTGGAGGAGATCAAGGTCGGCTTCGAGATGCTGAAATCGCTGGGCCTGCGCACCCGGGGGGTGAATATCGTCGCCTGCCCCTCCTGCGCGCGCCAGGGGTTTGACGTGATCAAGACGGTGGAAACGCTTGAAGCGCGCCTGGCCCACATATCCGAGCCGATCTCGCTGTCGATCATCGGCTGCGTCGTCAATGGACCTGGCGAAGCGGCGCTGACCGATATGGGCTTCACAGGCGGGGGCAAGGAAGCGGGCATGATGTACATGGCCGGCGCGCCGAGCCACAAGATCTCGAATGCCGACATGATCGAGCACATTGTCACCGAGATCGAAGCAAAGGCCGCAGCCCTGCGGGCGGGCCGGGACGCCGCCGAACGCACGGCTGCTGAGTAGGTTCCGCGAGGCGAGAAAACGATAGTGCCCGCATTCCCGCTGCGCTAGCACTCTGTGAAAGAATGGCCTGGTGGTGTCCGTCCGTGTTTGGCGGCCCCGCCGAACAAGGCCAGGAACCGGAGGGGAAACCATGAAGAAACTTCTTGTCGCGCTCGTCGTGCTGGGGCTGGCAGCGGCCGCTGGCTGGTGGGCGATGGGCCCTGATTGGCGGCGCCTGGCCACCAATATGCCGACAAATCAGGATGTCCTGTTCTGGAGCCAGGCCCAACGCGAAGCGGGCTTTCGGATGATGGACCGGTCGCCGGTCATTGACGCCCGGGAGATTTCGGCTGGCGGACCTGTCCGGCCACTGGAAGACGGGGCGCCGATCGATCTCGACATGGATCTGGATGCCGAGATGGAGCGCCAGCAATATGCCGCCCTGCTTGTTGTCCAGGATGGGGCGATCCGGCTCGAGAAGTATGGTCTGGACCAGACCGCCGAGGGCCGGTGGACCAGTTTTTCAGTGGCAAAATCCTTCACCTCCACCCTGGTCGGCGCCGCCATCAAGGACGGCTACATCGCCAGCATGGATGATGATGTGACCCTCTATATCGAGGACCTTAAAGGCTCTGCCTATGAGGGGGTTTCGGTCGCGCAATTACTGTCGATGACCTCTGGCGCCGGGTGGAACGAGGACTATAGCGACCCGGAATCGGATGTGGCGCAGTTCCTGTCCCATGCCCCCGATGACGGCCTGCCTCCGCTGGTCAGCTATATGCGGACCCTGCCGCGCGCGCACGCGCCCGGAACGGTGTGGAACTACTCCACCGGCGAAACCAATCTGATCGGTATCCTGGTCCGCGAAGCGACCGGGACATCGCTGACAGACTATCTCAGCGAGAAGGTCTGGCGCCCCTATGGCATGGGCCAGGATGCGAGCTGGCTCACCGGTGCCGATGGCCTGGAGATCAGCGGTTGCTGCATCCAGGCGGCGGCGAGGGACTTTGCTCGATTTGGCCAGTTCATTCTCGATGGGGCCGAAATCGATGGCGAACCTATCGTGCCGGAGGGTTGGCTGGCGGCGGCAACGTCCAGCCAGGCCGACACCCCGTTCCCCGGCGAGGGCTATGGCTATCAATGGTGGACCTATGATGACAGCGCGTTTGCCGCGCGCGGCATTTTCGGCCAGGGGATCTTCATCGATCCTTCCCGGAACCTGGTGATCGTGACCAATAGTAACTGGACCAACGCCCTTGGCACCGAAGGCGAACGCGAGAGGCGCGAGGCGTTTTACAGGCGCGTTCAAGCCGCGATTGATGCCGGGGCGTAGGTCTTTCGCGCCTGGCGACCCGATTGCGGCCAGGAAAGGTGTGGCCAGCAGGTGCAACCACGATAGCGGGGCCGCACCGGTTTGGGGCGGCTGCTCGGTATGCAAACGCCGTCCGGCAACACAAGCGCGTGACCCGGTCGCGCAGCCTATGGCCAAGCCGTATCTGGCAAGCTAGCGCTACGCCATTGGAATTGGGCATGGGAGACCATCGGAATGATACAGGCAATCCTGTTGTGGGCGCTTCGATTGCTTCCCCTCGGCATCACCGTCCTGATCGTGTCCAACTGCACCATGCTCGGGCTGAACCGGGCCAGCCTGAACACGGACGGCAAGCCGGCGCCGATACCGGCGATTGAAGCGGCAGACCTTGACGCCTGGACCGCGCAGCGAGACGCGCTGAGGGCTGCCTTCGAGACCCATGTCTATGGCGCCTGGCCGGAGGGCACACCGGTCGATCTGATCAGCCACCGGGTGGCCGATGAGGCCTATCTCGGGGGCCTGGCCACGCTGGAAGAATTCGAAATCGGACTGGGCGGGGTCAATTTCAGGCTGGGGCTCGCTGTACCGAACGACAGGGCCGGGCCGCTGCCGGTCATCATTGGCCAGACGTTTTCGAGCAATTGCGCGGTGTTCGCCTCGACCGCCCTGAACCGGGCAGGTGGCGGTCGCTGTGAGAGCACCGAGGTGCCGGGCTTTGTGACCTACATCTTCGGCGAGCATATCGCGCATCCGCCGCTGGCCGACATTTTCGACGCAGGCTTTGCCTATGCCAGCTTCCATGCGAGCGATGTGGTGGCCGATGATGGGGCGGCGGCCCCCGCGGACCTAGCGGCATTTGCGAGCCGCGGGGGCACCGCGCCGACCGGGGCAATCATGGCATGGGCCTATGGCTACAGCGCGGCGATCGATGTGCTGTCGGGCGATGACCGGCTGGATCTGGGACGGATCGCGGCGTTCGGGCATTCCCGGCACGGCAAGTCCGCCCTCGTAGCAGGGGTCTGGGAGCCGCGGATCGATGTGGTTTTGGCCCACCAGTCGGGCTATGGCGGGGCGGCGCTGTCCCGGTCGACCGCTGGCGAGGGCGTTGCGCAGATGACGCAAGGCGCGCGCGTGGCGCCGTTCCTGACGCTGCCCGGCTATGCGCACTGGTTCGATCCGGCCTATGCCAGCTATGCCGGCCAGCTTGATGAGCTACCGGTAGACCAGCACCAATTGCTGGCCCTTCTGGCGCCGAAACCGGCCTTTCTGGGCAATGCCCGGCGCGATGTCTGGTCTGATCCCAATTCCACGTTCAGGGCGGCGCGGGCCGCGTCGGCGGTCTATGGGCTCTATGGCTCTGACGGGCTGGGGGCTGCAGGCATGCGCGACTTCCAACCTGACGACACGATAGCCTATTTCCTGAGGGCGGGCGGGCATGGCACCGATGCCCGCGACATGACGGCGATCCTGGCCTTCCTCAATGCGCATATGTCGGCGCCACAGCCGGCGAACTAAACGGGCGCCTCCCGGTTCTCCACGGTGCTTGACTGACGCTCGGTCAGGGCGCGAGTCTGGCGAAAATGCTGGAGGACGTCATGAGCGTGACAATCACCAAGGAAGACCCGGTCGCCATCATCACCATGGATGATGGCAAGGCGAATGCCATCAATCCGGCCATGCTGGACGCGCTGGAAGGCGCGCTCGACGCTGCCGAAGCGGACGAAGCGGTGGGCGCCTTGATCTTGACCGGCCAGCCGGGGAAATTCTCGGCCGGGTTTGACCTGAAATACTTCCAGTCCGAAGGGCCCGAGGCCGCCGCCGCACTGGTCAATCGCGGCGGGGCCTTGGCGCACCGGCTTTATGGCTATCCCAAGCCGGTGATTGCGGCAGCCACGGGCCATGCCATCGCCATGGGGTGCTTCATCCTGCAGGCGTGCGATGTTCGCTATTGTGTGGCAGGCGATTTCAGGATCGGCGCAAACGAAACCGCCATCAACATGGTGCTGCCGGAATTTGCGCTGGAGCTGTTGCATGCGCGGATCCCGCCGCAGCGGCTGACGGAAGCGGCGGTGATTGCCCGCCTCTATGATCCGGCGGGAGCGAAGGATGTGGGCTATATCGACGAGGTGGTGGCGCCCGAAGCCCTGATGGCGACGGCGAAGGAAACGGCCAAGGCGCTCGCTGCGCTGCCCGCGAAAGCCTATGCCGGCAACAAGAACGCCATCCGCCGCGATACGCTGGGCGCGATCGCCGACAGCCTGGCAGGTTGAGCCCTCCCGGCTTGCCAAACCGTTCGGCGCGCAGCTTAGTACGCTGCAAAATCTGAAAAAATCTGGGAGGCTACCATGAACGATACGACCGCAACGCTGCTCAACGATCCAACGGTGCGTTTTCTACTGCCGGTCCTGGTATTGGCGATCTGGACCATGATCATGTGGTTCTGGATGTATCTCACGCGGATACCGGCATTCCAGAAAGCGGGCATCCAGCCCAATGACGCGCGCCATCCCGGCTCATATGGCGACCAGTTGCCGAGCAATGTCCGGGCCGTGGCGGACAATTACAATCACCTGCATGAGGCCCCGACGGTGTTCTATGCAGTCATGATGTTCGCCGCCCTGACCGGGGGCGGAGACCATATCGCGGCGTATCTGGCCTGGATGTATGTGGGGCTTCGGATCGCCCATTCTCTGGTGCAGGTCCTGTCTTCGAATGTGACGCTGCGGTTCCTGGTGTTTGGCCTGTCGAGCTTTGGCCTGTTCGCGCTGATCATCAAGGAAGCGGTGCGGGTGTTCATCTGACCGAGCCCTTGCGGCGGGCCTGAGCGTTCAGGCGGTTCCACACAGGCGCAAGACGGTCTAGATGGGCCCGATGTCCAGTATTCCCCTACACCGGCTCGAGCAGGTCGTGGATCGCTTTGACGAAGTGGAGGCCCGGATGGGGGCCGCCACCGAAGCCGATGAGATCGTCGCGCTGTCAAAGGAGCATGCGGAGCTGAAGCCCGTTGCCGACAAGGCGAAAACCCTGCTGGCGACGCTGGATGGGATCGCCGAAGCTGAAGCGCTGGTTGCCGGCGACGACGCGGACATGGCGGAAC
>JBCCBN010000119.1:0-9584 GCA_039034035.1 Pseudomonadota bacterium
GGTCTCCTCTCGGGGCACGGGCGCCTTCTGCCCACGCGTCTGTTCCGGTCCCGCTCGCCATCCAATGGCCCGCGAGCACCAGTCCTGCAAGCTCTTGTAATTGCGATCGTCTGCCAATCCCAAGCCCTTTCCTCAGGCCCGGTTTCCACAGGGTGACAGGCTGACCAGATGCGCTACGGTACTGGCAACACACAATTCAGTAACGGCGGGGTCCCTATGACAGATGTAATGCGCCAGATCGTGCTCCAGCACTATTGCGACGGCGCCCCCCGCGAAACCGATTTCGCCCTCGCCGAAAGCCCGCTGCCAGAGCCGCGCGAGGGCCAGTTCCGTGTCCGCCACATCTGGGCATCCGTCGATCCGGGCACCCGCTCCCGCCTGTCGGGTGGGGACAGCTACGCCGCCGCCCTGCCGCTCGGCAAATCCATAGACGGTTTCAATGTCGGCATTGTCGACGCCAGCGCCAATGACCAATACCCGGTCGGCACCAAAGTGTTCTGTGCCGGCGGCTGGCGTACCCATTCCCTGCAGACCGGCAAGGGCTTCATCGGAAAGGTGCCCAACATCCCCGGCATCCCGCTGTCGCTCTGGATCGGCGTGCTTGGCGTACCCGGCCTTACCGCCTGGTTCGGCCTCAAGCGCGTCGGGGAGATGGCCGCCGGCAAGCGCGTCCTCGTCACCAGCGCGGCCGGCCCGGTCGGCGCCACCGCCGGCCAACTCGCCCGCGCATGGGGCGCCGAACAGGTCATCGGCACCGCCGGGTCAGATGCAAAGTGCGCCTGGGTTAAGGACACCGCCGGCTTCGACGCCTGCCTCAACTACAAGACCACGCCAGACCTGGGCGCCGCCATCGACGCCGCCATGCCCGACGGTATCGACCTGATGTTTGACAATATCGGCAATGCCATGGTCGAGCTGTGCCTGCCGCGCATGCGCCTTGGAGGCCGCATCACCGTTTCGGGCCAGGTCGCTGACTACAATCTCGAAGGCGACGCCATCCCGCCCATTCGCTCCACCCGCCCCTTCATCACCCACCGCGTCCGCATGGAAGGCCTGGTCGTGTTCGACGATGCCCGCGCCTTCCCCGAAGCGCTGGAAGGCATGGCCGCCATGATCGCCGCCGGAGACCTCAAATACGCCGAAGACCGGTTCGAAGGCCTCGACCAGATGCCCGCCGCCTTTTGCGGCCTCTTCCGCGGCGAGAATTTCGGCCGCCGCGTCGTCCAGCTCAGCCCCGAACCAGCGGAATAAGCACATGCGCCCCTTGCCTGCCTCGCCCGGTGGACCCACAAAGGCGCGGCGAAAGATGCCGAGAGGCCCCGCGCGGTTAGGTTTTGTTACCAAATCAACCTAAGGCTCGCGGCGAGTTTCTGGGCGGGGGCCGGTCGCGGTCCGTCAGAAGGATTGGAGTGTCAGGGCGACGCATGCATGATCGTGCGCCGCATCCTGACCAGGTCGCAAGAGCAGTGGGTCACGCATGACAGACATTCACCAGACGATTCCCGAGACGCGCGCCCTGTTCCGCTATCGGGAAGACCGGCTCCCGGTCGCCGTCTTCACCGGCCTGTTCGCCGCGGACCTCCTTGTCTTCGCCCTCCTTCCCGCCTGGCCATGGGCGGTGCTCTGGATGGTCGCCATGTTGGTGCCCAAGATCTGCATCGCCTCGTGGAACCACCACCACCAGCATGTCCCCTTCTTCCGTTCAGACATCTGCAACCGGCTGATGGAAATCGTCTTCGGCCTGCAAACCGGCGCCGTCTCCAAAATCTGGGTGCTCCACCACAATATCGGACACCATGAAAACTACATGGACCAGACCAGGGACGAATCCGCCTGGCGCGCCCCCGATGGCCGCATCATGCCGGCCCATGAATACACCTTCCGCCTGGCCGCCTCCGGCTATGCCTGCGCCTTCAAGAACAGCAAGGACCGCCCGACCGACCGCTTTATCTTCGTCGCCATGTCCCTGCTACAGCTCGCCATTCTCGGCGCACTCCTGGCGGTGAATTTCGTCAATGCGCTGCTGGTCTTCGTCATCCCGATGATCGTCAGCTTCCTGATCACCTGCCGGCACACATTCGACCACCATTCCGGCTGTTCGGAGACCGACGAATACGCCGCCTCCAACAACATCACCCACCGCTGGTACAATGTCGCCACCGGCAATCTCGGCTACCACACCGCCCACCACCTCCGGCCCGGCCTCCACTGGTCAAAGCTGCCCGCCTTCCACGCCCGCATCGCCCACAAGATCCCCGCCGAAAACTACCGCTCCCCCGGCTTCCCCGCCGACCTCTTCCCCAGCAAATAGCCCGTCACCTCAAACCCAAAACAGCCACCAACCAAACATCCGCTCCCGGCGTCATAGCGGACGGTGCGTGGTTCGGCGCGATTGTGGCCAAGCAACGAATTGTCCGATAGCCTTCACCATTGCTGTCGAAGGAGGGCGCTATTGAAATACGCGATCATCATGTTGGTTGCGCTTGGCGTGGTTGCAGCGTCTTTTTTTGCGGCAAGCACCCTCACCGTGAACAGCTTGACCAACCCAAACTCGGTATTCGACACGTTTGAAGACGTCGACGGGACATGGCTCTACAGTGATAAGATAGGAGCGGCCGCGGCCACGCAGGTTGAGCGTGCCCGCGTCGCAATCAACGGCCCATTGGGCCTGTCTGCAACAGAAGCCGTCTATTTCATCGCACTTCACGATAGCGTAGGCGAACCGCTTCGCTCTCATTGCACTTACCGCGTAACAGGTCAGCCGATTGACACACGATGGTGGTCGCTCACCCTGTATGACAGCAAGACCCAACACTATGCTCCCAACGCCGAAAACCGTTCGAGCTGGAACAGTGTTTCTGTTCCGCGGTCAGATGCTGGCGATTGGGTGATCAATGTCGCGCCGACACCGCAACCGGCCGCCTGGCTCCCTTCGCAAGACCGCCCGGACCAAGCCTTTGATCTGATGCTTCGGGTCTATAATCCGAGCGAGGCGACGCGTGCGATACTGCCGAATCTGGACCTGCCAATCGTGGAACGCGTGTCATGCTGAACAGAGCATTCCTGTATCTGATTGGCGTGGCCATATTGAGCGCGGCGTCATTCATGGTGACGCGCAGCGTGGTGATAAACCAAGCGCCAATGACGGTCATGACCACCATTGCGGATCGTATCGCCTCAGGCGCTGGAGGTTGGAACGCGTGCTTCCACAATCGCGCCTATGGGCCGAGACTTGAGTCGGCACGTCGCGCCAATCCAGACAGCATTATCAGTTCCATGGCTTATGATTTGAGCGAAGGCCCTGTTCGCGTCGCCGGCGAGACGTGGCCGCGCTATTGGTCGATCTCACTCTATCAACAAAACTCGGACAATTTCTTTGTGATGAACGATCTGGAAATGGCGAGCAGCTCGTTCGAATTTATCCTGGCCTTGGACGGGCAAGATACGACACCTTTCGAAGGCGTACCGATCATTTCGCCGACGGAGAAAGGTATAATGCTCATTCGTCGTTTCGCAGCTCATGCCGGTGACATGGACGGCATCATCGCCAATCAAGACGCGCTGACTTGCGCCCCCGCTTCGCCGCTGCCGGGGTAACAATCGAAGGGGTGTATGCCGCGAACGACCACGCCTGACTCAAAGCAACCCCAAGCTGAGAGACGGCCCCTCACACCACCTGGCACGCCCCATCCATCTGCCTCTGGCCCCCCTAAAGCCGCAATAAGCTCGCCAGATTGTTCTTCTGCATGTCGCTCGATCCGCCCACGATCGGCATGCTCAACAGGTCGCGCACATGTCGTTCCATGTCATAGGCGTCCGACAGGCCATAAGCGCCCATCACCTGCTGGCAGGCGAGGGCGATCTCCACGCCCGTATCGGCGCAGAACAGCTTCGCCATCGCCGTTTCCGCAGAGCAGGGCAGCCCTTCATTGGCCAGCCACGCGCCGTGATACAGCATGTGCCGGCAGGCCGCGAGCTTGGTCTTCGCTGTCACCAGCTTGTGCCGGATGGCCTGGTGCTGGGCAATCGGCCGGCCAAACTGCACCCGCTCCTGGGCATAGGCCCACGCCTCGTCCAGCGCCGCCCGGGCGATCCCATAGGCCACCGCCGTGATCTCGATCTTCTCCACATCCAGCGCCCGGCCCGCCAGCATCTGAAACCCCCGGTTCCAGTTCTCCTCGCCGCCAACAATATGCGCCGCCGGAATGCGCACCCCGTCGAAATAGACGTCCTGGGAGTCCGTGTACCGCAAATTCGAATGGGCCAGCGGTTGCATCGAAATGCCCGGCGCATCGGTCGGCACCAGCACGAAGCTCAAATTCTTGCGCTTGGCCTCGGCCGGCCCCGTCCGCACCAGGCAGTAGATATAGTCCGACCAGTCCGCCCCCGTGCACCAGCGCTTGGCGCCATGGATCACGATCTCGTCGCCATCCCGCTCGGCCCGGGTTTCCACGCTGGTCAGGTCCCCGCCTACATTTGGCTCAGACAGGCCATAGCAGAGGAACATCTCTCCCCGCGCCAGCTTCGGCAGCATCGCTTCCTTCTGCGCCTCGGTCCCGTTTTCGGCGATATTCATCCCGCCATAGAAAGCGGCATGGATGTAGGGCCCCGCCATCGACGTTCCGCCCTGGCAAAGTTCCTCGATCACGGCGGTCGCGGCATAGATATCCTGTCCCGCCCCGCCATAGGCTTCCGGAATGGTCAGCCCGATCAGCCCCATCTCCGCAATCTCCCGGAACAGCGCCCGGTCCCACGTCGCCGCCCGGTCCCAGGCGATCCGCTTCTCCCGCGGCATCTTCTCCGCCACCCAGCGCGAGAGCTGGCGGCGGATCTCGGTGACATGGTCCGGCTCGGCGGCAAACGAGGCATGGGTCATGAATTGGCGTCCTCCAGTCGCTTGCGCCGCATCTCATGGCGCCGCTCGTACATCCTGCGGAACTGTGGCGCGATCAGCGGTGTGAGCCAACCCGCATCCACGTCGCAATGGTCGGTATAGCGGCAGGAGGTGACCGTAAGCGGTTCAACGGTGAGGCGGTGCCTGTACAGCCGAACCGGGCCGCCATGTTCCTCACTGCGCATGACGCGGTTGGCATCATCGCGCTCGACCACCTTCATCGTCCAGCGCCCCATGGGAAACCACCCCCAGCGCTTGAGGCGGACCGTGTGGGACGCGCCGGCTTCTGGCGTGCCTGATGGGAGGCCCTCATAGGTGATCGCGCCCTCCATGCTCTCGGCCAGGGCATCGAAGTCGATGAGATCCGCCCAGACGACGGACGCTGGAAACGGATACTCCCGCGCGATCGAAAACTTTGCGGCCATGGATGCGTATCAGGCGTTTCTCTGCTCAATCGGCACGTAGTCGATATCGTAGCCGAAATAGCGCGGCTCGAAGACTGCCAGTCCTGCCGGCCGGCGCCAGATCGGGTCGCACCGGTATCCCAACACGCGCACCGCTTGCCCCTCGGTGAAGTCGGGGTTCGAGATGCCCTCATGGGTCGCCTCATCGATGACGGTGATCAGGTCCGGACAGGTCGCGATCACCGCGCCCTCCGGCCCGCCCAGCCGCGCCACCAGGTGCTCGTTCTTGTAGTCGAGATGCAGCCGCTCTCCGGCGTTCGCGCCGCGCCCGGCCAGCTCCACATCGCCGGCCAGGAACCCATCCCGGTCGCCCCAGTCAAACCGCGCCACGCGGCCCTCGAACAGCGTATAGCCATCGCCAGCCGCCCGCGCCGCCTCGATCGGATCACCCCCGCTCGCCCGCGCCTTCCGCACCGCCGCCCCGATCGCACGCGCCAGCGTGAAGCTCCCCTTCACCAGCGTGCCGTCCGCCTTCGCTGCCGCGCCATCAATCGGCCCATCGGTCACGCCCACCACGCCGCTCACCACCGACAGCGCCCGGAACACCGCTTCCTGCCGCGCCGGGTCACGCACCCCATCCAGGATCACCTCGTCGCCAAACGGGGTCACCGCCGCCGCCGGCGTCAGCGGATACCCCGCCACCCGCACCGAATGCTGGTTGATCTCCGGCGTCGCCCGGCCCACCGTATCGGCATCCAGCGCCGGAATGCCGAGCCGCGCCGCAATCGACAGCCCTTCCGCCATGCTGACCGGTCCGATCTCGCCCAGGATCACCCCGGAAAACCGGGTCTCCAGATGCCGCTCCAGCAAGCGGAACGCATCCAGCGTCGGCGCGTCCACCGGCGGGTCGACCGCTGCCAAATCCGCTGCCAAGTCCTCGCCCAACGGCGCCAGGCTGCCCAGCCCATAAGGGCTCGCCACCCGCTCATCATCGGCCAGCTCGGCCACATCCAGCGCCCGAAACACCAGCCCCTCCGCCAGGTCCGCCGCGATCAGCGCCCGTGCTTCATCCAGCCGCCCCCCGCCGCCGCATCCGAGATAGGAGCTGCCCACCAACCCATCCTCCAGCGCCGCTGCATCCAGCAGAGTGCCGCGCGCCTCGCCCCGCAAAGCTGCCGCACTGGCCTCTGCACCGGCCTCTGCACCGGCCTCCTTCACCGCCAAAGCGCCAGACTGACACGCCGGCAGCAAACCGGCAGCGCCCCCCATTCCGGCCAGGAAATGTCTCCGCTGCATCTTCACCCCTCCATTCAATCCTCGTCACGTCCAACCCTAGAACCGGCTCGGAACCGGCAGCAAGTCCTGCGGCGGCACCGTCCGCATCGCCAGCGGCCTCGCCCACCATTCCGTGTCCCGCCACTCCCCCTGCTTGAAGCCCACATTCGGATACCGCGCCACCCGCTCAAATCCGACACTGGCATGCAGTGCTATGCTCGCCGGATTGGGCATCGCAATCCCGGCAAACGCCATCGCGAAGTTCTGCCGCGCCAGCACGTCCAACAGCGCCCCATAGAGCCGCTTGCCCACCCCTTTCCGCTGCCCACCATCCGCCACATAGATCGCCGTATCCACCGACCAGCGATAGGCATGCCGCGACCGGTGCGCCCCCGAATAGGCATAGCCCAGCACCACCCCGCCTGCCTCCGCCACCAGCCAGGGATACGCCTCGCCCGCCGCCGCCATCCGCCGCGCCATCTCGTCGCCATCTGGCGCGACCTGTTCGAACGATGCGGCACCGGTCTCCACATGCGGATGATAGATCGCCGCCATCTCTACGGCATCGCCCGTCCTCGCCCGCCGGATCTCCACTCAGTTCCCCGTCAGGTCCGGAGCGCGCTTTTCCATCGTCGCCTTCACCGCTTCACGCCGATCCTCCAGATAGTTCGACACGCTTTCCCAGCCGACCGACGCCTCCATCAATTGCGCCGCCAGCGCCCGCAGCGGGATATTGGTCACCGATTTCGTCCAGCGCACCGCCCATTTCGGATTGGCCTGCAGCTTACCCACCAGCTCGCCCACCTTGGCGTCCAGCTCTCCCGCCGGAACCGCATAGTTGATCAGCCCTAGATCCCGGGCCTCCGCCGCCGACAGCAGATCCCCCGTCATCAGCAATTCCTTCGCCTTCGCATAGCCGATCAGCTGCGGCCAGATCAGCGCCCCGCCATCGCCCGCCACCAGGCCCACCTTCACATGCGGATCACCAATCTTCGCCGTCTCATCGGCCACAATGATATCGCACAGCAGCGCAATCGTCGCTCCGAGCCCAGCGGCCGCCCCGATCATCCGGCACAGGATGGGCTTCTCCATCTCCAGGATCGACATGACGATCCGCTTGGCATCCCACGCAATCGAGCGGAACTTCGCCGGATCACTGATCTGCTCCTCGAACCAGTCGAAATCCCCGCCAGCGCAAAACGCCCGCCCTTCCGCGGTCAGGATGATGATGTCGCTGTCCTCATCCCGCTGCAGGTCGGTGAACACCGTGGCCAGCTCATCATGCATGGCCGCATCCACCCCATTCACCGGATTGGCCCCCGCAATCACCGCCGTCAGCACCCGCCCGTCGCGCTGAAATCTGAACCGGGTGTAGGACGTGTCTTCAATTCGAAACGCAGCCGCCATTTTCGTTCCTCCCTCTCGGGCAATCTTCACCAGGTCTCCCCGTTTGGCCAGCGCTTCCCCACAATCTCGCCAAAAGCCACCGGCCTCAGTTCGAAACCTTCGCCATCCGGAACGCCGCAAACAAGAGTGCGCTGCCAGCCGTTCCGTTCAATGCCCGCACCCTCCACCCTTTTAATCCGCTGCGCGATAGCGTCTGCCCGAGAAAGGCGTACACAGAGTACACCACCACATCCAGCACCAGCGTGGTCACGCCCATGATCGCGATCTGCGGCGCAATCGGCGCGCTGACATTGATGAATTGCGGCAGGATCGCCGCAAAATACAGCAGGGCTTTGGGATTGGCGAACTCCACCACAAAGCCCTTCACGAACAATTCACGGCTGTGGCTCTTGGGCCCCGCCTCCACGGTCAACCCGCCCGATTTTCCCAATATCGCGGAAGCGCCGAGATACACCAGATACGCCACGCCGACCCATTTGATGATGGTGAACAGCAGGTCCGACGCGATGATGATCGAGGCAATGCCCGTCGCCGACAGCACGAAATAGACAGCGTTCGCAGAAGCGATCCCCCACACGCCGTACTGAGCCCGCAAGGCGCCATTGCCAGAGCCTTGGGCCGTAACGGTAATCGCCGCCGGTCCAGGCGAAAAGACCACCACAAA
Organism: Pseudomonadota bacterium; assembly: GCA_039034035.1. Lineage (GTDB taxonomy): Bacteria > Pseudomonadota > Alphaproteobacteria > Caulobacterales > Hyphomonadaceae > UBA5336. The sequence continues at coordinate 8,645 of JBCCBN010000119.1, forward strand.
CGTCGTCAGCGCGAACAATAGAAACGTGTTGATTTCCATAGTAGTCTCCCGGTTTGGAAACCTGATGTAGGGCTGGACCTGGCCCCCCAGCCACCCGCATCATGCTGGCCCGACCGGAAAAAATCCGGCGTGGCAGGACAATTGACGGAACCGCCCAAGCATTGACCCTCGACGCCACCGATCTGAAACTTCTGCGCGCGCTCAAAGCCAACGCCCGTGCCAGCCTGGTCGCGCTCGCCCGCGATATCGACCTGTCCCGCAGTGCCACCCATGACCGAATTGTCCGGCTCGAAGAACGGGGAATCATCAAGGGTTACACCATCCGGACTGACCGCACCGCGGTCCCCCTCGTCCGCGCCTTCCTCACCCTCCGTTTCACGCCCGGTGCGTCCGACAGCGCCCTGACAAAGACCATCTTGGCATGGCCCGGCGTTGACTCCGCCTATTGCCTGTCGGGCGACATCGACATGCTGGTCTATTGCGAAACCGAGACCGCCGAAGCACTGGGCGACATCCGCGACCAGATCGCGAGCCTGGAGGGCATCGTTGCCATCAGCACGCGCCACGTGCTGGCAAGTTCAGAGAGGTGAACGCGGACGCTTGAGCCCGCCGTCTCTCAAGATACAAGCGCCTCCGCCCCCCAGCCCTGAGCCCGATCCATCGCGTAGCGGATCGCCCAGCGATCCGCCCAGCGGGCGATCCACCAAAAAAGCCCTTATCCCCACCCCCTCCACCTCGGGGTATAGTTCCTGCCATGACCTCGCTGCCGCCGATCCCCGACATTGAAGAGAGCCCGTTCTGGGAAGCGCTCCGCCAGATGGTGGAGACGCTCACGCTGCTGTTCGCGCCGGCCGGGGCCGGGCAGACACCCATGCCCCGACGAGCTTCACAGCCTCCTCTCGTTGGGCACGCATGTTGAACGCCCTGTAAACCTCGCCGA
>JBCCBN010000120.1:0-9538 GCA_039034035.1 Pseudomonadota bacterium
GACCTGGGCAGCCATGGCGGCACGCTGGCGCGGAAACTGGCGCAGCATCGCCAGATCGGCCAGGTGCTGGCCACCGATCCCTCGCCGGAGATGGCGCAGCGGGCGGGGCATGGCGGAGGCGTCCTGTCATTGGCCAGCGGGATGGAGCATGTACCATTTGCGCGCGACAGCCTGGACTTGGTGGCGAGTGTTGCCAGCCTGCATTGGGTAAACGATCTGCCGGGCGTCATGGTTCAGGTGCGCGAGGCGCTGCGGCCTGACGGGTTGTTCCTGGCCGCGCTTTTTGGCGGCGGCACGCTGGCGGAACTACGAGCCGTGCTGACCGAGGCGGAGACGCGCCTGCGCGGCGGTGTCTCGCCGCGCCTATCGCCGCTGCCGGGCCTCGCCGATGTGGCTGGCCTGATGCAACGCACCGGCTTTGCTTTGCCTGTGGTCGACAGCGAAACCGTGACCGTTCGCTATGACAACATGTTCCGCCTGCTGGCAGACCTGCGCGGTATGGGCGAGCAGGCGGCTTTTCCAGCCGATCGCACCGCGCCCCTGCGCCGGGATGTGCTGGAGGCGGCGGCCCATGCCTACCAGGACCGGTTCGCCGACCCCGATGGCCGCATCCGGGCGACCTTCCAGGTGATCTGGCTATCAGGCTGGGCCCCTGCTCCGAGCCAGCCCCAGCCGCTCCGGCCCGGCAGCGCCAAGACAAGCCTCGCCGCCGCCGTCGGTGCAACCGAACGCTCTGCGGGCGAGAAGGCAGGCGGCGATCGCGCGGGCGACGACAAGGCGGGTGGCGAGGCGGACGCCGGAGAAGACTGACCGGTTTCAACCCGCCATGGAAACTCGCCGCTGATCGGTCCAACTCAGGCGTGCGGCAGGCGCAATTTCGTGGACTCCAGATACTCGAGGACGCATGCTGCCCTTGGGGAAATGAGGAGGACGGACAATGCTGAAATCAGACACACGGTGGATCGGCGCGGCGATCTGCGCGCTCGCGATCACATCCTGCGTATCAGGCAATGACGGGCAGACCGAGGCCGAGGCCGAGATGGCCCCGTTCATCGATCCGGTCGTCCTCTCGCAGAACCAATGTGGCGGCGCATCGAAACCCTCGCTTGATGCTCAGCGCCTGGCCGGCCTTGCCGACATGGCCGATTTCAACTTCGGATCGCCCTTTGTACTGGCGGGCGATGTTGTCGCGCACTTCCGCTTTCCAATCACAACCGACAGCGATGCCGCGCAGATCTGGTTCGATACCGGCCTCGCCCACATGGCCAATTTCAACCATGACGAAGCGATCGCCGCGTTCCGCAAGGCTCGGCAATATGATCCAGATTGCGGGATGTGCCACTGGGCCGAAGCGCTGGCTTTCGGCAGCAATATCAACGCGCCCTTTGACCCGAAACGAGGCGCCGCCGGCCTGGTTGCGGCCCACGCTGCGTCACAGCGGCTGGGCGGTGCATCCGACCGAGAGCGCGCCCTGATCGAGGCCGTCGCGGTCCGGTATGCCATCGCCGATGATGGAAGCGTGGTCGAGAAGGCCGAGGCGTATGCCGATGCCATGGATGCTGTCGCGCGGGCCTTTCCCGACGACAAACTGATCCTTTCGCTGGCAGCAGAGGCCAATATGGACACCCAGCCCTGGGATTATTGGGAGCCCGGCGCCCGGGTACCGAAGGGACGATCCGCACGTACCATCGAATTGCTGGAAGCAGCGCTCGGCATCGATCCCGATTTCGCACCGGCCATCCATCTCTACATCCACGCCACCGAAGCGTCGGTTGATCCGTTCCGGGCCGAAGCCTATGCGGATCGCCTGGCCGGGCAGTCGCTCGGCGTTGGGCATCTCATTCACATGCCCTCGCACATCTACCTCAAGCTCGGTCACTGGAAGAAGGCCCACGACACGAACATCGAGGCAATCGCCGCCGATGAGCACTATCTCGCCAACAGCACCAATTCGGCCTTCTACGGCCAGGTCTACTATCCCCACAATGTCCACTTTGTCGTGTCCAACGCGCAATTGGGCGGCGATGGCAACACGGCCCGGATCATGGCGGACAAGCTGAGCCAGACCGTGACGCTCGACCCGGCAGCGCCAGACCCCTTCGGTGAGCACATCGTCAATGCGCCGCTCTTCACGGCGCTGCAATTCGGAGACGATCAGGCGGTACTCGCAACGCCTGAACCGCCTGCTGCGCATCTGTTCAATCGGGCCACCTGGCACTATGCGCGGGGCACGGTTTTCGCCCGCCAGGGCGATCTCGGGCGCGCCGAAACCGAACGCGCCGCCATCGAGGCGATCCTGAACGCGCCCGGACCGGGCCTTGCGGTCTATGACGCCGTGGGCATGCCGCTGCTGGGTACTCTGTCGGTGGCCAGCCTCACGCTGGAAAGCCGGATACACGCGGCAGAGGGCCATATGCGCACCGCGATCGAGCGCCTCGGCGCGGCATCCGACGTCCACGAGCAGCTCGCTTACATGGAGCCAACCTGGTGGTACTATCCTACCCGGCAGACCCTGGCCGCGCTGCTCCTGCAGGATGGTCAGCTTGATCGGGCCGAACGGGAGTTCTTCAAGACCCTGATCAAGTCGCCGAACAATGCCTATGCCCTGCATGGCCTGGCAGAGACCTACAAGGCTCAGGGCAACCTGCGGTCAGAGACCTATGCGCGCCAGCTTTTCGAAGAGGCGTGGATCGGTCCTGTGGGTGAAACGCCCAGTCTGTCCGACCTCTGACGCCAGGCGGTCTCGGTCAGGCCAGCCGGGTGGCGAGGTCTCGGAACAGGGGGATATCGGCGGCGGGGGCGGGGTAGGTTTCCAGCTCTGCTGGCGGGACCCAGGCGAGGGACTGACCCTCGGCGGGCGTGGGCGTGCCCTGCCAGTTGCGGCAGGCATAGAGCGGCATCAGCAGGTGGAAATCTGTATAGGCGTGGCTGGCAAAGGTGAGCGGCGTCAGTTCTGCCGGCTCGACGGTAATCGCAAGCTCTTCAGCCAATTCGCGGGCAAGGGCGGTTTCGGGGGTTTCGCCGGGATCGATCTTGCCGCCGGGAAACTCCCACAGTCCGGCCATGGCCTTGCCGGCTGGCCGCTGGGCCAGGAGGATGCGTCCGCCGGGATCGATCAGCGCAGCAGCGACCACCAGAAGCATACTCGACGCAGTCATGCTGGCGTCGCGCTCATGTGCGGTAGGCGCCGTTGATATCGATATAGGCGTGGGTCAGGTCACAGGTATAGACCGTCGCCGCCCCCGGCCCCTCGCCGAGCCCGATCCGGATCGTGATCTCGGGTGCGGCGCAAATGGCGCTGGCGGTGGCTTCATCATAACCGGGCGACTGGCCGCCCGCCACGGCCACCTGATGGTCGCCGAACCAGATCGACAGACGGTCTTGATCTACAGGAACCCCGGCGTTGCCGATCGCCATGACGACGCGTCCCCAATTGGCATCGCTGGCGGCCAGGGCGGTCTTGACCAGCGGCGAGTTCGCAACCGATGCGGCAACCGCCTGGGCAGCCGCACAGTCGGTGGCGCCTTCGGCAGTGATCGTGATGAATTTGGTCGCCCCTTCCCCATCCTTGACGACAGCGATGGCGAGGTCGTGGGCGGCCTGGTACAGCGCCGCTTTCAGGGCGGGCAGGCGGTCGTCGTTCAAGGTGCGGATCGGAGCGTGGCCAGCCGCTCCGGTGGCGAAGATCATGAACGTGTCGGATGTCGAGGTGTCGCCATCGACGGTAATGGCGTTGAAGCTGGCTGCGCAGATATCGCCGATGATGTGATCGAGGATCGGGGCCGAAACCGCCGCATCGGTGACGATATAGGCCAGCATGGTGGCCATGTTCGGAGCGATCATGCCCGAGCCCTTGGCGATGCCGGCCACGCCCACTGGCTGGCCATCGATCTCCAGCCGGGTGCCCGCGCCCTTGGGATAGGTGTCTGTGGTCATGAACGCGCGCGCCAGGGCTTCCCAGTCGGGCACGCCGAGCCCATCGGCGAGCACCGGCACCATCTCGCCGACATAGTTCGGGTCTGGCAGGGGTTGGCCGATCACGCCGGTGGCCGCCAGGAAACATGTGTCCTTGGCGATGCGAAGCGTGCTGACGAGGGCGCCGAGCGAGGCTTCGTTCTTGAGGGCGCCATGGGCACCGGTAAACGCGTTGGAATTGCCGGAATTCACCAGTAACGCCCCGGCCCGTCCGCCGCCCTGGCTAAGCGCGGTACGGCACCATTTCACATCATGGGAGGCGGTGGCCGAACGGGTAAACACGCCCGCGCACTGGGTCCCCTCATCAAACGCGATGAGAAACACATCATCCCGTTCCAGCCCGGCGGCAGCGTAGAAGCCCCGCGAGGCGGTGGCTGCGCGCAGGCCAGCGACGGTTGGCAGGTCGGGAAAGGCGGCAGGAGCAAAGGGCGAAGGCGTCAGCTTCACGGAGCACCCTCGGCGGGTGTGGCCGCACCCTCTTCTTCCGCCGGTGTCTCCCCCGGCGCGGCATCCCCCGGCCCGATAGACGCGCGGGCGCGCAGGTCCTGGAGGATTTTCGAGATCTCCGTATAGGTGAGGAAAGTCACAATCTCGGGCCGCATCTCCTCAAGGGTCTTGGGCGCGGGGGTGCGCCGGTCCTCGACCTTGATGATGTGCCAGCCCTGCTCGCTCTCGAACGGTTCCGAAACCTCCCCGCTGGGCGTGTTGGCGATCTCGGCCGCGAATGGCTCACCCATGCGATTAGGCTCGACATAGCCCAGCGCGCCCCCCTCGATGCGGCTGCGGGTGTCTTCGGACATGTCGAACGCCACGGTGGTGAAGTCGTCGCCATCGAGGATACGCTGGTGGGCGAGGCCGGCATCTTCCTCGCTCGACACAAGAATGTGGCGGAGATTGACCTCGTCATCGATCTGCTGGAGCGCGGCCTGCTCCTCATACATCGAGCGGATATTGTCCTCGGTCACTTCGCGGGCGACGAGGCTTTCGACGAGCAGGTTTCCGAGCACACGCTCGCGCGCCGATTCCAGTCGGCGCCGCGCATTGGCATCGAGATGCAGCCCCCGGGCGGTGGCCTCCTGGGCCAGCAGGGCCTGGTCGATGATCTGGTCCAGCACCATCTGGAAATCCGCATGGCCGGGGCCGAACCCCTCACCCGGCTCAACCAGCCCCTGGGCCGCAGCCTCTAATTCCACATCGATCACGTAGATCGGCTGGCCATTCACCATGGCGGCGGCCGCAGCGTCGATGTCGAGGGCTTCGAATTGCGCTTCTTCAGCGGGCGTACACGCGGCCAGGGCGCAGGCGATGACGGCAAGTGCGCAGGCCGGGAAAGTCCGGTGAGCCATGGCTTTCAACTCCCTTCCGTCAACAGATGGACGGATTGACACCCCAAAACGCGGTTCTTAAGTCTCCGAGGTCCGCGGGTCGAGAGCAATTGTCTGGCGCGTGGCTTCGATACCGCGTCGGGGAGCGGGGGCGAATGCGCCGTCCTTCTACTCTCTTGTCGTGCTAGCGTATTTTGCCACCGTAGCGTATTGGTCGAATGAATGATCTCTTTTGCCCGCAAATTCCTCGGTACCGCGAATGACCGGCAGCTGCGCCCGCTGCGCAGCCGCGTTAGCCGGATCAACGCCCTGGAGCCCATGTTCGAAGCGCTGTCTGACGATGCGCTGAGGGGAAAAACCAACGAATTCAGGCAACGGCTCGCCAATGGCGCTGGCCTCGACGACATTCTGGAAGAGGCCTTTGCCGTGGTCCGGGAGGGCGCCAAACGCTCTCTCGGCATGCGGCATTTCGACGTGCAGCTCATGGGCGGCATGGTGCTGCACCGGGGTAGCATCGCCGAAATGCGGACCGGTGAGGGCAAGACGCTGGTCGCCACGCTGGCGGTCTATCTCAATGGGCTGACCGGCAAGGGCGTGCATGTGGTCACGGTCAACGACTATCTCGCCAGCCGCGATGCTGACTGGATGGGCCAGCTCTACACCTTCCTCGGCCTGACCGTCGGCAAGGTGGTGCATGGGGTCGATGATCAGGGCCGGAAAGCGGCTTATGAGGCCGACATTACCTATGGCACGAACAATGAGTTCGGGTTCGATTATCTGCGCGACAACATGAAGTATTCGGTCGACCAGATGACCCAGCGCGGGCACCACTTCGCGATTGTTGACGAGGTCGACTCGATCCTGATCGATGAGGCGCGGACGCCGCTGATCATTTCCGGGCCAACCGATGACCGCTCCGAGCTTTATCGCTCTGTCGATGCGGTGGTGAAGACCCTCGAAGAGGATGATTTCGAGCTTGATGAGAAACAGCGCTCGGTGGTGTTTTCCGAGGAGGGCACCGAGACCGTTGAGCAGAAACTGACCGAAGCGGGCGTGCTGGAAGGCTCGCTGTGGGACCCAGCCAATATCTCGATCCTGCACCACGCCAACCAGGCCCTTCTCGCGCACCGGATCTATCAGGCCGACAAGGACTACATCCTGAAGGGCGGCGAGGTGATGCTGATCGATGAGTTCACCGGCCGAATGATGGAAGGCCGCCGCCTGTCAGAAGGGCTGCACCAGGCCATCGAGGCCAAGGAAGGCGTGAACGTCAAGCCAGAGAACCAGACGCTGGCATCGATCACCTTCCAGAATTATTTCCGGCTCTATGACAAGCTCGCCGGGATGACCGGTACGGCCCAGACCGAAGCATCCGAATTCGCCGACATTTACACGCTCGACGTCATGGAATTGCCGACCAACAAGCCGATCCTCCGGCTGGACGAGGACGATGTGGTCTACCGCACCGCCCAGGCCAAGTATGACGAAATCCTAGAGGACGTGCGCGAGTGCAATTCCCGGGGCCAGCCGGTCCTTCTGGGCACGGCATCCATTGAGAAGTCGGAACTGCTGTCCTCGATCCTGACCGCTGCGAAGATCCCGCACACGGTGCTGAATGCCCGCCACCATGAGCAGGAAGCCCAGATCGTCGCCAATGCCGGCGTGCCCGGCGCCGTGACGGTGGCCACAAACATGGCCGGCCGGGGCACCGACATCCAGCTCGGCGGTAATGTCGAGATGCGGGTGTGGAAGGAAAAAGCCGAGCAGGAAGAGAAACTCGGCCGGGAACTGACAAAGGGCGAGCTGGAAACCCTGACCGCGCAGATCCGCGCCGATATCGAGGTCCGGAAGAAGCAGGCGCTCGACGCGGGCGGGCTTTATGTCCTGGGCACCGAACGCCATGAAAGCCGGAGGATCGACAACCAGCTCCGCGGCCGGACCGGGCGCCAGGGCGACCCCGGCAAGTCGAAATTCTACATCTCCATCCAGGATGACCTGATGCGGATCTTCGCCGCCGACCGGATGGATTCGGTGATGCGGCGCCTGGGCATCAAGGATGATGAGGGCATCACCCATCCGTGGATGAACAAGGCGATGGAAACTTCGCAGAAGAAGATCGAACAGCGCAATTTCGAGATCCGCAAGAACGTCCTCAAATATGACGATGTGATCAACGACCAGCGCAAGGCGATCTTCGAACAGCGGCGCGAATTCCTCGAGGCCGAGACCGTGTCGGACACCGTCACAGAGATGCGGGAAGACGTGATCGACGCGATGGTTGCCAACACGATGCCGGAAAAGGCCTATGCCGAGCAATGGGACATCGACGGCCTCGACGAAGCGCTGAAGCGGGACATGCGGATGGATATTCCGATCCGCGAATGGGCCGCCGAGGAAGGCGTCGCCAATGAGGAAATCTCCGGCCGGCTGAAACAGGCGGCGGCCGCGGTCTATGCCGAAAAGCGGCGCCTGGCTGGCGATGAACAGGTCAATCATATCGAAAAGCAGGTCCTGCTGCAGGTCATGGACATGCAGTGGCGCCAGCATCTCCAGCAGATCGACCATCTGCGTTCGGTGATCCATCTGCGCGGCTATGGCCAGCGCGACCCGTTGAACGAGTTCAAGGAAGAAGCGTTCAAACTGTTCCAGGGTCTGATCAGCGATCTGCGCCTGATCGTGACCCGGTCCCTGATGGGCCTGCGGATCGAAGGGAGCCAGCCCAGCGCGATGCCCCCCGCCGAGGCCCCGAAAAACATGCGCGAGACCCATCTCGACCCCGATACCGGCGAGAACGAGATGGCCACCAATGAAGCCCCCGGTTCAGCGGCACAGGCTGAGGATGACTACGCCAACACGCCGCGAAATGCCCAGTGTCCATGCGGGTCTGGCAAGAAATACAAACATTGTCACGGTAACCTCGCACGCCAGGAGGCGTGATTTCGGACTGGGACTGGGACTGGGACTGGGACTGGGACTGGGACTGGGACTGGGACTGGGACTGGGACTGGGACTGGGACTGAGCCTAGGACTGGGGCCGGTGCCAGCCGGGCGCTTGAGCCGGCGGCAGGGCCGGTTTGCGCCGCGAGTTTCGCCGGAGCCGATACGGCTGTGGAGCGTCACCCTCGATATCGTAACGGGGCAGAGGGGCTCGTTGCCGAAGGTGCCCGGCTGTTTGGATCGTGTCGCCCCGTTCGATTTGGGCCTGGCCAGCACCGGCGGCCGGCGTGGCGGGGCCGCGTCGGTTTGGGGGTCTGGTTTCTCTGATCGCTGGGCGGGGTCAGGTGTGGGGGAGTGGGAGCAGGGTTTGGTGCTGGCGTGAGATCGGCTTGGGTGCGGGTGCACCGAGACCCGAGCTTGCGGCGCGTGCGGGTACTGGATTTGCAGCGTCGTCGCAAGCATCCGCAGGTTCAGTTCTAATCCGCAAGGCGGAATCGGTGAGCGCGTGGGCGCGCCTATCGATCACATTTGCCGGTCGCTGCTCGCCGGCGCCATAGGCGCCGGTGGCGGCGTAGAGCGTGTCTTTCCAGCCGGCATCCGGGTCGGGAAAGTGGGCGCGGACATTGTGGAACGTGCCCCAGGGGCTGACCTCGAAGAAGATGCCGATGCTGCCGCGGGCGAATTGCTCGGCCGCCCACCGGTTGTGGGTGATCACGCTCAGAATGAGGATCGGCCAGAACAGGATCCAGACATGGTCCTTGTGTTTCAAGAAGAGCGGGTCTTTGTGCATCGCCCAGTGAGTATGTCCGGCGGCGCGGTGGGTCGGATTGGAGCGGGTGCCGCGGGACGGAAACGCTCGGTGGTGCGGGGGGTTTGAAGCGATAGCGGGTGGGGAAAACTGCGGGTTTGTCCGGCGCTGGACCGCCCTTTCATGGGGCGGAGGTCTATCCGAATGCAAAACGCCCCGGCGCAGGGGCCGGGGCGTTTCGGTTGTGTGGCTTGATCGCTGGCGTCAGGTGGCGCGAGCCGCGCAAGCAGCGTCTTCCAGCAGGGCATCCTTGGCTTCCTGGACGCGCGCTTCGACGGTGAGACAGGTCTCTGGCACCTGGGACTCGCCGAGCACCCGCACCTGGTCGCAGGCTTTTTTCTCGTTCTCTTTCTCGAGCACGGCGCTCTGGAGGTCGAAGCAGCGAAGCGCGACGGCGGTGTTGTCCTCGGACTCCATGAAGGGGGCATGAGTGGTTTTCTGAACAATACTCCTGTGGTAGCAATGTTCATTCCCGTGGTCAGTGACTGGTCGC
>JBCCBN010000121.1:0-9537 GCA_039034035.1 Pseudomonadota bacterium
CCAGATCATGGTGGCGAACATCAATGACGATGTTCAGAGTTGGACGATGGAAGGCGATGGCAGCTATACCCGCGTCCAGCCGCCGGCGACCGGCGCGTTCAGTGCCCACCAGTATTTCATGGATAATCCCAGCCTTTCCGGCCGGGGTCATGTGGATGATGTGGCGCTACCGCCTCGCCTTGCGCCTCGCAAACCCCGCAAGAATGGTGGCGGGAAGAGCCATGGGAAAAGCAAGGCATGAGCGGGGCGAGCCGGGTCGGGGTCGTTGATATCGGGTCAAACACGGTCCGGTTGGTGATCTTCGAGACCTGGCGGGCGTCGGTCCTGCCGCGCTTCAATGAAAAAGTGATGGCCGGTCTCGGCACCGGTCTGGCGGAAACCGGCCGCCTGTCACCTACCGGCTGGACTTCCGCGGTGAAGGCGCTTCGCCGGTTCCGCGCCATTCTCGATGGTCTCGCCGTGACCCAGGTGCGCGTTGTCGCCACCGCAGCGTCCCGCGTTGCCCAGGACGGACCCGCCTTCGTGCGCGAGGCGGAAGCGGCGATCGGCGTACCGGTCATCGTCCTGTCCGGTACCGATGAGGGGCGTGTCTCGGCCATGGGTGTCGCCGGCGGAATGTACCGGCCCGTTGGGCTCGTTGCCGATCTTGGCGGGTCGAGCATGGAGCTTCACGGCCTGGGCCATGGGGAAGGTTGCGAAGGCGAAACCCACATGCTCGGGCCGTTGGCCCTGGCCGGACTGCTGGAACGGCCCGAGCGCGATATCCGCAAGCATGTTCGGGGCGTCTTGAAGGGTTCCGCCCTGGTCAAATCCGACCTGGAGACGATTTATGCGGTTGGCGGCGCCTGGCGCGCCATGGCCAAGGTCGATATGCATCGTACCGATTACCCACTCCAGGTGCTGCACAGTTACGAAATGAGCGCCAAGGCAGTTTCGGCGACCGTAGGGGACGTGTTCACCGCGCGCAAATCCGATCCGACGCTCGATACCTTGCGCCATACGATTGCCGGTCGGCGAAGCGCAATGCTTCCGTTGTCTGCAACGGTGCTGGACGAACTGGTCCGCGTGTCCGGTGCGAAGCGCGTGGTCATCTCGTCCATAGGGCTGCGAGAGGGCGTGGTCCGTGAGCTGAGCGGTGAGGTCCCGGCAGACATGCTCCATGACGGAGCGGTTGCCTTTCTGCGCCTCGACCCCCACCAGGTCGCCTTCGGCCAGGCGCTCTACGCATTCCTGTCCCACGTCTTCGAGGCCGAACCGCCCTGCTTCGGCAGCCGCCGCAATGATGCCCGGCTCTACCGCACGGCCTGCCTGCTCGCGGACGCCGCAGGCCGCTACCATCCCGATCACCGGGCTGACATGGCCTATGATCAGGCGCTTTGGGCACCCTATTCAGGGCTCGACCATGCCGAGCGTACTTTTCTTGCCCTAACGGCCGGCACTCGCTATCGCCGCCGCTTCTCCCTACCCAAGGCGCACAAGGTCCTACTCGACGAGGCGGGCCGCAAGCGGGCACGCCAACTCGGCCTGGTCATGCGGCTCGGAGCAATCATTTCCGGCCGGTCCGCATCGATCCTGGAGCGCGCTTCACTTGGCCGGGACAATGGCAAGCTGACCCTGATTGTCAGCGGCAAGGATGAAGACCTGCTATCGGAAACCGTGATCGATCGCCATGCGCAGGCCGCCAAGGAGCTCGGCCTCGAACCAGAGATCAGTGTTCGCTGAAGCCGTCAGTCCTGCCCCGACGCTCCGTCGACCTTGAACAGGCGCACCTTGCCTTTTTCGAAAGAGAGCGCCAGGTGGCCCGACAAGAGCGCGATCGCCTTGGCGCCGAACAGGTCGTAGCGCCAGCCTGACATGGCCGGAATATCGGTATCGGTTTCACCCCGTGCGATCCGTTCGACATCCGCCGCATTAGCGATCAGGCGGGGGACGACGTCGGCTTCTTCGCTGACATGCTTGAGCAGCACTTTCAGCATCTCCGGCGCGCCGGCGGGAGTCTGCGCATTCTGCCGCCGGGCGGGGATGTCGGGGGCATAATCGTCCGGTGCGTCAAGGGCGGCGGCAACGGCGTCCAGCAGGCCCGCAGCATTTCGCGACTTGATGAACCCCTTCGGTACCGCGCGCAGCCGGTCGAACGCCTCGGCGCTGCGGGGTTTCTGGTCGGCGATCTCGTGGATCGCGTCATCCTTCAGCACGCGCCGGCGCGGCCTGTCCATGTCCTGGGCCTGCTGTTCGCGCCACGCTGCGACACTGGCCACCACCGCCAGATAGTCCTTCTTCGGCTTTCTCAGTTTCAGCCGCTGCCACGCCTTCTGAGGATCGGTGTCGTAGAGATCGGGGTTTTCGAGGTCTGCCATCTCGGCCTCGATCCAGCCCATTCTGCTGCGGGCTTCAAGATCGGCGCGCATCTGCACATAGGCGTCCCGCAAATGGGTCACGTCCCCAAGCGCATAGGTGAGTTGCTTCGCGCTGAGTGGGCGCCGCGTCCAGTCGGTAAACTGGCTGGACTTGTCCACATGCCGGCCGAGAACTTTCTGGATCAGATTGTCATAGGAGATGCTGTCGCCCAGCCCCAGCGCCATCGCGGCAACCTGGGTATCGAAAACCGGGCCCGGCGGATGGCCGATCAGGCGCGTAAAGATCTCGAGGTCCTGGCGCGCGGCATGGAACACCTTGACCTGCCGATCATCTTCCAGGAGGCGCAGGAACGGGCCAATATCAAGATCCTCGGCCAGCGGATCGATCATGCCCTCGACGCCGGGCGCTGAGGCCTGAATCAGGCAGAGCTGCGGCCAGAATGTCGTTTCCCGGTGAAACTCTGTGTCCACGCATAGAAAGTCAGCGCCTGAAAGGGCGGCGCAAAAGTCTTCAAGCTGGTCCTGGGTCGTGATTGGGGCGAGGGCCGTGTCCGTCATGGGCTGGGGGCGTATCCCAAAGTGCATGGCTTGGCCAGCGGTGCGGGAGCCGTTCCCGGGGCGGCATTGACGGACCTAATCAGCTATGGCGCTTGCGCAGCTTGATCCGCAGTTGCGCCATGGCGTCATCTTTGCTTGCGGTCTCCATGGCGGTGCGATCGACGGGCGCGGGCTCAGGCGCTGCCCTTGGTGCTGGCGCCTCATAGTCCAACTCGTCGTCGAAGTCGTTTTCGCGCTTGTCCTTGTTGCCGCGCAGAGACTCCACGACTTCAGCAAGTTCGGCGCTCGACATGGCAAGGCCGACCCCTTCCCGGTCAGCGACATTGCGGCTGCGTGGCTGGGCCTGTTGGGCGACGGTCACGAATTTGAGGCGCATGGCGGTCGAAACGGCGCGGCCAAAGGCGATACATTCGCGATCGGCCAACGATGATAGCATCGTCACGGTGCTTGCGGACGCATTCGAGATGGCCTTGCGCATCACTTCCTGGTCATCCTCATTGCCCAACCGAAGCGCGAAGATCGAATTGCACTGGGACAGGATGGTCTGGTCCAGCTCGTTGGGACGCTGGGTGATGATCGCCAGCGACACGCCATACTTCCGGCCCTCCTTTGCGATCTTCGCGATCGCCGCCCGCGTTGGCGCGAAGCCTGTAGACGTATCGGCGGGGATGTAGCGGTGGGCTTCCTCGCACACGACCAGCGTCTTGATCCGGCTGTCACTGGCCAGTGCCAGGTCGAACGCCAACCGGCACAAGACCGAAACCACCGCGTTCACCACTTCGGACGGGATGCCCGAAAGCTGGAACACTGTGATCGGCTTGCCGCGCATGGGCACGCGATAGATATCGCCCAGCGCGGTCATGATCGAGTCGGTCACCTGGCGCGAATTGAAAAGGAATTCGAAGCGCGGATCGGTCATCAGCGCCTGGAGCCGGTTGCTGAGATTGCGCAGGTGCGGCCGCAAATGGGCGTTGTCCAGCGCCCCGATCTGTTCATCGAGCAGAGAGGTCAGGTCCGCCATCCGGTAGGGGATCGGCGTGTCGAGGCCAATGCGGCTGGGCACCCGCCGTTTCATCCCCCGTTCGCGGCGCCCGCCTTGCTCATACATCGCCTTCGCCTGGGGGATGATGTCCCGCAGCGTGTCCAGTTCCTCATGCACGGGCTCGCGTCCGCGGAACACCACTTCGGTCAGCTCTTCGAACGTCAGCAGCCAGAAGGGCAGGTCGAGCGAGCCGACCTCGATCGAATGGGCCTTCTCGCCAAAGGCGTTCACGAACTCATTGTGCGGGTCGATCACCAGGATGCGCTGGTCCGGCTTTGCCGCGACGATCTTGGACAGGATGAGCGCGACAGATGTGGATTTGCCGGTCCCGGTCGTGCCGACCACAGCGAAGTGCCGGGTGACCAATTGCTCAACCGAGACCATGGCGGGAATTTCCGGGCTCTGGCTCAGATTGCCGATCTTTACCGCGCTCTTGTCCTTCGGTTTGAAGATCGTGACCAGATCTTCCTGGCGGATGCGGTGCGCCACGGCGCCCATGTGCGGAAACTTCGTTATGCCGGTCGAGAACACGTTCGGTGCGTCCGTGTTGACCCTGACTTCGCCCATCAGTTCCACATGCAAGGTGATGGCGTTCGCTTCATTGAGGCTCCACCGCACATTGTCCGCTTCGATCTTCTGGACCATGCCGACAATGCGGTTGGGTTGCACCTGGATGGAAATGAGCTGGCCCACGGTCCAATAGTCCGGGCTTTCCCGGTTCTGGCTGCCCGCGGATGTCGACACGATCGCGCGATTACCCGCGCAGGAGGTGACATAGCCTGCCGCACGGTTGCGGCGCTGGGCTGCTGCGGCGGCTTGTTCCGCTGCCGCTGGGGCAGGCTGCGCGGGTTGGGCGGGCTGTGCCGGTTGGGGCGCGCGCGGATGACCGTGTCCGGTCGGCGAAGCGGCGGCGGTGTTCACCGGCGCCAGACGCGGGCCGGCCCCGTCGCCCGCCGTCCTGGGTTTTTGGGCGCCGAACTGCGCGCGCTGTTCTGCTTGCGACGGATGAGTTGTCATTGTGGTACTTCCGGATCAGCCCCGCATGACAAGAACAGAGCTTCCTAAAGACCCTCTTAACTTCGCCTCTGAGGCGAGCGGGCCATCCGCGGCGGCGCGATGTGTCGGGGTTGACAAACCTGCGCGATCATCGGCCAAACACGGCCTCGATTTTCACCAGACCCTGCCCCGGAGAGCTCCATGCACGCCTACCGCACCCACACCTGCGGCGCGCTTCGCAAATCCCATGTCGGCGAGACGGTAAGGCTGTCAGGCTGGCTTCACCGCCGCCGCGACCATGGCGGGGTGATCTTCATCGATTTGCGCGATCATTATGGGCTGACCCAGATCGTTTTCAATCCTGGCTCTCCCGGCTTCGAAACGGTCGAGAGACTGCGCACCGAAAGCGTCTTTACCGTCGACGGCAAGGTCGTTGCCCGGGAGGCTGACCTGGTGAACCCGAACCTCGAAACCGGTGACGTGGAAGTTGTTGCAGGGACAGTCTCTGTCCAATCCGAGGCAGCCGAGCTGCCCTTGCCGGTCTTTGGGGAGCCTGACTATCCCGAAGACATCCGTCTCACCTACCGCTTTCTCGATCTTCGCCGCGAGACGTTGCACAAGAACATGACTCTTCGGGCAGACGTGATCGCCTCAATCCGCCGGCGCATGGTCGAGCAGGGCTTCACCGAATACCAGACACCAATCCTCACGGCCTCCAGCCCCGAAGGCGCACGCGATTTCCTGGTGCCTTCGCGTATCCATCCCGGAGAGTTCTACGCGCTGCCCCAAGCGCCCCAACAGTTCAAGCAATTGCTCATGGTGTCTGGGTTTGACCGGTACTTCCAGATTGCCGCCTGTTTCCGGGATGAGGATGCCCGTGCCGACCGCAGCCCGGGCGAGTTCTACCAGCTCGATATCGAGATGAGCTTTGTCACCCAGGAAGATGTCTTCCAGGCGATCGAGCCGGTCATGGCGGGCGTGTTCGAAGAATTTGCCAATTGGGACGGCAAGGCGCGCTCCATTCCCGACGGTCCATTTCCGCGCATTCCCTATGCCGAAGCGATGGCGAAATATGGGTCTGACAAGCCGGACTTGCGGATCCCGATCGAGTTGAAGGACGTCACCGACTATTTCGCCGATGACAAGAAAACGGGCTTCTCGATTTTCGCGAAGATCATCAAGGGCGGCGGCAAGGTGATCGCCATTCCCGCCCCGAAGGCCGCCGCTGACAAGTCCCGGAAGTTCTTCGATGATCTCGACAAATGGGCGAAGAAGGAGATGCAGGCCCCCGGCCTTGGCTATGCCCGGCTCAAAGCCGGCGACGACGGCCCGGTGACCAGCCAGGACCCGGTGCTCAAGAATTTCGATCCTGCCCACCTCAAGGCCTTCCTCGACGAGGCGGGCCTTGGTGACGGCGATGGCGTGTTTTTCTCCGCCGGCAAACCCTCGGACGCCTACAAGCTCGCTGGCGCTGCGCGCCTGAAGCTCGGCGAAGCGCTCGACATCATCGAGGCCGGCGTGTTCCGATTCTGCTGGATCGTCGATTTCCCCATGTACGAGTATGACGAGGACGCCAAGAAGGTCGATTTCTCCCACAACCCGTTCTCGATGCCCCAGGGCGGGCTGGAGGCGCTGGAAGCGGCCGCCGCTGCCGGCGACGATGCCGTCCTCGATCTCAAGGCATACCAATACGACATTGTCTGTAACGGGGTGGAGTTGTCGTCTGGGGCGATCCGGAACCACCAGCCTGATCTCATGCTCAAGGCGTTCGAGTTGGCGGGCTACGGCGCCGACGTTGTGGAAGCGGAGTTCGGCGGAATGTTGAATGCCTTCCGCTATGGCGCACCCCCCCATGGTGGCATTGCGCCTGGCGTAGACCGGATGGTCATGCTGCTGGCGGATGCTGACAATATCCGCGATGTGACCCTGTTCCCGATGAACCAGCAGGCCCGCGACCTCATGATGGGGGCGCCCAGCCCGGTCCGGCCCGAACAGCTTCGGGAGCTTCACATCAAGCCCGTGAAACCCCCGAAGAAGGACTGAGCCCGGCGGTTGCTCGCCGGTGCGAGGGGCGCCGGTCCCGCCTCTGGCTTGCCCTTCCGCCGCACGGGCAAATCGGCTAATCCCTTCGCCCTTGAGCAGAAGGCCACCTACAGCCCCATGACCCTCGCAACCGAATCCGGCCGCCGGCGCACCTTTGCCATCATCTCCCACCCCGATGCCGGCAAGACGACGCTCACCGAGAACCTGCTGCTGGCCGCCGGGGCAATCCGGCTTGCTGGCGAGGTCGCCGCCCGGGGGCAGCGCCGGCGCACCACGTCAGACTGGATGAAGATCGAGCGCGACCGGGGCATCTCGGTGTCGGCCTCGGTCATGACCTATGAGTACAAGGACCTGATGTTCAACCTGCTCGATACGCCCGGCCACGAAGACTTTTCCGAAGATACTTATCGCACCCTTACCGCCGCGGACAGCGCCGTCATGGTGCTTGACGCGGCCAAGGGCATTGAGCCCCAGACCCTCAAGCTCTTCGAAGTCTGCCGGATGCGCGACATCCCCATTACGACGTTCATCAACAAGATGGACCGGGAGGCCCAGGACCCTTTCGACCTGCTCGACGAGGTGGCTGACAAGCTCCAACTCGATTGCGCACCGCTCTACTGGCCCGCAGCCAGCGGCAACCGGTTCGCCGGTATGCTCGACCTGCGCAGTGATGAGTTCTGCGTCTTCGAGAAGCGCGCCGCCGATGAGGGCGTCAAAGTGGGCGCTGCCGACCGGGTGGCCTTGGCCGGGAATTCTATTGCGTCGGCGATGGATGAAAGCGTGCTGGAAGAGCTCACCGAAGGCGCTGAACTGGCGCGCGGTGTCCTGCCGGAGATGGACCGGGGCGCTTATCTGGCCGGGCACATGACGCCGGTGGTCTACGGCTCGGCCCTGCGCCATTTCGGCGTCGCCGAACTGCTCGACACGCTGGCAGAATTCGCGCCGGGTCCCCGTGTCCAGCAAGCCGAAAAAGCTGGCAAGGACACCCCCATCGCTGCGGCGGACAAGGAAGTCTCCGGGTTCGTGTTCAAGATTCAGGCGAACATGGATCCGAACCACCGCGACCGGGTCGCCTTCTTCCGCATGTGTTCGGGAGAATTCAAGCGCGGCATGAAGCTCAAGGTCGCGGGCGGCAAGCAGATCAATGTCCACAATCCCTTGATGTTCCTCGCCCAAGATCGGGAAATCACCGAAACCGCTTATGGCGGCGACGTGATCGGCATTCCCAATCACGGCCAACTTCGGGTCGGTGACAGTCTGTCCGAGAGCGGCACGGTAAAATTCGACGGCATCCCCAACTTCGCCCCGGAAATCCTGCGCCGCGCCCGGGTCAAGGACCCCATGAAGCAGAAACACCTCAAGAAGGCCTTAGAAAGCCTCGCCGAGGAGGGGGTAACCCAACTGTTCCGTCCCTCGATCGGATCAGATCTGATCGTCGGCGCGGTTGGCCAGCTACAGATCGAGGTGATGAGCGAGCGAGTCGCTGCCGAATACGGCCTGGACGTGGATTTCGAGGTCGCGCCCTACAACGTCGCCCGCTGGATCGCCAGCGAAGACGAGCTCAAGCTCGATGCTTTTCTGGACAAGAACAAGTCCGTGACCGGCACCGACCTGGACGGCGCACCCGTCTATCTCGCCAAGAATGCCTGGGATGTGGGATACGCCCAGGACAAGAACCCGGACATCCGGTTTACAGCTACAAAGGAACGCGCCGCATAGACGGTGTTGTGTGACTGGCTCATCGCCTGGTCTGTTGAGTGAGGGGAGAAGTGGGATGGAAGAGGCCGAAACCGGCACAGCGGAGCTGCCCGGCTGGGTGCAGGAAAACCTGCCTGAATGGTTCAATGACGGGCTACGCTACTTGCTGGACATCTGGAACGAAGGTGCCCTGGGCCTGACCTATGGTGAGATCATCATGGCCACCGGGATCATGCTGTTGGCCCTGGTGATCCGCGGGATATTCGCCCGAACCGTCGTGCGCGGCATCACGCGCGCCGCGGCCGGAACGGAAACCAATTTCGATGACGCGCTGGTCAAGGCCATCGCCACGCCGCTGAAGATCGTGCCGGTCATCATCGGCTTCTACTTCGCGCTCCAGGTGATCGACATCGGCCCAAACACCGAAGACCTGGCCAATCGCATGGTCCAATCCGTGGTCGCGCTGGCGGTATTCTGGACGCTCTCGCGCGCGGTCAATGCGTTCGAATTCATCTTCACCGGCCTGCGTGAAAGCCTGTCATCGGCTGTTGTCGACTGGATGCTGAAATTCCTCCAACTCGGCCTGATCGTTTTGGGCTTTTTCGCTGTCGCGCAGATCTGGAACATCCCGATCGCGCCGCTTATCGCGTCGCTCGGGATCTTCGGCATCGCAGTGGGGTTAGGCGCCCAGGACCTGTTCAAGAACCTTATCGCGGGCATCCTGGTGCTGACCGAGAAGCGCTTCGTGCCGGGCGAGTGGATCCAGGTCGATGGCGTGGTCGAAGGAACCGTGGAAAAGATCAATTTCCGCTCGACGCTGATCCGCCGGTTCGACAAGAGCCC
>JBCCBN010000122.1:0-9513 GCA_039034035.1 Pseudomonadota bacterium
CGACATGTATGCAAGCGAATATCTGTCGGTGGATCTTCCGGAAGAAGAAATCGCGCGGCTTGAATGGGAGTGGCAGTTTCCCGGCACGGCTGAAGCGTCCGCGCGAACGTTCCAGGGGACCAGTTTCGACATCGAGCTTGAGTTTCGGATGGCCAATACGATCCAGAACATGACTATGCCGACCTTTATCTTCCAAGGCGATGATGACCCGGGTCAACATCCCGAGGAGTATTTCAGATCTGCAGACTTGATCCCCAATGGCCGGGTCGTGATCGTTGACGCCAATCACTTCATCCACACCGAGCAACCCGAACTGGTCGCAGATCTGGCGCGGGAGCTGTTTCGGACGCCAAGGCCTTAGACCCCAAGAGCTTGCTCCAAGAAGAGTTGAGTGATTTCAACAGACGCGGGTCTGTGAAAGCAGGGTGCACTGCCGGGAAATTCTGCGGGGGGAAAACCAAAATGACCAATCCAGCCTTGAAAACAGCTCTCAAGATCGGGGTGAGCGCGCTCACCGTGTTCTACGGCCTCGTTCCAGCGATCGCTGACTTGAACGAGACCCATTTATTCAACCCACTTTGGAGCGAACACGCGAGATTGCACGGAGCATGGTTCTTGGCGTTTGCTGCAGGCATCGCCCTGACGGCCCTTTTCCTCATTTGGGTCCGGGATGACGTTCTTTTGCCGATCACGTTCGGGCTCATGTTCGTTGCTGGTTTTTGGGTGGCAACCCTTTTTGGGCCACTGTATGGCGGTGCGCTGGTGGATGAAAACGGGTATGTCCAGACTGTACTAGGCATCGAGTCGAACATGTTTCTCTTTTCGGTCGTTGGCATATTGCTTTTGATCGCGTTGATGCTCACCCTAAGGGTCGACGGTGCAGGACAAACGAATGACTAAATGGGTCCCATTTGCGGCCTTGATCGCCGCGTTTGCGCTCCTTTGGGTCCCGCTCGGCCAGCACGAATTTTTGGTCCAGCATTGGATGAAGGTCGGCACTTTCATTGCGCCGTTCCTGATTTTTTTGGCGGCCAGCTTTTCTAGCTCCGCTACTTTCATCAGTGCACGGTCAATCTCCCTAGCGCTGCTTGTGGCCTACATCCTGCATCAATTTGAGGAGCACTGGGTGGATGTCTATGGGCGCACCTTCGCTTTCAAGCCTTTGTTGAACGAGTATCTATCTGGCCTTTTGGGTCACTCTGAGGTCCAACAGCTCATGTCGGATGCGTCCGTCTTTGTGATCAACACGTCGCTCGTGTGGCTCGTCGGGGCACTGGCCGTTTGGCGTGGAGGTGGGCACATCTTCGCCGCGCTCTGCATGGCCGCCATCGTTGTCGTGAACGCCATCAGCCATATTGGCGCTGGCCTGATTTCAGGGAGCTACAATCCTGGCCTTTTGACATCCGTTCTCGTTTTTCTGCCGGTCGGGATTGGGGCCTATGTCTTGCTGGCGCGAAGCCCCGCAGCAACTGCAAGCCTCATATCCGTAAGTCTGATCTGGGGTTTAATCGCGCATCTCATCATGATTGGTGGAATACTGGCGATGAGCCAGATGAGCTCATTGCCTGAGAGCATCTTTTTTGCGGCTTTGATTGTTTGGTCCGTGCTGCCGGCGTTCATACTCCCCAACAAAACTCACGCCCCTCTGATGCGATAACCCACTCTCTATGGGAGACTATCTGAGATTGGGTTTGGTTTCCCGAGACCACCATTGGCTGGTGATCCTGAACACGGCCGTTAGAAATCGAACCGGGCTTGCGCTGAGAGCCTCGACCCGTCGCCGGTTTGTCCATCGACGACTTCATGGTCTGCATAGACATACTCAACGCCAAAGGTTGCGTTCTTTACCGGTGTCCAGAAGAGGTTGACGGCGGCGGAGGTTCCGCCATCGGTGGCTGTGGTGCTTGAGCCCTCGGGGGAGTCAAATTCAATGCCGCTGATCTTGAAGGTCGACCGCAAGGCGTCGCTCCACCAGTGCTGGTAGGACAGGTGAGCTGCAAGGACCCCGGTGGCTTCGACAGAGCCGTCATCGGAGACCACACCTTCAAGGCCCACATTGGCCAGCGTCGCATAATAATGGGCAAACCCCTCACCACCCTGGGCCGCAAAGGCGAGATTGTCCTTGGCGCCCAGGAATGGCAGGTTCAAACGACCTGACAGGTTGAACCCGCCCGTGTAGACGCTGTCGGTTGTGGATTCCAATTCCAGGCCAAGGCCCGCCAGGCGCAACCGGCCCCAATCGCCCGTATACTGGACATAACCCGTGACGTTTGGGGTGGAGTCCGAGGCCAGCAGCGTGCTATCGCCGGCTAGGTCGCCGGCCGGGTCTTCCAGTCCAATCGCCACGCGCCAATGCTCACTCAGGTCCGTTCGGTAGCGAATCCCAGGATTGCGCACAATCGGCACGGCAAAGGGATTGTTCGGCCCCTCAGGCGAGGCCGCAATGTCCACGAACTGGGACCAGTACTGGCCCACATACAGCCCGCCCACGCCGGCGGCAGCGTGCCTTAGGACTGGCGTGTAATTGTTGGTTGTGTCGTTTCCGGACCCGAAAAAGTCGATCTCCAGGAAGGATCGAAACTCGCCAAGCCGGGTCTGGTCCCTCACGTCGAGATTCAGCCGCGTGTAGCGGGCATGACTGCGAAAAACCTGCTCGCCATCGCTGGTCGATCCGTCAAGCGGTATGGTCCTCAAATTCAGGGAGTCTGAGAAACCAAGGCTGTCAAAGTCATAGCCGAAGTCGGCCTGGATATATCCGCCGATTCGCATGGAAGCCGTTGATCCGGGCAATGTGATCGACCCTTCAAAGTCTCCGGCCGTGACGATGGCATCATCTGGCACACGGCCGACTTCGTATCGGCCCGCGTCAATGGAGGTATCGACTGTTTCGGTTTCCGCTGCTCCGGCATCGACCCTCAAAATGGCTTCTGCACCGGAAGACTGTGTGGGGCCGGTGCCTTTTTTTTTCAGTTCAGCAATCTCTTCGGACTGCTGCTCGACGATTTCGGTCAACGCCTCGATTTGCGCGCGCAACTCTTCAAGGTCGCTCTCCTGCGCAAGGGCAGGAAAAGACATGACGATTGATGCCGAGATCAGTCCGAATATGCGCGAATGGACGGGTCGCCGTTCAAATGCAGTGGTTTCCGGCGTTGCACTGATCTTGGCATCATAACACGATGTGTCCAATTTGGTCCCCAAATCTGCTTGAATCCCGCCGCGAAACAGCTGCTCCCAAACATCCAATGTCCCGATGCAGTGGTAAATGCGCTGCGATGCGCAAGGCATGCGGAAACGCGCACAAGCAGATCGGAATCGTTTTTGGAATTGAGTGAGATTATCTTAGAATAAAAATGGCGACGGCCCCAGTCCACGGCTTTCGCGTTAAGAAATTTCCAGAACAGATACAGCCATCTGAGTATCGTCAAATGTCTTTGATTGGGGCTTAGAGGCCGTTCAATCGAACAGTACCCAGAGGCACAAAAGGGCCAATGCCAGCCAGTGCGCTCATCCAGTTCGGTGGGCTCTGTCTGACCCGAAGCAGCCATTAGCGTTGCCAGCAGCGCTGTCCACGATCAGCGAGCGACTGCTGGTCTGATTGCCTCCGCGCCCTAACCTTCAGGCGCGCAGAGCAGCATGGCCTGGCTGAACCCGGCCGGCAGCTGCGTGCCGCCATTGATGCAGGCGCCCGACAAATTGGCGGTATCCAGCCCGATAGCGCCCCTGAAGTCCGCGCCGGACAACCGGGCATCGAGAAAGCTTGCGCCCGACAGGTCGGCCCCATCGAACCGGGCCCCCGTCAGATTGGCGCCGTCGAACCGGGCACCCGTCAATGTCGCGCCCTCCAGTCGCGCGCCCATCAGGTTTGCGCCCGAAAACACCGCCGTATCCGCCTTCGCATCGGTCAAATCCGCGCCGCGCAGGCTGGCGCCAATGAGATGTCCG
The DNA here is from genome assembly GCA_039034035.1 of Pseudomonadota bacterium. GTDB lineage: Bacteria > Pseudomonadota > Alphaproteobacteria > Caulobacterales > Hyphomonadaceae > UBA5336. Next base: position 3,943 of record JBCCBN010000122.1, read on the forward strand.
CCGCGCAAATCCGCCCGCGCCAGGATTGCCCCGGTCATCTGGCTGCCATTGGCTCGCACATCGCTCAGGCGCGCACCCGAAAGGTCCGCGTCGACCAGCAAGGCTTCAGACAGCATCGCCCGCTGCAGGGACGTTTCCAGGAACACAGCCCCGGAAAAATCCGTACCCAGGGCGGACACCCGGCTCAAATCGGCGCCGGAGAAGTCCGCCCCCCGATAGATCCCGCCATTCAGGCTCCAGCCGCGCATCTGCCGATCGGTGAAGCGACAGGCCTCGCACACCCCCGCATAGGCAGGCGTATAGGCGACCTTGGTGCGGTCCGCCGCAGCCGGGCTCAACAGCACGGACACCGCCGCCAATCCCGCAGCTACCAGTTGAAGAAATTTGACCCTCATCACCCGAATGCGTCTACAGAACTGGCGTAGGGAAGCGAAGTAATCGGTCACACCATGACGGAATTTTAAGGGCCAGTCGTTGCGCATCCGCATCGGTTTCTTTCGGTTTGGTTAGAAATGCGACCGGTACTCCCGCTCGGGCCGAGCGATTAGCGCGCGCCGCACGCGATGCAACGGCCGGCCGGGCGAAACCGGCCAGGGCTGGAACTCAAACGCCCTGGGCCGTTTGCTCCCCGCACGTGTCGCAATGCAGCGTGCCGGTATTCTCCAGCGCGATAAGTGTGTGATTCCCGCATTCGGGGCAGGGCTGGCCCAAATATTTGGGTTCGTCGTCTCCCAACGCATTGGCGATGGCCTGCCCCGGCGGCGGACCGCTGGTATCCGTCTCTGCTTCGTCTTCCGGAACCGGGCGGCGCCGGTCCAGGATCACCAGATTGTCCGGCAGTTGCCCGCGCGAGAACCCGCGCGAGATCAATTGCGCCGCTTCCTCGGTCAGTGGCTGGCTGGTTTGGGGCGGTTCCTCGATCCCATCCTTCAGCCCCCGGCCAAGCCCGTCATGGCTCGCATCGCCCAGTTCTGCCAGGTCCTCACGGTTGAGATATGAGACCCCCAACTCCCGGAAGATATAGTCCAGGATCGAGGTCGCCCGCGTGATCCGGTCATTGCCCGTCACATCGCCCGCCGGCTCGAACCGCGTATACACGAACGCATCGACGAACTCTTCCAGCGGCACGCCATATTGCAGGCCGATCGAGATCGCGATGGCGAAATTGTTCATCAGCGACCGGAACGCGGCCCCTTCCTTGTGCATGTCCAGGAAGATCTCGCCCAACGATCCATCGTCGAATTCCCCCGTATGGAGGTACACCTTGTGCCCCCCCACAGTCGCTTTCTGGATGTACCCCTTGCGCCGGTCCGGCAAGCGGTGACGCTCGCCCGGGTCGGACTGAACCGCGGTTTCGCGCTCGTCAACGGCAGGGCTTGGCGTATCTTCGCCCGCTTCGGCCTCGTCATACCCCGCGCCGATCCCATATCGCTCGGCCGCGATGGCCCGCGCCGCCTCCAGGCGCGCCAGCACGGTCTGGCTCGCATCCGCCCGGCTCCCGACCGACCGCACGCTGTGCGCGAAGTCCTGGGGCAGTTGCGACAGCGCCACCGGCCCCAGATCCAGCATCGGCGCGCCAGACAGCAGCGGCGCCACCGCGTCTGCCATCGCGATCTGCGCAGCAATATCGGGGCAGGGCGTCAGCCCCGCATCCGCCAATGCCGCTTGCGCCGCCAGCTCACTCCGCCCCTCCAGCGCCGCTTCCGCTGCAACAATATCGCGCTTCGCAAAACCCATCGCCGACAGCAGGGCATGGCCATCGGTATCGAACGCATCGGGCGACAGTTTCAGATCATTCGCGATCACATCATCGCCCACCACCCAGCGCGAGAACGCCGCATCCAGGCTCAGCCCATCGGCCAGCGCGCTCGCCACCCGTTCCACCGCCACCGGCGAGAACCCCCGGGCCACCAGGCGCGCTTCGGAAATCTCCGGCGTGATGTTCAGCGACGCCAGCTCTTCCAGCTGCCGCACCAGCCGCGCCAGCGTTTCGGGCGCCCGCTCGGCCAGCGCCAGCCGCACACTGCGCGCAATCTCCGTCCCCGTCTCGGTCTCCAGCACAAAGCGGCGCACCGGCGCCAGGCCCGCACTCTCCGCATCCTCCGCGCGCAGCGGCAGCACGTGCAGCCCCGGCCCGGGCCGGCTCGCCGCCCGTTTCGCACCCATCCCCAAGAGGCTCGCCCGCCCCTTGCTCAGCGCCGCACCGGTCAGCCCATGGCGCGCCAGCGCCAGCAGGCTCTCGGCCAGCCGGCGGCCCGTATCACTGTCATATTCCGCGCCCGCAGCCAGCAATGCCGCCCCGAGCCCGGTGACCAGCACATGCCCCTCTTTGCCCAGCGCTTCGCCCAGCGTCTTCGTATCCGCCAGCAGCCGCTCGGCGTGGATCCCGCCGGTATCCACATAGGCCGACAGGTCCAGGACCGCCGCCGGCCCCTCGAGCGCCAGCGCCGGCCCCGCAGTCAGATGCACCACGCCGCCATTGCCGAGAAACTCCGCCACTGCGCCCTTGCCAGCGCCCAGCCCCAGACCTGCCGGCACAGACAGCGCGAGCGTCGCACTTGCCGCATCATTCGCCGACGCCCGGAACATCGACGCCACCATCGGCAAGCGCTCGGGCAGGCGCAGCGCCTCTTCGATCATCGCCTCGGGCACGCCATCGGCAATCGCAAACGCCAGCTCATCATTGCGTGGCGCGTCACCCAGGCTCTCAAGCTGTTCGGCAATCGTCCGCCGAGCCGCGCCCTCCAGATGCTTGCGCGACAGGGCATGGGTCGCCTCAACAATCCCCTCCGGTCCGCTCGCCACCACCATCGCAGCAGGCATATCCGCCAGTTCGCGGAACGGCCGGATCGCAGGCGTGGACGGTGCCGATGGGTCGATGGACATGGGGCCAGGCTCCTGATTTCAGCCGGAAACCGTGTCGGCGTTCGCCAGCGAGATCAAGACCCATCTACCAGCCCACCCCCACGCCTTGCCAGACCCGCCGCAACGGTCCTAAAACCGCTTATCCCGGCCATAATGCCGCCAAACAAACCGGACATGCCATCCTCGGAAACGGGGGTGGCCCCCAAGGACCTGACCGGACATGATCGACAAACTCTTTACTTGGTGGAACGGCGCAACCCTCGGCGCCCTCTTCGACATCAAACGCCGGTCCGCCTTCATCGGCGAAGACACCTATGGCAACAAATATTACGAAGACCGCAAATCCTCCATGGGCAACAAGGGCTACAAGCGCCGCTATGTGGTCTATCAGGGCCTGGCCGAACCCTCGAAAGTCCCGCCCGAATGGCACGGTTGGCTCCACCACACCCTGGCTGAACCACCCACCGAAGCGCCCCTCCCGCGCAAATCCTTCGAGCTTGACCACAAGCCCAACATGACCGGCACCGTCTACGCCACCCGCCCCAAGGGCGCCCTGTCGGAAAAAGGCGAGCGCCAGGACACCTACGCTGACTATGAGGCCTGGACCCCCGATGCGTGAATCTCTCGTTGAAACCCTGCTTGGCGCCGTCGTTCTACTCGTTGCCCTGTTCTTCCTCTGGTTCGCCCTCGCCAATGGCGCCGACGCCTCCTCCGGCGGTGGCCGCTATGATGTGACCGCCCGGTTCAACAATGTCTCCGGCATTTCCCGCGGCTCCGATGTCCGCCTCGCCGGCGTGAAGATCGGCGTCGTCAAGAGCATCGAGAGCGATTTCGACCGCTACGAAGCCGTCGTCACCCTCGCCATCGACGAGGCTGCGCCGCTACCCGACGACACCGACGCCCGCATCTCCACCGATGGCCTGCTCGGCGGCGCCTATATCGCCCTCGAACCCGGCGCGGGCATGGACTATGTCGCCACCGACGGTACCGGCGAGATCATCTACACCCGCGGCAGCGTAGACCTTTTGACCCTGTTCGCCTCCTTCGCTAGCGGATCGGACGACGATTCCGGCAGCGCGTCATCGCCTGCCGCCGATGATGCCTATCCGGAGTAACTCGGCCATGCGCAGCGTAATCCTCTCCCTCGCCGCTGGCCTGGCGGTCGCTGCCGGCGCCCAGGCCACACCGACCTGGATGCAGAAGGACGAGGCCACCCTGCGCGCGCTGGACAAGATCACCGGCCGTTCAACAGACTTGCGCATCCGCGTCGGCGAGCCGGTCCAGTTCGGCTCCCTCGAGGTCGATCTCAAGGTCTGCTACCAGACCCCGCCCGAAGAGGCGCCCGAAAGCGCTGCCTTCCTGCAGGTCCATTCTCTCAAGGCCCAACCAACCGAGACCGGCGACATCGAGCGCCCCCGCGTCTTCTCGGGCTGGATGTTCGCCTCATCCCCAGGCCTCAGCGCCCTCGAACATCCGGTCTATGATGTCTGGGTCATCGAGTGCGAAACCCCGGAACTGCCGGCAGAATAGGGCGCACCGCCCCGTTCATTCGCCCGCTTGATGGGCATCGATCACGGCCAGCGCCTCGGCCCCCGGCACCGGCGGCACGCCCGGCGCAAACCCAGCCTCGATCTCGATCGAATCGGCCAGCATCGCCTTGAAATCGGCGCGCTCCACCTCGATCAGGCCGAACTGTTCCAGGTGCGGATTGTGAAACTGGGCATCCAGAATACCATACCCCCGCGCAATCAGCCGGGCCGCCAGGTGCACCAGGCAGATCTTCGACGCATCCCGCGCCCGGGAGAACATGCTCTCGCCAAAGAACGCCCCGCCCACCGATACGCCATAGAGCCCGCCCACCAGCGCGTCCCCATCCCACGCCTCCACAGAGTGGGCATGCCCCTCCCGGTGCAGCCGGCCATAGAGATTGTGGATCATCGGATTGATCCATGTGCTCAGCCGCCCCGGCGAAGGCTCGGCACACCCTTCGATTACCCGCACAAATGCCTTGTTGATGGTGATCTCATAGGGCGCCCGCCGCACGGTCTTGCGCAGTTTGCGCGGAACATGAAAGCGGTCCAGCGGCATGATCCCCCGCTGGTCGGGATCGACCAGGAAGACATGGCCGTCGTTCGGACTGTCCGCCATCGGGAACACGCCCCGGCGGTAGCATCTCAACAGTTCGTCCGTGTCGAACCTCTGGCTCATGCCGTGTCCGCTTTGCCCTCCAGAAACCGTTCCAACCAGTGGATGTCGTAGTGTCCGTCCAGCACGTCCTGCTGCTCGATCAGGGCCCGGTGCAGGTCCAGCGTCGTATGAACCCCGTCTACAACCATTTCCTGCAGCGCCCGGCGCAGGCGCATCGTGCATTCCTTGCGTGTCCGGCCATGCACGATCAGCTTGCCGATCAGGCTGTCGTAATGGGGCGGGATCCGATAGCCGGCATAGGCGGCACTATCGAGGCGCACATCCGGGCCGCCCGGTGCGTGAAAGCCGGTGATCGTTCCGGGGCTCGGCACAAAGGTTTCGGGGTGTTCGGCATTGATCCGGCATTCGATCGAATGGCCCACCAGCATCACCTCGTCCTGGCTGAAGGACAGCTTGGCGCCATCGGCAATCCGGATCTGCTCGCGCACCAGGTCGATGCCGGTGATCATCTCGGTCACCGGGTGCTCCACCTGGATCCGTGTGTTCATCTCGATGAAG
>JBCCBN010000123.1:0-9459 GCA_039034035.1 Pseudomonadota bacterium
CGAGCTTGTCGCTTTCCAAGGCATCGATTGATCCTGCTCCTGAATTGCAGCCCGTTTTGGTATTATGATTTGGCGCATAGGCGGCGGACATGGGTTGACTCTTCTGGCTTGGAACAAAATAAGAACTCATGGAGTCTTCCTGCCTACCCTCTCTGGATGTTGTTCGCCTGCGCCCTAAGGCCGGGGCGCAGGATGCTGCTTTTCCCCTGGGGTTGGGGGAGAGGGGGGTTCATGAGGTTTGTGAAACAGCGTTTGGGGACATGGCCGCGCTGACCGGGTTTGTCCTTGCTGCGAGTAAGCAGCGAAGCGGGGCGGTGTTCTGGATAAGCCAGGCAAGGCTGAAGCGCGATCATGGTTGTCTTCTCCAGGCGGGGCTCGGCGCGCTGAAAACGCCGCTGCCAATCGTGTTGCAGGCACAGCCTCGCAAGCTGAACGACGCGCTTTGGATGGTTGAAGAAGCGATCCAGTCAAAAGCCGTAGGCCTGGTGATCGCGGAGATTGAAGACGCGGACTTTACCGCGAGCCGCCGGCTGAGCCTGGCAGCCAGTCGTCATGGTGTCCCGGTCATTCTGCTCATGCCCTATTCGCGGCAAGGCGCGACAGCGGCAGCCGCGCGCTGGCGTGTCAGCCCGCGTCCATCTTCGCCCAATCCCTATGATCCGCGCGCGCCAGGTCATGCCCGTTGGCATGCCGTGCTGGAGCGCTCCCGCCAGGCCCCGCACATGGTGGGCCGAAGCTTCACCCTCGAGTTGAACGATGAAACGCTATCTCTCACTCTGGTTCCCCGATTGGCCCCTCACGCGCCTGCGCCGCGCCAGGCTGGCCGCGAAGACCGGGTCTCCGCACCGCCCATCCGAAGGGTCGGATAGGCGGCTCCCGCCCTTCGTATTAATCGAGAGCGATGCGCATGGCCTGCGTATCGCTGCTGCGAGCCCATCTGCGCGCCAATTGGGGATCATTGCCGGGCTCGCCTTTACAGATGCCAAGGCGCGGGCGCCGCACCTTGTCCACGAAGATATTGATCGCCACGCTGACGCCGAGGCACTGCGGTCGCTGGCCAATTGGATGATCCGGTTCACCCCGCTTGTCTCGATCGATGGCACCGATGGCTTGATGCTCGAAACAACAGGCTGTGCCCACCTCCATGGTGGAGAAGCGGGTTTGGTGAAACAGGTCAACGCCGTGCTGAGCCGGGAAGGGTTTCCGCACCAGGCCGGTTTGGCCAGCACACCGGTTGCTGCCGCAGCCTTGGCCCATGCCGCCGCTTCTGGGACCGTCCTGGATGCCGGCCGTGAACGGGAAGGCCTTGCGGATTTGCCTGTCAGGGCACTGCGCCTGTCAGAGGAGGCGGAAACCCTGTTGCGCCGGTTCGGTCTCACCCGGATTGGTCAACTCTACGGAGTTGACCGCAAGGCTTTGGCGCGGCGATTCCAATCACGGGCTGAAGCTGATGCGGTTTTGCTGCGCCTCGACAGGGCCCTGGGTCTGCGCCATGACCCGATCACACCGCTCCGCCCGGCGCCAAGCAAGACGGCCCGCCTCGCTTGCCCTGACCCCCTGATCTCAGCGGACGCCATTGCATTAGGATTGGAGCAGTTGACGCAAACGCTTTGCGCCGACCTTGAGGGTTTTGGGCAGGGCGCACGGGGGTTTACGCTACACGCATTTCGCTCCGATGGGTCGTCTGCCTCTGTCGAGATTTCGGCGGCCCGGCCCGTGCGCACATCGAAACACATTTTACGCCTGTTCGCCGAGAAACTCGATCGGATTGACCCGGGCTTTGGCATTGACCTCTTGCTGCTGGAAGCTCGGCGGACCGGGCCGATGGACACAAGCGCTGCGGCCTTATCGGGAGATCTTGCCGCGAACGATACCGATATTGCGGCATTGGCCGCGCTCAGCGACCGGATTTGCGCGAAGCTTGGTGAGGGAAGTGTCACGGTCACGACCCCCTTTGAGAGTTACTTGCCAGAGCGTGCTGAGCGCCGGGATGTATTCAGGGGTGAACTGCCAGCGCCCCCTGTCAGCAAGGTCGTCATCGGCCCACGGCCAATTCGATTGCTCCAGAGACCTGAACGCGTAGAGGCCCTGGCTGAAGTGCCTGATGGCCCGCCCAGGCGATTTATCTGGCGCCGGATCACGCGCAAGGTTGTCCGCGCAGATGGCCCAGAGCGGATCAGCCCCGAATGGTGGACGTATACGGCCCCGCTCACGGCTGCGCCCAGTCCCGAGGGTGCCTCGCGTAAATGGTTGACGCCAAAACTCGATCCGCGGGCTGATGCCGGCTTGATCAGGGAAACGCGCAAGGCCCTGGAAGTCGAAGACACCGGAGAAGGGGTCACGCACCGCCCCCGCGCCCGCGATTATTACCGCCTCGAGGATGAAGCAGGCCGGCGGTACTGGCTCTTTCGCGAAGGCCTTTATGGGGATGGCCGTGGCGGCCCGCCAAGCTGGTACATGCATGGGTTTTTCGCATGACAGGCTATGCCGAACTTGCCGTCACGACCAATTTCTCGTTCCTGCAGGGCGCTTCGCACGCCGAAGAATTGGTGCGGCAAGCCTCAGCGCTGGGGCTCTCTGCAATAGGGATTGCCGATCGGAACACATTGGCCGGCGTCGTGCGGGCGCATATCGCAGCCAAGGCGGTCGGCCTGCGGCTCCTGGTGGGCGCGCGCCTTGTCCCGAGCGATGGACCTGAACTGATTTGTTATCCGACAGATCGGGCTGCCTATGGCCGTCTGTCGCGCTTGTTGTCAGCCGGAAAGTTACGCGCTGAGAAAGGCGATTGCCTGATCAGTGTTGAAGACATTGCCGCTCATGCCGAGGGGCAGATCTTTATCGTCATGCCTCCGCACTCCCTGAGCGATGCGTTCCAGGCGACCCTGGAGCATCTGGGGCGGCTTTGGTCAGGACATCTCTATCTCGCAGCCAGCTACGGATATCAGGGCCGCAATCGCGAACGGCTTGGCCGGTTATCCGAGCTGAGCGCGAAGACCGGCATGCCGATGATCGCGGTCAATGATGTCCTCTACCACGCGCCCGAACGCCGGCCCTTGCAGGATGTGCTGACCTGCATCCGCGAACATTGTACCATTCAGCAAGCGGGCTTTCGCCTGGAAGCCAATGCCGAGCGTCATCTCAAGGCGCCTGAAGAAATAGCACGCTTGTTTGCCGGTTTCGAAGCGGCTCTGCAGCGAACCCAGGATGTGGTCAACCGCTGCACTTTCTCACTGGATGCGCTTGCCTATGAGTATCCAGACGAGCCCGTTCCGCCGGGGAAGACGCCGCAAGAGCAGTTGGAGCACCTGGCTTGGAAAGGCGCAGGCTGGCGCTATCCAGATGGCGTTCCTGACAAGGTGAAGGCCGCGATCAAGAAAGAACTGAGCCTGATCGACGCGCTGAACTATGCGCCATACTTCCTGACTGTGAATGATATCGTCGCCTGGGCGCGCGAGCGGGGCATACTCTGCCAGGGCAGGGGGTCCGCTGCGAATTCTGCCGTTTGCTATTGTCTCGGCGTAACCAGCGTTGATCCGGCCACGACGAGCTTGTTGTTTGAGCGCTTCCTCTCCAAGGAGCGCCGCGAGCCACCTGATATTGACGTCGATTTCGAGCATGAGCGGCGTGAGGAAGTCATACAGTATGTTTATGAGCGCTATGGCCGTCATCGCGCCGCCCTGACAGCCACGGTGATCTCCTATCGGCCGCGATCGGCCATTCGCGAAGTATGCAAGGCGCTTGGGCTTTCGGTGGACGTCTCGTCGGCAATCACGGGAACGGTCTGGGGCTCATATGGCAAGACGATCCCCGACAAGCAGATCCGCGAGGCCGGCCTCGATCCGGCCAACCCAACGCTTCGCCGAGCCATGGTGCTGACCCGGCAACTGATCGGCTTTCCCCGTCATCTGTCGCAGCACGTTGGCGGGTTCGTTCTGACCCGCGGTCCGCTGGTCGAAACGGTCCCGATTGGCAATGCCGCCATGGAAGACCGCACCTTCATTGAGTGGGATAAGGATGACATCAATGCCCTCGGCATTCTGAAGGTCGACGTCCTGGCCTTGGGCATGCTGACCTGCATTCGCAAGGCGTTTGACCTGCTCAAATTGCACAAGGGGATCGAGCATGATCTCGCCTCGATTCCCGCCGATGACACGCCGACTTATGACATGATCTGCCGCGCCGAAACGCTGGGGGTTTTCCAGATCGAAAGCCGGGCGCAAATGAGCATGTTGCCCCGTCTCAGGCCGCGAAAATTCTATGACCTGGTAATCGAGGTTGCGATTGTGCGTCCCGGCCCGATCCAGGGTGATATGGTCCATCCCTATTTGCGGCGCCGGAAAGGGATCGAAACGGTCAACTATCCAAGCCCCGCAAAGGAGCATGGCCCGCCAGACGAGCTGGAACGTATCCTGAAGCGCACATTGGGGGTTCCGCTGTTTCAGGAACAGGCGATGCAGATATCCATCGATGCCGCCAAATTCACGCCGGACGAGGCAAATGGCCTTCGCCGGGCCATGGCAACCTTTCGCAAGGTCGGCACAATCCAGAACTATGAGGAAATGATGGTCAGCCGCATGGTTGCCCGCGGCTATGACCCGGTGTTTGCCCAGCGTTGTTTCGACCAGGTCAAGGGCTTCGGTGAGTATGGCTTTCCTGAAAGCCATGCCGCGAGTTTCGCGCTTCTGGTCTATGTCTCCTGCTGGCTCAAATGCCATCATCCGGAAGTGTTCTGCGCGGCGCTGTTGAATGCCCAGCCCATGGGGTTCTACGCGCCCGCACAGATTGTTGGCGATGCGCGGGACAATGGTGTCGAAATCCGACCGGTCGATGTGAACCTTTCGGACTGGGACAATATCCTGGAACCTGTCGAGGGTGGGGTCAACGCGGTCCGCCTCGGGTTTCGTCAAGTCGATGGCCTCCGCGAAGATGAGATGGAGGCGCTGATAGAGGCCCGGGGCGCGGGGTATGATCACCCGGCTGATATTCGCCGCCGCGCCGGGATCAGTCGCCGCGCGGTTGAGACCTTGGCCACGGCTGACGCTTTCGGGGCGATGGAACTGGACCGCCGCGAGGCGCTGTGGGCCGCTCGCGGGGAGGCGCCCGGCAAGACGCTTCCGCTCTTTGTGGCCGCCGATATTGCCGAGCAGGGCCGGGAAACAGGGGTTGCTTTACCGCAAATGCCAGCTTCAGAGCACGTCATTCAGGATTACCAGACAACCCGGCTCTCTCTGAAAGACCATCCACTCACTTTCTTGCGTGAGCGCTACAAAGGCTATGGCTTGATAACTACGCGCGATGCTGTAGCAGCGCGCAGTGGTTCGCGCGTGCGCACCGCGGGCATTGTTCTGGTGCGCCAGCGGCCTGGCTCTGCAAGCGGTGTCTTCTTCGTGACGCTGGAAGATGAGACGGGCATCGCCAATCTTGTTGTCTGGCCCCGGGTTGGGGAGACCTATCGCCCCATCTTGATGGGCGCACGGATCATGGTGGTGCACGGACGCGTCCAGACCGCTGACAATGTGACCCATATCATCGCCGAGCAGCTGATCGACCGGACCGACGATCTCCATCTCCTCACCGAGGAAGCGCAAGGCGATCCGCTAAAGAACGTGATTGCACACGCCGACGAAGTTCTCCGCCCGATTCCAGATCGCAGAGGACCGGCCAAGAGATCGAGCGGCGGTCATCCCCGAAACGCGAGGATCATCCCCAACAGTCGGGATTTTCACTGAGGCGCTTCTATCCATACCTCGGGGCGCTTAAGGCGTCATAGCGGCCGGTTGCTCCGACAGGACTTATCCGGCAGGCGCTTCAAAATCGGGGCGGGGCGCGAGGGCGGCGTCTGTGAAGGGCTCTTCCGGGAACATGTTCGGATAGTAATAGGCGCGAAGCTCGGCATGGAAGGCGCGCACACGATCCTCATAGGCGGAGACCGCTTGAACGTCGGTATTGGCGAAGCTCTGAAGTGCCCGCTCGAGTTTGGCCGGCGGCGACAGCCACGATAGAGCGGCCGCCAACTGGTCGCGGGTCTCGCGGCCCTCGCGATAGGCGATGGACAGGGGTTCGACCGTTTGGTCACCAACCTGTTGGAAGGCGTAATACCACTTCCACTCGAACGTCCCCTCAATCTCTCCATAGGGAGCCCAGGCCGGATGACGCTCCAGGAAGGGGTCCATCGTGGCAGACACGGGCAAGTCCCAGGCATCATTCACTGCTTCGCGCTGGGTCAGCATGATGTCGCCGCCACGGGGGACCGGTACGGCCGCGTCCACGCCAGCATTGATGGCAGCAGGTGTGACGACCGCAATAGCGAGCCAGAGCCCGAAAAGCGCTGTCAGGTTAACCGGCGCGGTCCAGTTTCGCCCATTGATCCAGGCGGCAACAAACCACCAGACAATGAGATGGAGCACGACCGCACCGCTCGCCAGAGCCATGACACCGGTCGACGCGCCGCTCATCGCGCTTCCGGCCCAGAGCGGGATCAGCAATGCCAAGGCGAGTGCGCCCACCCGCCAGCCGGCTCGCGAAAACCAGAGACCTGTGCCGTTTGCCGACGTCGCGCTCAAAAGCTCGAACCGGCCATTCGCCCGCTCACTCGCCCGTATATCGTGGAGCAGGAGGATGAGTAGCAAGGGCGAGATCATCGCCGCCACGAAGGCGAAATCGAACCGACCGATGAGCGCAAAGTCCGGGTTCGCTGCGTCGGTCTCGTAGATCTGCCCCTCAAGAGCGAGCATACGAACGCGGTGCTTCCAGGGCGCGGCGTCCCGCTGTCCCAGGGCGGCGAACGCGAAGTCCGAGGGCGGGTCATATGTCAGGTGGAACGTGTAGTAGGCTGCGCTTCCCCAATCCCGGTACTCTTCGATCGCTACTGTACGCTCGACCTGATCGGCGACCTTTAAGCGCTCAATCGTCGCGCGCTGCGCAGACACCTCATTCAGCCCGAACAGAACAGCGAGGCTGGCGGCAAGGAACGCGATCGCAATCCAGACTTTCGCAGCCCGGTCGCGCCACAGGAACCAAAGCTCTCGTCTCAGCGCGCTCATGGCCGCAGCCTCGCGGTCGCGAACAGGCCGCCGATCACCAATGCTGCGAGCCAACTCGCCAGAGCAGAGGCGGACATGGCCGCTTTGCCAACGCGCACATTCGGCGATGATGGGGTGAATTCGAACGCGTCGAGCACGGCCCAATTGTCGGACGATATCCGCGCGCGGCGCGAGGCGTCAGCACCCTGGTTGCGATTGATATCGTCGGTGTAGGAGAGCGCCTGAATGTGGCTTTCGTTGAGGCCCTGAACGAAGTCAAAGCGAACGGCTTCGGCCTCTCGCAGGAAGCGGTGATAGGTTGCGATATCGGTGCCGACCAGGGTTCGGGACGCGGTGGATATGGCAAGCATCGGTGAGAGCCAGCCAAAGCCGCCAATATGCGCCGATTGCGCCATTTCGACGGCCATCCGCTCTTCGGCATACTCGTTCATGACGGCGGTGATGTCCGCCTCGTTCTTCTGGGAGACAACCCCGCGAAAGTTGATCGGAAGATCCTCCACCCGATCCACATCGTATTGGGCGAGCAGGTTGGCCCGCAAGGATGCGAAGGCTGGGTCGGCGGCGTTGTGGCCGTCGCCGTGCTTGCGCAAATCGGCGAACATCTCGAAATCGGTCTCGAGCTTGCCCGGCGCCGGCACAGTCGCGCTGGCGGAAGCCACGGCGAGGCGGGGAACCACCAGCGCCCAAGCCAGCCAGATCAGGACAAGGACACCGAGCACGACCCCGCGCGTTCGGAAAAGGGCCGAAAACAGGACGATGAGGGCTGACCAAACCAGAAAGTACACCCCATATCCCGCTATGACGGCCAGCCCGATCCCGGTCGCTTCACCCGAAAGGGACGCGACAAAAGCCATCACGACCAGCGGAGTGAGCAGCACCAGGCTGAGCTGTGCCAATGCTAGCGCCTTTCCCAAATAAAGTGCTCCGCCAGAAACCCCTTGGGCGAGCAAGGGCGCAAGGGTTCGCGCTTCCCGTTCGCGCACAAAGACGCCATGGCCGAGCGCTATCAAGAGCAGTGGCACCAGCAACTGGTAGACAAAGGCTGGAGTCAGCCCGCGAAAACCGCCCAGATTGGCGCTGGCGCGCGTGTCGGCGAACATGGCGGTGTTCTGGCGGTGCCCCTCGAGGAAGATCGACTGGCCAGTGACAGCATCTACGCCGGGGTCAATGATTGCGAGGGGCGGGGGTGTCCGGAAGACATAGTGTCCATAATGGACCATGCGGTGCGGGTGACGGTCGGGCTGGGCAAGAAACGTTTCCTCGGCGACCGTCTGCTGGTGCATCCGCTCATGGCGCTCTTCCGCCATACGGTTGGCGGTGAGAATACTGGTTATGGCGATCATCAGTGTGAAGGCGGCGAGGGCAATAACGGCGGTGCGCGAGCGCAACCACAACCGCCATTCCTGTGCCGTGATCGAGAGGACCTGGTTCACGCGCTCACCCTTCCAGCAAATGCCGCATGTACCGCTTCGGTGTCGATCCGGCCAACGGCGGGCCGGTCGAACGCACCGACCAGTTCGCCCTTCCGGAGAAGTCCAATCCGGTCGGCGACCTGGCAAGCGCCATAGACGTCATGGGTCACCATCAGGACTGTCCGGCCTTCATCAGCCAGGGAGCGGACAAGTGTATTGAACTCATCAATGGCGATCGGGTCGAGACCGGAGGTTGGCTCGTCCAAGAGCAGGATAGGCGTGTCCCGCAGCAGGGCGAGCGCGATCGCCACTTTCTGACGCATGCCCTTTGAGTAGGTCGCCAGCCGGTTGGTGCGGGCATCGGGTTGGAGCGATACCCGGTCTAGTGCGGCGTCAATCGCGGCCTGGTCCGCCCTGACTTTCGCGAGTGATAGAAAGTAGCCGAGATTCTCATGGGCGCTCAGATGCTCGTAGAGCGTTGCCGCTTCCGGCAGGAAGGCGGCCGCGCGCCTCGCAGCCTGGATATCATCCTGGACTGACACGCCATTGATCCGCACCTCGCCAGAGGCCGGGGGCAGAAAGCCGAGAAACGCCAGCAGCGTTGTCGACTTGCCGGCACCGTTGCCGCCGAGCAGCGCATAGACCTCGCCTGCGTCCACACGAAACGAGACATCCTTCAGGACGGTGCGACCTGACCGGTCCACATGCAGCGCAGCAGCTTCGAGGGCAGCGGCCATTATCGTCTCCTAGAACGCATACGCGGCTGTGAGCCGGAACCGCTGCGGCGCGCCGGGCTCCACCCAGACATTTGCAAACGAGTTAGTGTAGAAGGTCTCGTCAAACAGATTGTCCACGTCCAGGCGCACTGAAACCCCATCAATGGGTTCGATTTCAGCGAACAGCCTCACGGTTGTATAGTCTGGCAAGACAAAATCTGACCCGACGAAACCATTCCGCTCGCCCACGTACAGGACACCGCCACCGATCTGCACCGGTATCTCTCC
>JBCCBN010000124.1:0-9277 GCA_039034035.1 Pseudomonadota bacterium
CACCGACGCTGGTGCCGAGGCGGTGGAATACGTCCAGTTCATGGGCAAGGACAATGTGGCCTTCCACACCGTCTCGTTCCCGGTCACGATCCTGGGTTCGAAACAGCCGTGGAAACTGGTCGACAAGCTGAAAGCGTTCAACTGGGTCACCTGGTACGGCGGCAAGTTTTCGACCAGCCAGAAGCGCGGTGTGTTCATGGACCAGGCGCTGGACTTGCTGCCGTCTGACTATTGGCGCTGGTATCTCATCGCCAACGCGCCGGAAGGCTCGGATGCGGCCTTCACCTGGGAGGGGTTCCAGGCGGCGGTGAATTCAGACCTTGCCAATGTGCTGGGCAACTTCGTCAACCGGATCACCAAATACACCGCTTCCAAATTCGACGGCGTCGTTCCATCGGCGGGCGACGCCGGCGCAGATGAAGCGTGGATCGCCGACGAGTTGGCCACCCGGCTGGCCGCATTGACCGAGCACTATGAGACGATGGAGTTTCGCAAGGCAGCGGCAGAGACCCGCGCGATCTGGGCGGCTGGCAATGAATATCTCACCCGCGCCGAGCCCTGGGTGAAGTACAAGACCGACCAGGACGCAGCCGCCATAGGCGTTCGCACGGGGCTGAACCTCGCCGCCATTTTCGGCATCATCGCCCAGCCGATCATCCCCAGCGCGGCAGCCGCCGTGCTCGATGCGCTCGGTGTACCTGAAGCCAATCGCAAATGGCCAGGCGGAGGCGATACCGGCCTGCTCGACGCCCTCCCCCACGGACTGGCGATCACCCCGCCCGACGTCTTGTTCCAGAAGATCGAGGACGCCCAGGTCGCCGAATGGACCGAACGGTTCGCCGGGGGAGCTGACGATCGGGACGGAACCTGACGCTGCAACCTGACAGCGCCGTAATGTGACGGCGCATTGCCGCGCCGCTGCCGCAGAACTGCCCCAGCGCCGGGTGACTCCGTACCCTCACGCAAAATCATTTTCGAGGGACATCGATGCCACCCAGCGACACCACAGCGGCCCCACCCAGCGGACCACCGACCCGCCCGACACCGCAGGGCCAGCCGCTCGCCGCCTTCCTACCCAAGCGGTCGGCCGGGCTGAAGCTGATCCTGGTTTGCGCGCTCGCCCTGCTCATGGCGATCCCGGCGCTCTTCGTTTACGGCGTCGTCGCCGAGCGGACATCGGGACAGTCCCAGGCGTTGGCCGAGGTGGCCGAGCGGATGGGCGGCGAGCAAGCCATGCTGGGCCCGTTTCTCGCTGTGCCTTATTCGCGCACGCCCAACCCCGAAAAACCCGACCAGATCGTCTATGATATCGCCATCGCTTTTGCAGAAACCGGCACGGTTGATGCCGATGTGGACGTGGAGATCCGCGAGCGTGGGATATATGAGGTCCCGGTCTTCAAGAGCGACATCGCGATGGATGCAGTCTTCAGCGCTTCTGCGCTGGCGGACGCCCTACCCAGCGACGCCTCACCGGCATGGGCCGATGCGCGGCTCTATCTCGGAGTGCAGGACACGCGCGGGCTGGCAGACCGGCTGAATGTGACCGTGAACGGGTCGGGCATCTGGATGGAACCGGCGGCTTATGAGCATGAAAGCAGCGACCGGTACACGGCGGTTCCGCCTTCGCACCTGACGCTGGCGGCAGGAAAGATCGAGGGCCTGGAAGACCTGAGCGCGCCTTTGAATGTGTCCGCGCGTTTCGTCCTGAGCGGCGCAGGCCGGTTGAGCGTGCTACCCTTCGCCAAGGACACCAGCCTCGCCATGGCCAGCAACTGGGACAGCCCCAGCTTCACGGGCGGTATCCTGCCGTCAGATCATACCGCTGGCGAAGACACCACCGACGGATTCGAGGCCAATTGGCGCGTGCCCTATCTCGCGCGCGGAGTTCCCGGTTCAGGCAACCGGTACGTGCTGAACCAACTCTCCGGATATGGCTCGCGGGATATGGCCGTGCGGTTCATCCAGCCAACCAATCCGTACCAGAGCGTGGAGCGAGCCCTGAAATATGCAGCCATGTTCATTGGGTTCGTGTTCCTCGCCTATTTCCTGTTCGAGATCACATCTCAGGCACGCGCTCATCCGGCGCAGTACATTCTGGTCGGGCTGGCCCAATCGATCTTCTACCTCCTGCTGCTGGCGTTTGCCGAACGCATGGGGTTCGACGCCGCCTTCGCGATTGCTGCCACCATGACGGTGAGCCTCATCTCGCTCTATTCGGTCAGCGTGTTCGGTTCGCTCCGCACCGGGCTGAATGCTTTCGCGATCCTGTCGGGGATCTACGGGTTGATCTATGTGCTGATGCGCGCTGAAGACCACGCTCTGCTCGCTGGCGCATTGGCCAGCTTCACCGCGATCGCGGTCACCATGTTCATGACCCGCAACGTCAATTGGTATGGCGACAAGGCCTCCGCTTGAGCACGCAGCGATCCGCTATACGCCCTTCGCGTCACGAAAAGCCCTGAATGTCAGGTCGGGCGCGTCGCCAAGGGCGTAGGCGACATACGCCTGAAGGGCAGCGGTGACGGCAGCTCCCGGGCCTTGCAGGTCGTCTGGCTCGATGGCGGTGCCGAACGTCATCGCGAACCGGGAGCGGCGCTTGTTCAGCAATTCGTGGAACAGGGTGATGTCGCGAAGTTCGCCGTTCACTCGGGACAGGAAGTAGTAGAGCTGGGAATTGCGCGCCTGGAGGTTCAAGGGGATGATTCTCGCCTTCTGCTTTCGCGCCAGGCCGACGACTGTGGAGAACCATTCCCGTTCCCGAAGGGCGCCGTCCTGGAGCTGTGCCAGCTTGCCGGACGGAAACATCACCACGCACTTTTCCTGCGCGAAGGCTTCGCCGGCCTGGCGCAATGTTTCTCTCGTCTTGGCCGGGCTGCGCTTCTCGAGCAGCCATTCGACGGGAATGATCACATCGGTAAAACGGGCATTGACCCGCACGGCATCAGCATTGGCGAAGAAAACGATATCGCTGCGAACCCGCTTGAGAACGTCCCAGACGGCGATCCCGTCGGCCAGGCCCGTGGGGTGGTTCGCCGCGATGATGACACGACCCTCGGCGGGCAAACGCTCTATCGCCTCAACCTGGAGCTGGAAATCGAGCCGGCGGGCGAGCACGTCAAAGCTCTCGGTCCCGGACAAGGCCTGCAACTGGTCGGCCATGGCCCTGGCGTCGCGATAACCCAATAGCGAGTAGAGGATCGGCCGCGTGACCGGCCACGTCCAATGGTCGACAAAGGAGGGGCAGCGCTCCCGGATCAACCGGTCGACAATGTGCAGGTCTGTCCGCGTTTCAGCCGGAAGAAATACCGCGTTTCGACCGGCATCAAGAACGGCGGGCTTTTCGGCCATCAGGACTCCTCGATCGCCCTCAATCGGCGCAACGCGCATAATAGGCCGAAGCCGCAGCCCCTGTGAAGCGGTCCCCGCACACCCGCTTTCGGGGCCCCCGTGTCAGTGCCGCCGAAAAATCAAATTATGAACGCCGGTGCCACGTTCCCTTTACCAAGCCGAAACGCCTTGCATGCCATTCCTGCTGCCAGTGATGAATACGCGGACCTGCAAGCCATCCACTTCCGGGCCCGATCAGTCTTGCCGAGGTAGAGTATGAAAGTCCTGTGGGTCGAAGACCATGCGCCCGTTCAGAACATGCTAGAGATCGCGGCGGACAAGGCGGCGCGGGCTCGTGTGCAGGTCGACCTGGTGATCGAGGGCACATTGATGGCCGCCGAAAGCCGGCTCCGGCTGGAGCGATTCGATCTCGTGGTGCTGGACCTGACCCTGCCTGACAGTTTCGACGCGGAAATGACGATTGCCCGGGTCGCGAATATGGGCCGGCACAGGATTGCGGTCGTCAGCGCGTCCGATACGCGCGATGAGGCGGTGACCACCGCCCTGCGGTGCGGCGTGAACATTGCGCCGGAAGCCGTTTCTAAGGGCGCCTTACCGTTCAACCGCTTTATCCAGCGTCCTGAAGCGTTCGAGGATTTCCTCATCAACCTGATGCCTGAAACAGCGCCGGCCAAGGGCACCTCCGCCCGGGCAGCGGCCTGATCGCGTTTCCCAAAGCGCGGCGGGAGCTGTAGCCTTCACCATGGCCTTGCAGAACCGTGTCGACCCGTTTTCCCGCATCCATGCCGCCGAGATGCGGGGCCTGTTCACGGGCAATCGCGGTATTCTCCATGACGCGGAAACCCGCACCCTGAAAAAGCAGAGCTGGACGACGGATGGCTGGATCATTTGCGCGCTCGACTGGAAGGGTTGGCAGGCGCCAATCATGGGCCAGGGCCACTGGACCGAGCTGTTCTTTCTCGACGAAGCGGTCGCGCTCGCCGCTGGCCACCGGCCTTGCCATACGTGCCGCCGACAGGCTGCGCTGGCCTTCAGGGACGCAGCCGGCGCACGGACGGTCACTGAAGCCAGCAAAGCCATTGCCGCGGAAATGAAGCCCCATCTACGGGTCCACGGGCCTGCACCCCGGGAACGGTGCACCCCGCCAACCCTGCCAGACGGCGCTTTCTTTGCGGTCGGTGACCAAGCCTATATCAAGTGGCAGGACGCCGCCCGCCCATTTGGCTGGCACGGCTATGGCGCGCCGGAAGTGCTCCCATCCTCCGCCGAGCGCTTGACCCCGGCCCTGTCGCTCAAAGCCCTCGCCCTGGGATACAAGCCGGTTGTTCACCCCTCTCTGGGGGATTGAGCCGGTTGCCCCGAAACGCCGGGCCGCCTATTGCGAGGGGACCGATTCGATGAGGGAGATGAGCCGCAATGGATGCCGCCGCAATCTTGCCCTGGGCGCTCAGCCTTTCTGGCGGCTACCTGCTGGGATCGATACCGTTCGGTCTCGCGCTGACCCGGGCGGCAGGCCTAGACCTGCGCGCCATCGGATCGGGAAACATCGGAGCGACCAACGTGCTGCGCACCGGCCGGAAGGATCTGGCGCTGGCAACACTGGTCCTCGATAGCCTGAAGGCCGGCCTGGCCGCGCTCGGCTTCGGCGCGGCGTTCGGAGATAATTTCGGGATTGCGGCCGGCATTGCCGCGTTCTTTGGCCATTGCTACCCGATCTGGCTCGGCTTCAAGGGCGGCAAGGGCGTGGCGACCTATGCTGGCTTGCTTGTCTTCACATCGCTGAAGGGTCTGGCCGTTGCCGCTCCGATTTGGCTCGCCTTGTTTGCACTGACCCGGATCTCTTCGCTGGCGGCCCTGGTGGCGGCGCTGGTCGTTCCCATTGGCGCGTTCCTGCTGGGTGAGGAGGCCTTCACCGTGGGCGGGCTTGCCCTGCTTTCGGCGCTGGTCTTCTACACCCACCGCAGCAATATCGCCAGGCTTCTCGCCGGAACCGAACCCCGGTTCGGGACCAACAAGCCGGCCACATGACCCCTCGCACGCTGTCTGACAAGGAGCGGGTTGATTGGCTCCGTCTCTCTCGGACGCCCAACGTGGGGCCGGTGACGTTTTTCCAGCTGCTCGCCCGCTACAAGACCGCCGGCAAGGCAATTGAGGCCCTGCCCGGTCTTGCCGCAAAGGCCGGGCGGAAGAGACCGCTGGAAGCGCCCTCCCTCGCGAAGATCGAGGACGAGATCACCGCGACCTCTGCCTATGGCGCCCGGGTCCTGACAGCCCTTGATCCGGACTATCCGTCCTTGCTCCGCGCACTTGACCCGCCGCCGCCGGTCCTCACCGTTTGCGGTGATACCAGCGTTCTCACCCGGCCAGCGATTGCGATTGTCGGCGCCCGGAACGCGTCGGCGGCCGGCAGCAAGATGGCGCGCGATATTGCCGCTGAGCTGGGCCGGTCGGGCTACACAATCGTCTCGGGCCTGGCGCGCGGGATCGATGGCGAGGCCCATGCGGCGAGCCTGAACACCGGGACAGTCGCGGTCCTGGGAGGCGGGGTGAACCATATCTATCCGCCCCAGCACGAACAGCTCTATGGCGCCATCGCCGAGAAGGGAATGATCGTTTCTGAGAGCCCATTTGGGCACCGGGCGACGGCCAAGGATTTCCCGCGCCGAAACCGGATCATCACCGGCTGCGCCCGGGGCGTGGTGGTGGTCGAAGCTGCGGAGCGGTCGGGCTCGCTGATCTCGGCGCGGACGGCGGGTGAGCAGGGCCGGGAGGTGATGGCGGTGCCGGGCTCACCGCTCGATCCGCGGGCGGCGGGCACGAACAGGCTGATCAGGACGGGCGCAGCCCTGGTGCGTCACGCTGAAGACGTGATGGATGTGGTGACATCGCTGCCGAGCCTGAAATCGGTTCAGGCCCCTGCGCTCACCCTCGATGCGCCCGAACCCGATACGATCCCGGCGACACAGATCGCAGCGGTTCGCGAGGCGTTGGGGCCGACGCCCATGTCGGTCGACGAGATTGCGCGGGCGTGTGGGATCGGGGCGGGGCGCTGTCTGGCTGTGCTAATGGAGCTGGAGCTTGCGGGCGAGGCAGAAACCCTGCCGGGCGGGCTGGCTGCACGCGCGTTCTGACGCCGAACTAGCCCCGTTGCCCTGGCGCGGAAAACACAGCGTCAGGATGAATTCCGATCCAGTAACAGGCCATTGCTGGACGCCCCCGGCGCAGCCCGCTAGTCCTGACGACCGGATCGGGGTGTAAACTCCGGAACGGCGAAGCAAACAGGAATTCAGTGTATGAAGAGACTGGTCGTCCTCGCCGCCGCCTCTGCAAGCCTGTTGGCCGGCGCACCAGCGAATGCCCAATCGCAGAGCCCGGACGACCGCGATACCGCGGCATCGGCGACCGCTGTTGCGGAAGAAGTGATCCTCGTTGCGGAAAACCTCTATGAGGACGAAACCACCAATTCCGTCATCGCCGAGGGTGGGGTCGAAGCAACCTATGGCGACCGGACCCTGCGGGCGGATCGGGTCATCTTCGACCGGACCACCAGCAAGGTCCGCGCGTCTGGCAATGTGGTGATCATCGATGGCGACGGGACCGAACAGTTCGCCGACGAGATCGAGGTGAATTCGGACCTATCGGGCGGCTACGCCATCGGCTTCTCGATGCGCATGTCGAACGGGGCCACGGCGGTTGCCAATGCGGCAATCCGTGAGGAAGGCGGGGTCAATGCGCTTGACCAGATCGTCTACACCGCTTGCGAGATCTGCGAGGAAGGCGATACGCCGACCTGGTCGCTCAGGGCGCGGCGGGCCGTGCTGAACGAAGAAACCAAGATGATTTCCTATCGCGACGCGGTGCTGGAAGTCGGCGGTATCCCGGTCATCTACCTGCCCTACTTCGCCCATCCCGACCCGTCATCGGGGCGCCGGTCAGGCTTTCTGTTCCCCGATGCCGGTCTTTCGTCGAAAGTGGGCTGGTTCTATCAGCAACCCTACTACTGGGCGATTTCAGACCATCAGGAACTGACCATTTCTCCGCGGGTCCATTCGCGGGTGAACCCCTTGCTGGAACTCGACTATTCAAAGCGCTTCTGGTCCGGCCAGCTCAATATCAACACGTCAGTTACCCAGGAACGCCTGTTCGATGGCGACGGTGAGCGGCTGGAGGACAGCGACAATTCGGTGCGCAGTCATGTGTTCGCCGACGGCCTGTTTCGGATCAATGACCGATGGCTCTGGGGGTTTGGTGCCGAAAGGACATCCGACGATCTTTACCTGGAACGCTATGACATTGATGGCGAGAACGATCTACGCGGGCTCTATGCCAGCCAGCCCCGCCGGCTGCTTAGCCAGCTTTTCACCGTTGGCCAGGATGACAGCTTTTATGCGGACGCTTCCCTGTTGGCTTTCCAGGGCCTCCGGGCCGGTGATGAGAACAGCGAGCTACCGGTGGTCCTACCCTATGCGTTCGGTGAGAAGATCTTCGATTTTGGCGATGGTGGGCTGGCGGGTGTTCAGGTCAGTTCCACGGCCATCACCCGTGATGAAGGTATCGATAGCCAGCGGCTGAGCGCGGGGTTCGATTGGTCGACTCAGCGGGTGATCGGCCCTGGGCTGGTGGCCCGTCCCTTTGCTGAAGGCCGGTTCGACTACTACGCCCTCGACGAGGAATTGTCGGGTTCGGACAATGCCAATCGTGGGATCGGGGCCGTGGGCGCCTCGCTGTCCTACCCTTTGGTCCGGCGCGGGCGCAATGTGGACATCACCATCGAACCGGTGGTGATGGCGTCGGCGGGGACCGGCGGATCGAATGATGGCGACATCCCCAATGAGGACTCCCAGCTTTTCGAGCTTTATGACCCGGATCTGTTCGATGCAGATGCTTCGGGCGGTTTTGATCTGGTCGATGGTGGCAACCATCTGGCGGCCGGCTTTTTCTCCAAGGCTCGGTGGAAGAATGGGGTTGAGCTTTCGGGCGCTGCCGGCCGGCGCTGGAAGTCGGAAACGGATGACCGGTTCGATACGCTGTCGAACCTGGATGGCACGAGCAGCGACTGGATTACGAGCGCGAGCCTGCAATTGGGCCGGCCGCTGCGGCTGGCGACCAGTATGCGGTTTGACGAGGACAGCCTGGCGCTGAACAGGATCGATGCGCGGGTGTCGACGAATTTCTGGCGTATCCGGGCGGCGGCCCAGTATTACAAGATCGATGAAAGCCTTTCGGTCGTCGGTCGGGAAGACGAGGCGATCTCGATCAATGGCCGGTTCCGGCTCACTGATCGGTTCAATGCCTCTTATGCCCGCGTGCGCGATATCGCCGACAATTTCGACAGCCGCCACCAATTCGGACTGGGCTACCAGGATGGCTGCGCCCTGTTCGAGCTGGCCTATGAGCGGAGCGATAACCGGGATCGCGAGCTCGGCCCGTCGGAATCGATCACCTTCCGCTTCTCCCTGCTCAGCCTGGGTGAGCTTGGCTCGCGGGACGTTGATTAGATGACTGCAATGTTCACGAACCCACTGCGCCCGTCGCTTTGCGTTGTGGGCTGTTGCAATTAGGTTCAGAAGCGTTGACCCATGCTTGGCATGATGTCTGAAGAGAGACCGTCCATGATCCGCGCTTTCATGTTTGCCGCTTTGTTGATGGCCGCCCTGCCTGCGGCCCATGCTCAGGATGCCCCTGGCGCTGCCCCTGCGGCGGAAGCAGCGGCACCAGCCGAAGCGCCTGCACCTGCGGCGACGGCGGAACAGACGGGGCCGGATACGCTGCCATTGGGCGGGATTGCCGCGATCGTGAACGACCAGCCGATTTCCTATTCGGACGTTGTCGAGCGCGCGCAGCTCCTGTTGCTGGGCTTTGGTAGTCAGCCGACCCAGGAACAAATTCAGCAGATCACGGGCCGGGCGCTGGAGCAACTCATCGACGA
>JBCCBN010000125.1:0-9245 GCA_039034035.1 Pseudomonadota bacterium
CTGCTGCCGATCTATGCGGTCTTCGCCTTTGGCTGGGGCGCCGCGCCATTGGTCCTGCTGTACTGGCTGGAAAACCTGATCATCGGTGCGGTCACGCTCTTGCGGATGCTGGTCCGGGGCGCTTCTGGCGGGGCTGTTGGCGCGGCCGGAGCCCTGTTCACCGGCGCTTTCTTTACTGTCCATTTCGGCTTGTTCTGCTTTGTGCACGGCACCTTCCTCACATATTTCGCGGCCATGAGCGAAGGGCGCGAGCCCGAAGGGTTTCCCACGCCGATGAGCCTGATCGGAGATGCCCTGGCGATTGCGCCGGGGGTTATGCCCATCGCCGCAGCCTTGCTGGCGTGGCATGTGTTGAGCGCGGTGCAGGACATGCGGGCGGGCGAGACCGACGATGTCCACACCATCATGAGTTCGCCCTATGGCCGGATCATCGTCCTGCATTTCGGCCTTTTCATCGGCTTTGGTGCGATGGCAGTTCTGGGAGATCCGCTGTTGGGCGTGCTCGGTCTGATCCTGCTCGATGTGGCCTGGGGCGTTTTCCTTACGGTGCGCCGTAGCCGGCAGGACCGCGAGGACCCACCCATTGCTCAGCAGGAAAGTTGACGGAACGTCACGATTTGCGCCATTCCCATCCCATGACCGATTCTACAGCTCTTACCTTGGCCGGCGGGTCCCGCGCGTCGGCGCCGGGTGCTGGCGAAGGCAAGCGTGCCATGGCCAAGGCGGCCAACCGGGCGGCGATCCTTGACGCGGGCCGGCGAGTCTTCGCCAAGCTCGGCTTCGACGTCACCACCGTTCGCGACATCATCCGCGAGACGGATCTGGCCGCAGGCACGTTCTATAACTACTTCAAATCCAAGGAAGATGTCTTTGAAGCCATTGCCGGAGATTCGGCCCGCCGGTTCGGTGAGCGCCTGCAGGACGTCCGCACCCAGGCCACAGATTTCGAGACCTATATCCTCACGGCCTACCAGGCTTATTTCGAGTTCCTGGCCGAAGAGAATGCTGACGGGATCAAGAAGGGCGTACCGCACATGGCGTTGATCGGCGTTCGGGTAGACACGCCGGAACTGAAAGCAGTCTTCGCCGAGATCCGCACCGACCTCGACCATGTGCTGGGCGATGTGCTGGTGGCCCACCTGGATACCGAATATCTCACCGCCGCAGCAGTGGGCATCGCCCGGGAGATGGGCGACCATATGCTGGCGCGCCAGCCCATGGACCCGGTCGGCACCGCCCAGTTTGCATCAAACTTGCTGCTATCAGGCATTCGCGGCTTCGCCTTGGCGACGCCGGGGCAGTGACGCCCGGCAATCGACCATTTCGGGTCTTGGAGGACCGGTTCTCATGAGTTTGCAACGCACCATTGTCAGGACGCTATTGAAATTGCCCGCCGGCTGGCTGGTGCGCATGTCGGGCGGCGCTCCGGTTGAGATCGGCGGCCGCGTGCTCGATCCCCATACCCAGTTCCTGGCCCATGGCGCCGCCAAACAGCCGCCCATGTCGGCTGGCGACGCGCAAACAGGACGGGCTGCCAGCGCGGCCGGGCTGGAGATGCTCGGCGCCGACCCCGAACCGGGTGTGCGCTGGGACGACCGGACCATCAGTCACCAGGGCGAGGAGATCCCGGTGCGCATCTACCGCCCGGCCAACCAGGATCCGGCCATGCCGGCGATGGCCTATTTCCACTTCGGCGGCGGGGTGATCGGTGACCTCGAAACCTGCCACGCATTCGTGACGATGATTGCCAGCATTGCCCGCTGTCCTGTCGTGTCGGTGGACTACCGCCTGGCGCCTGAACACAAATGGCCCGCAGGCCTTGATGATTGCCTGGCCGCCTATGAGTGGACCCTGAAGAATGCTGCCTCCCTGGGCGCTCCGGCCGGTGAAGCCAGTATTGGCGGTGACAGTATGGGTGGCAATTTCTCGGCGATCATCGCCCAGGACGCCCGGCGCAACGGATTGCCGGCCCCGGCGCTGCAATTGCTGATCTATCCGGCGGTGGATGTGTCGCAGGAAACTGCGTCCCACGTCACCTATGGCGAAACCTATCCGCTGAGCACTGACACCATGCGCTGGTTCATGAACCACTACCTGCCCGAGGGCCATGACCCGGCAGACCTGCGGATTTCACCGGGCCAGGAGATGGACCTTTCGGGCCTGCCGCCAGCGATCATCGTGACGGCGGGCTTCGATCCCCTTGTTGATGAAGGTGCCGACTATGCGCGCCGCCTGGAAGCTGCGGGTGTGGATGTGGTGTTCAAATGCTATGACAGCCTCGCCCATGGCTTCACCGCTTTCACCGGCGCGTCTCCGGCAGCCGACGCCGCCTGCCGGGAGATCGCCGCCATGGTCCGCGCCGCCCTCACCGACCCGGCCTAGATCGTTTCCGCCTTTGGCGGAATCGATCGTCGTTTGTCTTTGCGCTCACGGCTGCCGGCTTCGCCTCCGCCTCCGCGGGGGCGGGCTAATCGCCCGGCGTGCGTTGCCCGCTGAAGCGCTTCCGGCAGAATTGGCTTTCGCGAACTACCCCTGAACGCGCCCCGGTTCAGTCTTGCTGCGGGTCGGTTGGCACGGCGCGGGCGAAGGCTTGCGCCTTGCGCAGCCGTTTGGCGAGCGTGTCCTGCAATTGGCCATTCGATGCGAGCACTGAGCCCGTTTCCAGCACGTCCCCGCCATCCAGCTCATCCACCATGCCGCCCGCTTCCTGCACCAGCACGATGCCGGCGGCGATATCCCACGGCTTGAGGCCACGCTCCCAGAACCCGTCAAACCGCCCCGCAGCGACATAGGCGAGATCGAGCGCCGCCGAGCCATATCGCCTGATCCCGGCCGTCACCGGGGTCAGCGCAGCCAATTCGCCCCAGAACGTTTCATGAGCCTGTTCACCCCGGCCGTGCCACGGCGTACCGGTGGCGATCACCGCTTCGGTGGTCTTGCGGCGGGAGGATACGCGCAACTTCCGCTGCTCCAGCCAGCAGCCCCGTCCCGTCTCGGCCCAGAAGATCTCGTTCTTCGCCACATCATAGACCACGCCAGTGAGCAGCTTGCCCTCCCGTTCCAGCGCGATGGAGACGGCAAAGTGCGGCTGGCCGTGGAGGAAGTTCAGCGTCCCGTCCAGCGGGTCGACAATGAACCGGTTGGTCCGGTCGCTACCCTCGACGATGCCGCGTTCTTCCATCAGGAAGCCGTAGCCGGGCCGGGCCTTCTTCAGCGATTCATAGATCGTTTCTTCGGCCCGGTGATCGGCGCTGGAGACAAAATCGGCTGGCCCCTTCTTCGACACCTGGAGGTTCTCCACCTCCCCGAAATCCCTCGCCAGGGTGCGGCCGGCGGCGCGCGCGGCGTTGATCATCACGGTGCCAACAGGAGATGGACGGGACATGGGGGCGTGCTTTCATGAAGGGGGCGGCAGTGGCGTCGGTCTTGGAGCGCTTTCGCCTCAATCGGACCGGCGCAGATAGGTGCTGTCAGCGGTCTGCACAACGATCTTTTCGCCCTGGCCGACAAAGGGCGGCACCATCACCCGTACGCCATTGTCGCACACCGCTGGTTTGAAACTGTTCGCCGCCGTCTGTCCCTTCACCACCGGTTCGGTCTCCTCGATCACCAGGACCACTTGCTCGGGCAGGGCGATGCCGATTGGCGTCTCATTGTAGAACTCGATCTCGACCATCATGCCATCCTGCAAGTAGGCGCCCTGGTCACCGACAAAATCCTTCGCCAACTCGATCTGCTCGAAACTGTCCTGGTCCATGAACGCGAACGCGTCTCCGGCGTCGAACAGGAATTGATGGCTCTTCTGCTCCAGCCGCACCCGCTCGACCTGGACCTTGGCGCGGAACCGCTCATTCAGCTTGGAGCCGTTCATCAGGTTCCGCAGCTCGACCTGGTTGAACGCGCCGCCCTTGCCGGGCTTGACCGAATTGGTCTTCAGCGCGCGCCACACCTGGTCCTGATGCTCGATCACCATGCCGGGCTTGATTTCGTTGCCATTGATCTTGGCCATGGCCGTGTCCGTTCGTTTCTTGCGGGGGATGCCGGGGCGTACCGGCGGCATGGTCGGGGGTCAAGGACAGCCATCCCACCGGCAGCCCATATATGCGATCCAATTGCAACAGCCGCCGGAAAAGCGCGTCAACCGGCTTGCTACCCGGCAGGGTCAGCGTAAGAGACGTTACGGTATAACATCCTCAAGAACGGACGGACCCCCCATGTCACGCTTCCTCTTCGCCCTGGCATCTTCCACTGCGCTTGTCGGGACAGGCTTTGCCCAATCCGCCGATGACGCACCACGTGTGGAAGCCCCTGTACTGGTCACCACGCCCGGCCCCAATCGCAGCGCTGATGAACTGATCGGCAACGCCACCCGGCTCGACCGCGAAGACCTGGTGGAATCCCTCGCCAGCACACTCGGCGACACGCTGGACAGCCAACCCGGCGTCTCCTCCACCTTCTTCGGCGCGGGGGCCAGCCGGCCCATCCTGCGCGGCCTCGGTGCCGAGCGCGTTCAGGTGTTGACCAATGGCATCGGCGTTATTGACGTTTCCGCCGCCAGCCCCGACCACCAGGTTACCGCCGACGCGATTGATGCGGAAGCCATCGAAATCCTGCGCGGCCCCGCTGCGCTCACCTATGGCGGCCAGGCGATTGGGGGCGTCGTCAACGTGATCGACGGCCTCATCGTCGAGGAAATTCCCGACCAGGTGATCGGCGCCGACCTGTTCACGGCCTACAACTCCGTGAATGAGGGAACGGAACTGGCCGCCAACACCCGGCTGACCACCGGCAATATTGTGGTGACCCTGTCAGGCTCGCTCCGCGACTTCGACGACTATGACATTCCCGACTTCGCCGAATCTTCCCTCCTCCGCGCCGCCGAAGAAGCCGAGGAAGAAGAAGAGCACGGTGAAGAAGACGAGGACCATGACGAGGACGGGCATGGCGAAGAGGAAGAGGTGCGCGGCACCGCGGAAAACTCCTTCGTCGAAACCGCCACCCTGGCCGGCGGCATCAGCCATGTCGGCGAGAACAGCTTTTTCGGCATCGCCATCCGTCAGCAAACCTCTGAGTACGGCCTGCCCGGCCACGGCCATGAGGAAGGCCACGGACACGACGAAGAAGAAGAGGAACACGGCGACGAAGAGCATGGTGAGGAAGAGGGCGAAGAAGAGGAAAGCCCCTTCATCGACCTCGAACAGACCCGTGTGGACCTGCGCGGCGGCGTCGATATCGATGGCGGCGTGATCACCGGCCTGCTCGGCTCGGTCGCCTTTGTCGATTATGAGCACATCGAGTTCGAGGCACCGGGCGAAACCGGTACCGTGTTTGAAACCGAAGGCATGGAGGGCCGGTTCGAGCTCGACCATTCCATCGCCGGCTTCGATGGCGCCATCGGTATCCAGTTCACCGACGTGGAATTCTCCGCTGTCGGCGAAGAGGCCTTCATCAGCCCAACCGATTCCGAGCTGTACGGGATCTTCCTCTACGAAACCCGCGAATGGGATAGCGGCTTCGGCGTCGAGGGCGGTCTGCGGTTCGAAACCGTGGAGCGGGACAATGTGGATGCCGGGATCGTCGATTTCGATCTCGTCAGCGGGTCTGTTGGCGCCCACCGGCACCTGGACGGTGGATGGTTCGCCGGCGTGCAGGTCAGCTATACCGAGCGCGCCCCGACAGAGACCGAACTTTTCGCCTTCGGCCCCCATCTCGCCACCGACCAGTTCGAAATCGGCGACCCCACCCATGACAAGGAAACCGGGATCAACCTCGAAGGGACGGTTCGGTACACGACCGACAGTTTCAGTGCCGGGATCAATGTGTTCGGCACGGAGTTTTCCGACTTCACTTTCTTCACACCCGGCGTACTAATCGAAGACGGCGAAGCGGTCACCGAGGAAGACGGCCTGCCGGTCTTCGTCTCGGTGCAGGAAGACGCAACCTTCGTGGGCGGCGAACTCTATGCCGATCTGACCGTCGACGGCCTGCTAGGTGCGGAGTGGGAATTCGGCGGCAGCCTGGACCTGGTCGAGGCTGATCTGGATGGCGATGGCAATGTGCCCTTCATCCCGCCGCTGACGGTCAATCTCGGCGCCAGCGCGGAGTGGGGTGCGTTTGAAATCGGCGCGGATGTCACCGTGGCTGACGAACAGGATGACCCCGGCGCCGGCCAGTTCGAGACCGATGGCTACACGCTGGTCAATCTCCGCGCCGAGTTTGACCTGTCCGATGTGGGGCTTGGGGCCGATGGGACTGAAATCTTCGTCGAGGCCCGCAACGTCACCGATGAGGAAGCGCGGCTGGCCACTTCCGTGTTGAAGGACTTGATCCCCGTTCCGGGACAGAACATCCGCGTAGGCTTGCGCGCAACTTTCTAGCGCGGGTTTCGCCTC
Organism: Pseudomonadota bacterium; assembly: GCA_039034035.1. GTDB lineage: Bacteria > Pseudomonadota > Alphaproteobacteria > Caulobacterales > Hyphomonadaceae > UBA5336. The sequence continues at coordinate 6,393 of JBCCBN010000125.1, forward strand.
CGGCGGAAACGCAGGTGCGGGCGGACCATCTGTCGGCCCTTATGGGCCACGCCCGCGCAGGCGTTTGGCGACCGCCAATCGGTCGTCAGGGCAATGAACCGGCGAGGCCGTTTCCGTTGAACACGGGAACGGTCTAGCGGGCCAGTCTCGCCGCATGGATGGGTTGCACGAGTCCCGCCAGCGGTGCGGGGCATTTGGCGCGGGTCACAAATCCGCTGCCAGCCGCATCAACGTGGCAGCGGGTTCCAACAGGTACGGAATTGATCCAGCCTGGAACGATTGGAGCCGCCGCGGCTGATCTGGAAACGTGTGCCTGCGGCTTACTCCGCGGCGGCCTCGGCTGCGGTTTCCGGTGTATCGCCCGCGTCGCCGCTATCGTCCTTGGGTTTGGACGGTTTGTGGCCCCGCGACAGGGTTTTCATTACGCCATCGGCCTCGTCGGGCGTATCGGCGGCTGCTTCGCCGTCATCGCTGCGCTTCTTGTAGTTTCGCCGGCGCGGTTTCTTGGGTTTGGCATCTCCGTCGCCGGCGTGCTCACCCGAAGCGGCCTGTTCCGAGCCGCGCTGATCGCCGGACTGGTCCTCACCGATCACGCGCAAGGGATCGGCCTTGGCCTCGCCATTCGGCTGGTTGTCGCCGCCCGATGATGCTGTGACGACTTCGGCCTCGTCGCTATCGGAGGTGTCATTGTCACGGGAGTCATTGTCGCGATTACGCTGGTCGTCCCGGTCGCGCTTTGGCTTCTGGTTAGCCTGCATCATGGCGAGCGTGCGTTGATAGTGCTCAGCATACTGAAAGTAGGCTTCGCTTTTCACCCGGTCGCCATTGGTCTGCGCTTCACGGGCATATTGCAGATATTTGTCGAGCACCTGCTGAGCCGAGCCGCGGATCTTCACGTCCGGGCCATTACTCTCGAAATGCCGATTGATATTGTTGTTCTGCCCACCGCTAGACCGGCGGTTTCGCCCGCGTTGGCGTTTCATATGGTCTTCCCTGATTGAGAGCATGCCCCCAGGCATTGCCCTTGTCATTCGGAAGGCCCCATCCAGGGTTCGTCTAAACTGGGCTTTCCGCAAATATGGCCGGATGTGCGTAAGATTAAGCCGCGCACCACGGAACCTGAGAAAGAGATAGCTTGCATCGCCGCCAACGCCAAGCCCTTGGCGGCGAATCTGGGGTCCTCATGTCAGTTTCTTCACAGCGGAGAGCACCCGTGGGCGCCCCGAGAGGTCTCGGGTGAGCTTGATGGTTGAAAATTCGGCGGTTTTCAGCAGCTCCGTCACGCTTTCCGCCTGGTCATGGCCGATTTCGAAAATCAGCGGCGTTCCGGGCGCCATGGCGGCGCTGCCAAGGCCGATGATTTCGCGGTAGCCGTCCAGCCCGTCCCGCCCGCCATCCAGCGCGAGCCTTGGGTCGTGGTCTCGGACTTCGGGGGCGAGAGCGTCAATCTCTCCGGCGCGAATATAGGGCGGGTTCGACACGATGAGGTCCGCGCTGGCCCAGCCCTGCCATGCCGCCCAGCCCATATGATCAAAGCGCGCCCGCCCCGCCACGCCGTTGAGCCGAGCATTGTCTTCGGCGATGGCGAGCGCCTCCGTGCTGGCATCGACGCCCGTCCCCTCGGTCGCGGGCCGGCTCCGCAGCAGCGCCACCAGCAGGCAGCCACTGCCGGTGCCAAGATCGGCGATCACCGCCGGCCGCTCGGGCGGGAGGTGGTCCAGCGCGACCCGGACCAGCGTTTCGCTGTCGCTGCGCGGGATGAGCGCCCCCGGCCCGGCCTTGAACGGCAGCCCGTAAAACTCCGTCAGCCCCGTGATGTGCGCCAGCGGAATGCGCGCTGCCCTGCGATCAAGCATGGGGGCCAGGCGCGCAGCCAGGCCCGGTGGCGGACGGTCCGGCTCGCGGGCCAGCAGGGCGCTGCGCTCAAGCCCCAGCGCATGGGCCGTGAGGATGCGCGCCTCGAGCCTCGCCTCCTCCAGCCCCGCATCAGTGAGGCGCCGCTGGGCCCAGCAAATCACCTGGCCGATGGTCCCGCTCAAGCGGCATCCATTTCCGCCAGCCGCCGCGCCTGGTCTTCGCTTCGCAGGGCGTTGACCACATCTTCCAGCGCATCCCCGGCAACGATCTTGTCGAGGTTCTGCAAGGTGAGGTTGATGCGATGGTCGGTCACCCGGCTCTGGGGGTAGTTATAGGTGCGCACCTTTTCTGACCGGTCACCGGAGCCGACCTGGGACTTGCGCGCATCGGCCCGGGCGGCATCCTTCTCTGCTCGTTCCCGCTCATAAAGGCGGACCTTCAGCATCTCCATCGCCTTGTCGCGGTTCACATGCTGGGACTTCTCAGAGCTGGTCGCCACGATGCCCGTTGGTAGATGGGTGATGCGTACCGCCGAGTCCGTCGTGTTCACATGCTGCCCCCCGGCGCCGGACGCTCGCATCGTATCGATCCGGATATCCTCGCTGCGCACCTCGATCTGCACATTCTCAGGCGCCGGCAGCACCGCCACCGTGGCCGCAGACGTATGCACCCGGCCCCCGCTCTCGGTCTTTGGCACCCGCTGCACCCGGTGTACGCCGGACTCGAATTTCAGGTGGGCGAACACATCGGTGCCGGCCACGTTGGCCACGATCTCCTTGTAGCCGCCTACGTCCCCTTCAGCCACCGACACGAGCTCCATCGACCAGCCCATGAGCTGGCAATAGCGCTGGTACATCCGGAACAGGTCTCCGGCGAAAAGGGCGGCTTCGTCACCGCCTGTCCCGGCCCGGACCTCCAGATGCTGGTGCTTGCGATGTTGGGAATGTTTGGTTTGGCTTTATTGACTGGATGGTTAAATAAGAGACGTAGTAGAAG
>JBCCBN010000126.1:0-9225 GCA_039034035.1 Pseudomonadota bacterium
CCATCGCTATGGGCGGCCCAGCCTATGCCCAGGAAACCGCGACCGGCGACGCGCCGGTTGAGGTCACCGATGAGGCAGTAGCGGCCGACGAAGATCGCACCCTCTCAACCATCACGGTCAAGGGTATTCGTGGTTCGATCCAGAATTCCCTCGCCGCCAAGCGCAACGCCACGTCCATCGTCGAGGCGATCTCCGCCGAAGACATTGGTAAGCTGCCAGACCTGTCCATCGCGGACTCCCTGGCTCGCCTGCCCGGCGTTACCGCCCAGCGGGTGCGCGGCCGGTCCCAGCAGATCTCCATTCGCGGCCTCGGTCCGGACTTCTCCATCGCGCTGCTGAATGGGCGCGAACAGGTCTCGGCCGGCAACAATCGCGGCATCGAGTTTGACCAGTTCCCATCCGAACTGGTTTCCCAGGGTATTGTCTACAAAACCCCCGATGCGGCCCTCGCGGCCACGGGCATCGCCGGTGCGGTCGACCTGCGCACGGTCCGCCCGCTCGATTATGACGAGCGCAAGCTCAATGCGTCTGGCAAGTATGTCGTCAACGACAACGGCCAGCTCAACCCCGATTTCGACGATGACGGCTACCGCCTGTTCGGCTCATATATCGACCAGAATGCGGCAGGTACGATCGGCTGGTCGCTCGGCCTGACCCACCAGTCCAACCCCACCCAGTTCACCTCTCGTGAACTGAAAACCAATTCCGGCCAGACCAGCATCGATCCGGCTACCGGCCTGGTCTACGCCTCCGACAACCCGCGTACCGGAGTCGTCTCCCGCGAGTTCGAACGCACATCAGCGGCTGGTACCCTGCAATTCGAGCCGAATGACCGGTTCCAAACGACGATTGACGCGTTCTACACCGACACCGAAGATGCCGGCATCTTCCGCGGTGTGGAAACACCGATCGCGTCCTGGTCGGGCGCCCAGTTCCTCGGCACTGAAGGTAATGGACCCTTCGCTTCGGCCGCCGCTTACGGCGCCGTCGTGCCGATCTTGCGCACCGATACCGAGGGGAACACCGCAGAAATCGTTTCGTTGGGGATTAACTCCTCCTACGAGGTTACAGACCGCTTCACGATCATGGCGGACCTTTCGAGCTCCGAGCTCGACCGGAATGATATCGACTTCGAATCCTATGCCGGTACAGGCCGCGCCCGCTCGGGCGCCCAGGATACGCTGGTCTACAACACGCCGGGTTCGGGCGAGTATCGCATCAACAGCCAGCTCGACTACACCGATCCCTCCGTTGTCCTGTTGACCGATCCAGGCGGCTGGGGCCAGGTCGGCTTCATCAAGGAGCCGAAAATCGAGGACGAGCTGACCCAGATCCGTCTGGAGGCCGAATACGACCTCGAGACGCCGTTCATCAGCGGCATCAAGGCCGGCGTGCTGCAAACCGACCGCGAGAAGACGTTCGACTCGAACGAATCCTTCATTCGCCCCACCGACGCGTTCGGTGACGGTCTTGCCATCCCGGCCAATGCCATTGTCGGCGCCACCGACAGCGACACGATCGGGCTCGACATCATCGCCTATGACCCGGCTCGGCTGCGCAATGACGGGACCTACATCTTCGAGAAAGCGACATTCGACACTGAATGGAGCGTTGAAGAAGAGATCACGACCTTCTACGGCATGGCCCTCATCGAGGGCGCGCTCGGTAACGTCCCGGTCCGCGGTAATCTCGGCTTCCAGTTCATCGAAACCGACCAGTCCTCGACCGGTACGCTCAATTTCGGCGCCAACCAGTTCCTGCAAACCGTGGATGAGTCCTACGACAATTTCCTGCCGAGCCTGAACCTCAGCTTCGAAATCGCCGAGGACACCTTCCTCCGCGCGGCCGCTGCGCAGACCCTGACCCGGCCACGCCTCGACCAACTCGCGGCGAACCAGTCACTGCGGACAAATCCGCTGGCCTGCGCTGACGTTGATGGCGACCAATTGCCCGACGCGGTGATCGCCATCAATCCGCCGGAACTGACCTGTTTCACCCTCGATGGCGGCAACCCGTTCCTAGAGCCCTACCAGTCCACCGCGCTGGACCTGGCGATTGAGCGGTATTTCAACGCCACGACGGCGGTCTCGGTCGCAGTGTTCCACAAGGATCTGTCCGACTGGGTCATCGACCGCAATGTCGTTGTGGATGCCGGTCAGATCATCGACTCCGGTGGTCTTGGTGCTTTCCTCGACGCTAATCCGGAGGTGGCTGCTACCCGTTTGGTCGGTCCGACAAACTTCGCCGACGGTTCGATCACCGGTATCGAGGCAACGGTCCGCGTGAGCCTGGACGAATACCTCCCGCCCCGCTTCGAAGGCTTCGGGTTCAATGCCAGCTACACCTATGCTGACAATGGTCTCGAAAACGCCGACGGCGATACGCTGGATATTCCGGGCTATTCCGAAACCGTCTGGTCCGGCGATGTCTATTACGAGAACCATGGCTGGCGTGCCCGGCTCAGCGCCCGCAACCGGTCGGATTTCCTCTCCGAAGTCCAGAACTTCGATGGCTCGCTCTCGGGGGCGCAGGCCCTCGAAGAAACCATTGTCGACGCCCAGATCGGTTACGAGTGGGAAGAGGGCGCCCTCGAAGGATTGTCGGTCAATTTCGAGATCTTCAACCTGACGAACGAGCCCTTCGTCACCGAAAATGAAACGGCGCTGTCTGGCGTGGTCTTCCCCAGCCGGTTCGAAGAATACGGCACCACCTACAACTTCACGATCGCCAAAGAGTTCTAGGCGGTCGAACCTTTCCCAGAAGCCTGGCCCGCCGTCTCGGTGGGCCTTTTTTCTGCGTGCAGGTCTATAAGCGGCGGGGCGATTTGGCCCCTTCGCCCACACCGGCGGCAAAGCTAAGTTGACCCCATGAACAGGCAACCTTTGAAATCAGTGGTGATCGTCGGCGGCGGAACGGCGGGCTGGATCGCGGCGGCCGCCCTCTCGAAACTCCTCCCTCCCACGCTCGCCATCACACTGATCGAGTCCGACGCCATCGGCACGGTCGGCGTCGGCGAAGCCACGATCCCCCAGATCCGCCGTCTCAACGGCATGCTCGGCATCGATGAAGACGAATTCGTCCGCGAAACCGCCGGCACCTTCAAGCTCGGCATCGAATTCAACCATTGGGGCCAGGTCGGCGACCGCTACCTCCACACCTTCGGCGATCCCGGCATCAACCTCGCCAATCTCCACTTCCACCAATATTGGCTCCGATACCGCGCCGAAGGTGGCACCCAGGGCCTCTGGGATTTCTCCCTCCACCACCGCGCTGCTTACGACCACCGCTTCGGCCGGATGGACCGGGTGGGCAACACCTCCATGACTGGGCTCGCCTACGCCTTCCACTTCGATGCCGGCCGCTACGCCGCCTATCTCCGCACAAAAGCCGAGGCCGCCGGCGTCACCCGGGTCGAGGGCAGGGTGACCGACATTCAACTGGCAGGCGACACCGGCCACATCGCTTCTGTCCAGCTCGAAACCGGCACCCAGATCGCTGGCGACCTGTTCATCGATTGCTCCGGCTTCCGCGGCCTTCTCATCGGCGAAGCGCTTGGCGTCGGCTATGAGGACTGGTCCCATTGGCTCCCCTGCAACCGCGCCGCCGCGGTCGGCTGCGCGTCCTCCGGCTCGCTCCTGCCCTACACCAAGGCCACCGCCCATGCGGCCGGCTGGCAATGGCGCATCCCGCTCCAGCACCGAACCGGCAATGGTCATGTCTTCTGCGACGCCTTCACCAGCGAAGACGTTGCTATCGACACCCTCCTCGAAAACCTCGACGGTGCCCCCCATGGCGACCCCAGGCTCCTGCGCTTCAACACGGGCCGCCGCAGCGAATTCTGGTCCCGCAACTGCGTCTCCCTCGGCCTCGCCAGCGGTTTCCTCGAACCGCTGGAATCGACCTCGATCCACCTCATCCAATCCAACGTCTCGCGCCTGATCGAGCTCTTCCCCGACACCGCCTTCGATCCCGCCGCCATCGCCGAATACAACCGCCAGGTCAGCCACGAATACGCCCTGATCCGCGACTTCCTGATCCTCCACTACCACCAGACCCAGCGCGACGATTCCGAGTTCTGGCGCTACTGCGCTCATATGGACGTGCCGGACAGCCTCACCGCAAAGATGGACCTCTTCGCCGGCTCAGGCCGGCTCTACAAGGACCCCGAAGACCTCTTCCGCGAGTCCAGCTGGGTCCAGGTCATGGTCGGCCAGGGCCTGATACCGGCCGGCTACCATCCCATGGCCGACCGGATTTCCCCGGACGATCTCACCGGCTTCATGGCCAGCGTCGACCAGATCATCGGCCGCGCCACCGCCAGCCTGCCCCACCATTCAGACTTCATCGCCGCTCACTGCGCTGCCATGCAATAACGCGCGATGAACGCCTCATGGGTCGGCATCACGTCCACCGCCTCAGCCATCGCCGAGCGGATCGCCGCCATCCGCGCCTGCACGGGCACCTCGGGCCGCATCCCCGTCATCGCCGGGGCACGTGCAGGTACGATATTCTGGCCCAGGTAGACCGCGATCCAGCTTGGATTGTGGAACAGTTCCCGCTCGTCCGATACCACCATCCCATGACTGCGAAAGTGCTCGATCTTGTAGGCCAGCCGATCCGGGATCTCCATGTCGGCACAATACCGCCACAGCGGCCCCGCTTGCCGCGCATTCGCCTTGTAATGCAGGATCAGGAAGTCGCGAATGCGCTCATACTCGGAAATCGTCAGCGCATTGTACTCCTGGGCCAACAGCGGCGACATGGTCTTGTCCGGCAACAGCGCCAGCAAGCGCATGATGCCATATTGGATCAGGTGCAGGCTGGTCGATTCCAGCGGCTCCATGAACCCGGCTGACAAGCCGATCGCGACACAATTGCCGCGCCAGAACGCGTTCCGCCGCCCGGTGGTAAACCGCAAATGCCGCGGCTCGGCCGCCGGCTCACCATCCAGCCCGTCCAGCAGGCTCTCGGTCGCCGCCTCCGCTTCCAGGAAGGCGCTCGAATACACATACCCATTCCCTGTCCGATGCTGCAGCGGGATGCGCCACTGCCAGCCCGCCGCTTTCGCGGTTGAGCGGGTATAGGGCCGGGCCGGCTCGGTCTTTTCACTCGGTACCGCCACAGCGCGGTCACAGGGCAGCCAATGGGACCAATCCTGATATCCGGTCTTCAGCGTCTGCTCGATCAACAGGCCGTAAAACCCCGTGCAATCGACAAACAGGTCGGCGTCAATCGAACGCCCATCTTCCAGCAACACCGACTGGATGAAGCCGGAACCGCTATCGAGACTGGCCGAAACCACGCGGCCCTCCATCCGGGTCACGCCCCGGGCCTCGGCGAACCGCCGCAAATGTTGCGCATAAAGCGTGGCGTCGAAATGATAGGCATAGTCGAACGTCGATTGGATCCGCCGCTTGTCGCCGACCGGATGGTCGAACTTGCCGGCCCGTGCCGCCGCCCACGCCATGGAGTAGTCGTCAATTGGCGTGTCATCGCCCGCCAAATGCTCCCGCATCCAGTATTGGTAGAACGGCACCGTGTCGAACTCGGCACCATACTGTCCGAACGGGTGGAAATAGCTCTGGCCCTCCCGCGCCCAGTCCACGAATTCAATACCCAGCTTGAATGTCCCGCCCGTCTCGCGAAGGAACGTCGCCTCATCGATCCCCAGCCGCTGGTTGAAATACTTGATCGGCGGGATTGTCGCTTCCCCCACGCCCACCGTCCCGATCGCCTCGGACTCGACCAAGGTCACCCGGCAATGGCTCCCCAGTGCATTGGCCAGCGCGGCCGCGGTCATCCAACCCGCCGACCCGCCACCAATGATCGCGATCGATGACAATTGCGTGGACGATCCCGCCATAGCTCGCTGTCTCCCGTTCTGCAAAATTTTCAATGACGGGTCCGGATCTGGCCCGAGCTGCATGATCATAGCCCGCAGGTCTTGCAAACACTTGCAAAATCAATGACGGATATCCGCAGCAAACCACGAATAGCGGGCTTGCTCAATCGCAGGGCTTGCGCGGTTGCCGCCCCCCGCAGAGCAGCTTACACGATACGGCGCCTGCCACAGATCTGATACCTCCGCACTCTCGAACAAGGGGTTCGCCATGGCTGCCTTCATTCCTGTTGAACCGTTCGACCTTGTCATCTTCGGCGGCACGGGCGACCTGTCCCAGCGCAAGCTGCTGCCGGCCCTGTTCCATCGCTGGCGGGATGGGCAGATCCCAGCCGAAAGCCGCATCATCGGGTCGGCCCGGACAGAGATGACCAGCGAGGCCTATCGGGCGTTCGCTCGCGAGGCTTGCCAGACCGCCCGGGTCGATGACTGGGACGATGATGAGTGGGACGCTTTCTCCGCCCGTCTCGACTACCAGATGCTGGACGCCACCGATCCCAAGGCGAAATGGCCCGCCCTCAAGAAACTCCTGGACCGTCCCGACAAGATCCGCGTGTTCTACCTCGCCACCGCTCCCCGGCTTTATGTCGATATCTGCAGTGCGATGAACAAGGCCGGACTGATCACCTCTGATGCTCGCGTCGTACTGGAAAAGCCCATCGGTACAGACCTCGCCTCGGCCGAAGCGATCAATGAAGGCGTTTGCGCCCATTTCGACGAAAGCCAGATTTACCGGATCGACCATTATCTCGGCAAGGAAACCGTCCAGAACCTCATGGTCCTGCGCTTTGCCAACCGTCTCCTCGAGCCGATCTGGAACCGCGGGTCCATCGACCATGTGCAGATCACCGTCGCCGAAGATCTCGGCCTCGAAGGTCGCGCCGGCTATTACGACCGTTCCGGCGCCCTGCGCGATATGGTCCAGAACCACCTTCTCCAGCTTCTCTGCCTCATCGCGATGGAGCCGCCGGCCTCCCTCGACGGTGACGATGTGCGCACCGAGAAGATCAAGGTCCTCAAGGCGCTCAAACGCTTCGATTCAGAACGCGCCAAGCACTTCACCGTTCGCGGCCAGTACGCCGCCGGCCTCGTCAATGGCGGAGCGGTGAAGGGCTATCTCGAGGAACTGGGCGAGGACGCCACCAGCGACACCGAAACCTATGTCGCGATCAAGGCCGAGATCGAGAACTGGCGCTGGGCCGGCGTCCCGTTCTACCTGCGCACCGGCAAGCGCATGAAGGCGCGCCAGTCCGAAATCGTCATCGCCTTCAAACAGGTGCCCCACGACATCTTCGACGGCGAGATGATGGGCCCGAACCGGCTTGTGATCCGCCTGCAGCCCGACGAAGCGGTCCGCCTCTTCATCCAGATCAAGGAGCCCGGACCCGGCGGCCTCCGCATCAAGTCCCTCCCGCTCAACCTGTCCTATGCCGAGACCTTCTCGGTCCGCTATCCCGACGCATATGAGCGACTTTTAATGGATGTCGTGCGCGGTAATCTGGCACTCTTCATGCGTCGGGACGAAGTGGAAGCGGCCTGGGCGTGGGTCGATGGGCTGATCGAGGCCTGGGCTGCGAATGGCAGTGCGCCGCAAACCTATGCGGCCGGCAGCGACGGTCCCCTGGCGGCAGCAATGATGCTCGACCGTGATGGCCGCGCCTGGTCCACAGATTGAGGGCGACGGAGTGAATATGACTGGAACACTGCGCACGTTTTCGAGCCGCCCCGAGGCGGAACTCTTCATTTCGGCAATGATGGAAGGCGTCCTCCGGCTCCAGCTTGAGCACGATGTCCATGCCGGCCTGCTGCTATCGGGCGGCTCAACGCCGGGACCGGTCTATGAGCGCCTCAGCCGGTGCGACATCGACTGGACCCGGGTCGATGTGGGCCTCGTCGATGAGCGCTGGGTAGAGCAGGGCGATGCACGCTCCAATGCCGGCCTTCTGGCCGGGACCCTCTTCCAGAACCAGGCCGCCTCCGCCCATTTCTTGCCCATGAAGACCCCGGATGCCACCCCTGCGGCTGGGGCCCCCAAGCTCGAGACCCGCTATGGCCGCCTGCTCGATCTCGGCCCGTTGGTCATGCTCGGAATGGGCACCGATGGCCACACCGCATCCTGGTTCCCCGGCGTGCCCGGCATCGAGCAGGTGATGGACCCTGACACGGCCGAAGCGGTCGCCGCCATCGACGCCACGGGGTCCGCCGTCGCCGGCGACATGCCCCACCGCATCACCGTCACCGGCCGCGCCCTTGAGGCCGCCAGCATCGTGATCCTCTACATCACCGGCCACCAGAAGCGGCGCGTGCTCGAAAACCGCGCCGCCAACCTGCCGATCCACATGGCCGAAGACATCCTCGGCGATCGGCTGGTGGAGGTCTGGGCACCATGACCGACCTCGAAAAGCTGAACCCGAAAATCGCCGACGTCCTGACCCGCATCACCGAACGGTCCCGCGACAGCCGCGCCGCCTATCTCGACCTCATTCGCGCGCGCAAGCCCGACGGGTTTGCCCGCAAACGTCTCAGCGAGGGGAACCAGGCCCACGCCTTCGCCGGCTGTGCGGTCATGGACAAGGTCCAGCAATTCGGCAGCGCGTGGCCCAATATCGGCATCATCACCGCCTATAACGACATGTTGTCGGCCCACCAGCCCTTCGAGCGCTTCCCGGACCTGATCCGCCAGGCGGCCCGCGAGGTCGGCGCCACGGCCCAGGTCGCCGGCGGCGTCCCCGCCATGTGTGACGGGGTCACCCAGGGCCAGCCGGGCATGGAGCTCTCGCTCTTCTCCCGCGACGTGATCGCCCTCGCTTCCGCGGTCTCGCTCAGCCACGACGCCTTCGACGCCGCCATCCATCTCGGCGTCTGCGACAAGATCATTCCCGGCCTGGTCATCGCCGCCCTACGCTTCGGCTGGCTGCCTCACGTTTTTGCCCCCGCCGGTCCCATGCCATCCGGCCTGCCCAACCCGGAAAAGGCCCGCATCCGACAGGAGTTCGCCCAGGGCAAGGTGGGCCGGGACGTTCTCTTGAAAGCCGAAGCCGAGAGCTATCACAGCCCCGGCACCTGCACCTTCTACGGAACCGCCAATTCCAACCAGATGCTCATGGAGGTGATGGGGCTCCACCTTCCCGGCTCCGCCTTCGTAAACCCGAACACGCCCCTGCGCGACGCCTTGACCCGCGCCGCCGCAGGCAAGGCCGCCGCACTCAGCATCAATGGCGACTACACACCCATGGGCGAAATCATCGACGAACGCTCCTTCGTCAACGCAATTGTCGGCCTCATGGCCACCGGTGGGTCGACCAATCACGCCCTGCACATCCCCG
>JBCCBN010000127.1:0-9047 GCA_039034035.1 Pseudomonadota bacterium
AGTGGTTGGCGACACGGACTTTTCCTATGTGGCGAAGCTGAACCGGGCCATCGCATCGGATAACAAGCTGTCGGTGACGGTGAACCCCTCCAGCCGGTTGCTGGATTCAGACTCAACAGCGTTTTCGACCGCGCGCGGGGCCGATATCGCCACCGATTTCGCCCGGTCTTACACAGCGCTGGAAAGTGGCGGCGGGCGGCGGACCGAGATCTTCATTGGCAAGGTGGTGTTCGATCCGCTGAACCAGGATGCGGTGCGCCGGGCGAATGTGGCGCTGACATCGGCTTTCCAGGCCTTTGTGCGCCAGGATTGCGAGTTTCAGGTCGACCAGGACACGGGCGAATTGCTGATCCCCGGCGGGATTTTCGCCGAGCAACGCCTGATCGAGCAGTGCCTGTTCCTGCAATACATTGCTGACGATCCGCGGGCGATCCAGATCACGGTGTCCGATGATCCGGGGCGGGTGCCGCTGCCGGGCGATCCGGCGACGCCGGACGTGCCGCTGCTGGAGCCTGCCGATTTCAGGGGCGTGTGCAATAGTGGTCTGTGTTACCGGGCGACCGCGCCGCACCGGCTGACGGTGGCGGTGGCTGAGCGCTATATCGTTGATGAGATCCTGGATTTGCCGAACAACCAGCCGCCTTTGGTGATCCGCCAGCCCGCCGGGGTGTTTGCCGACCAGAACACCACGATTGCGTGGGTCGATGGCATGCCGATGACCGTGGGCGTGGACCGCAATAGCGAAGTCGCCGGGCTGGCCAGTGTGCCCGCGCAAGTGGTCGAGGCGATTTCCGAAGCCGTGGTGGCCGGGTTCAATCGTGACAGCGAAGAGATCGCGGCCGAAGTGAACCTCTTGAATGCGCGGGCGAACCTGCTGAACGCCCAGGCGGGGCTGGTGGAAACCGAAGCCGATAGCCAGGCCCGGATCCTGGAGACCGATCCCGATCTCGCCGCGCGGCTGGCCGAGAGCGACGCCCAGTATGAAGCCCGGCTGGATGCGGTGGATGCCGAGCGGTTCCAGCGTGAACAGGCCCAGCGCGAACGGGCAGAGGCGCGGCGCGCCCTGGAGGCAGATGACCTGGCGCCCGATGATCTGAGCGTAACGCCCGGGGGGTTCGAAGAGAGCGACCCGCCGGCCACACGCTTCATACCGCAATAAGCCGGCGCGGGAGCTGACCCAGAATGGGCTTCGAACCGCCAACGGAAACATCCTCACCCGAGGTGGCGCTTGAAGAGGCCGCCGGGGCAGGGGCGGCTGCGGCGCCGCTGGACGGGGTTCGCGATGGGGCTCTGGGTGGGGCCCTTGGTGGGGAAGGTCCCGACATGGCGCTGGAGACGCCGGTGGACCCGGGCGAGACAGAAGATGATTTCGGCTCGCGGGCGAGCATGATGTCGCCGGAAACAATCTGTCCGGGACAGGCGCAGATCCACGAAGTGATCAATTATCGCAAGTATCCCTGGTCGGCGCTGGTCTATGTGCGGGCCCACTATCGCCGGTTCGGTAATGATCCGCTGGTGATTTCGGGGACGGGCTGGATGGTGGCGTCGGGGCTGGTGATCACCGCGGCCCACAATGTGTTCAAGCATACGATGACGCCGGGTGCACGGCGAGCGATCAAGGTGGAGCTGTTTTCCGGCTATGCCCAGGGCGAGCGGCAGATGGCGGCGCGGACCGAGATCGAGGCGCGGGACGTGTTGTTCTCGCCGCGCTTTGCCGAGGGGCCGCCGATTAACAGGCCGTATGATTATGCTTTCCTGCGGGTGCGCGATGGGGGGTTTACCGCGTCGGTGGGGCGGCCCTTGCCTTTGGTAGTGGTGGAGCCGGGGTGCCGGGACAGCGTGCTGATCGGCGGGTATCCCGTGCCGGCGGGGGCGGGCATCCATTTGCGGAAAGGGCGGCTGCATACCGGGGACCGGGGGCTGGCGCCTGGCGGCAATGCGGTGACCCTTCGCTATGCGATCCAGACCCTGGGCGGGCAGAGCGGGGGGCCGGTGATCTGGGTCAATCCTGCCGACCATAGCCAGATCGCGGCGATCGGGATCCATGTGCATGGCGAGTGCCCGTGCAACATGGCGCGGCGGATCGATCCGGGGCTGTTCGAGCTGGCGCAACGGCTGGCGAGTGGGGTGGGGGTATGAGTGGGGCGAAGCGCTCTGGCGCTCCCTCCACGGCTCGATCCGAGGTTGGGCCACGGCCCCGGCATAGGCCTCGCCGGCGGCACAAGGCCATCGACATTCCGGTGTGGGTGCTGATCGCGTTCGGGGTGCCGGCCTATGGCTTGGCGTTCGCCGGATGGTGGCTGGTGGATGCCGACCAGGCCAATCTGCTGATGCGGGCGCAGGAAGCGGCCTATGCGGCGCTGTCGGTGGTGGCGCCATCGGATGTGTACACGGCGCAGGCGCTGGATGAGGCGGGCGTGGAGGCGGGGTCGGGTGCGCGCTGGACATTGGTCGCGGCGCGGTGGTTGGGGGCGGTGTTCTTCGCGCTGACCCTGGCGAAGGTAGTACTGTTGTGGGCGTACCAGGCGGCGGTGAAGTGGCGGGCGCGGGTGCGCAATGAAGATCATGTGGTGGTGGTGGGCAAGCAGCCCTTTGCCGACCGGGCTGCTGAGGAGGCGGCGGAGCGCGGGCTGAGTGTGGTGCAGTTCGAACCGGGCGGGAAGGAGACCGTGCCGGACGGTGTCCTGACGCTCGATAGCGATATGGGGCTGGTGGAAATGCTGCGCTGGTCGGCGGCGCACAAGGCGCGGGCGCTGGTGTTTGCGACGACGGACAATGCCGAGAATGCGGACCTGGCAGACCGGGTGTTTGCCGACACGGTGTTCCAGGAGAAGGCGCAGGCCGCGAGCGAGCTTGGCGTGGCAGCGGGCAAGGCGCGGGCCGGGCCGCACATCTTCGTGGTCACCGATGATGCCTGGTATGAGCGGCGGGAAGAGCTGAATTACGGCTTTCACCAGGTGCCGGAGGTGCCGTCTGACGGGAACCGGCTCGACAGCGTGGTGGAGTTTGTCGGCGAGAGCCGGGCGGCGGCGCGGGCGGTGATGACAGCGGAGCCGGTGTTTCGGCTGCAGCGGGCAGCGATCCAGCACATCGTGATTGTGGGGTTCGGGGCGATGGGGCAGGCGATCCTGGCGGAGTATTGCGAGACCCAGCGGACCGATCCTGACCGGCAGCAATGGGTGACGATACTCGATCCCGATCCGGGGGCGTGGACGGGGTTCGTGCAGAGGGTGCCGGCCTGGGCGGATGTGTTTGACGGTGCGTTCTTTCCCTGCGCGGTAGAGACGCTGGATGAGCGGGCACAGGCATTTGCGGCGCGCCTGCGCGCGGCGCCGCCTGCGGCGATCTATGTGACGACCGGGGCGGGGCTCGATTCCATGGCAGCGTCGGCCGATGTGAAGCGGATCATCTCCGATCTTGCCGAATCCGGGGCGGTGCCGGAGGCGGAGATCGGGTGCCCGGTGTTTGCGTGCGCCCGGGGCGGGTCGGGGCAGCTTGTGGGCGATGCGGCCGCACAGATCCCGGCGGGTACGGATACGACGGTGATGGCGCGCATGCCGATTGTGCCGTTCGGGAGCTGGCGGGATGTGGTGTCGGCGTGCCGGATCCTCGATGACCAGCCAGACCTGGCGGCGTTCAAGGTGCATGCGACCCATAACAATCTCTACAGCCCGACCCTGCCGACGAATTGGAGCCACATTGCCGAGGTGAACCGGTATTCGAGCCGGTCGGCGGCGTCTTATGTGCCGGCGCTGTTGCATGCGGCGGGGTTTGACCTGGGGCCTTGGCTGGCAGGGATAGACGGGCAGCCGCCATCGGTGAACCGGTTGCCGAGGCTGGCGGTGGGCGAGCGGCTGGTGGATGGGCCGAGCACGCTGGTGCGGCTGGCGCGGCTGGAGCATGCGCGCTGGTGTGCGGAGCGTTATCTGCGCGGGTTCCGGCGTGGGCCGAAGGATCTGGCGCGGAAGCGTCATCCCGGTCTGGTGCCGTTCGATGATCTCGATGCTGGGGCGAAAAGCTACAATATCCAATATGTGGCGCTGTTGCAGTCGATGCTGCTTGACGGGGCTGACGGGCCGGTGATTGCGCGGCCGCCCACGGCGCGGCGTCCGGTGATGCGGCCGACCGATACGGCGCTGGTGGAGGCGGCGGAGATCGCGCCCGACCTGTGGGGCGGAGCGGCGGCGCCAGCGCCCTCGCCGCCGACCCGGCCGCAAGAGACCGGCGCGGCGAGCCCGGCCGTTTCTGCAGAGCTCAAGTCCGCCGCCGACACGTCCGCTGACACCCCCAAGCAAACGGAGCCCGCCCATGGCTAAGTCCACCCTGCTCGTGGCTGACAATCAGCAATCGCTGTTCCGGCTGGATGGGTTTCGCGGAGAGCCCTTCCTGCCCGATGAGAGCTATGTCTCGATTGCGGTGCGGGCGGTGAGCCTGCGCCGGGGCCGGTTCAGCTCGGCCAAGTATGGGCCTTACATCTATGGGGTGGTGGGGCAGACCAATTTCGATGCCCAGACCAAGCTGGCGGGCGTGTTCGCGCCGGCGACCGAGAATTCGGTGTTCAACCAGCCCATGTCCCGGGGCGCAGCTCCCATGGGCGGGGCGAGCACCACGGCAGGCTCGCAAGTGGCAAGCCCGGTGCCGGAACCTGTGGTCGCGGGCGGGGCGGATATGGGCGGCGGCGCTGTTGGCGCTGGAGGAGGTGGCGGGGGATCGCCGGTGCCGGCGCCGCGCACGACGGACATGATCCCGGAATCGGCGCCATTGCCGGAGATGGGCTACAAGCGCCAGGACCGGGTGCTGGTGATCAACAAGCAGCTGACGCCGCGCCTGGTGTTTCGCGGGTCGGGACCGTTCGAGCTGGGCTTTGGCAGCGTCATGCAGAAGGACCATTTCGGCGATGCGCTGGCATTGTTGGAGGACACGCTGAAGACGCCGGTGGCGCAATTTGTCTCGATGACCAATCCGGCGATTGGCCAGACCCTGCACCAGACCGATATCAGCGATACGATCACCCGCACTTTCGAGCTTATCAATGATCGCAAGGGGGCGGTGCGCCAGGCCTCGCTGGTGACCACGCTGGGTGACATCTTCGACAATGAGAACGGCCAGTTGGCCTCGGGATATTATGCGCTGGTGGCCGATGGCGATCCCGGCGACGGGATTGATTATGACCGGGCGCGGCGGACGCTGACCCGCAATGGCAAGCCCTATACTGGCGCGCCCTATCTGGTGTTCGAGCTGCGCCGGGAGACCCAGAGGCCCGATTGGGGCAGCGTGCCGGATGTGAACCTGGCGTGGCGGACCCTGGAAGCGCAGGTGCGCGATGGGCAGGTTGACCAGGCGCTGGCCATGTTCCGAACCGCTGTGTTCCTGTCGCCGGACCTGATTGCGAGTGATGCCAAACGGATATTCGAGGCGGCCAAGCGCAAGCTGGCGCCCCTGATGACGAACCAGGAATTCTTCCATCTGCCGGAGCTGGGCAGCCTGGGCAAGGCGCTGAAACCGATCATGGATGAGATCATCGCCAGCCCTGTGGGCCAGGCGCGGGATGAGTATGCCCGGTTCAGGCGCTGTCATGATGTGATGCGGGTGTATGAGGGCGGGTTTGTGGACCATCCCGACGATCCGGGCGGGGCGACCAATCAGGGCGTGACCCAGCGCACCTATGACACGTTTCGCGAGAAGCTGGGCAAGCCGCGCGACAGCGTGCGCAACATCACCGAGCACGAGGTTGAGCAGATCTATTTCGAGGGCTATTGGCGGGCCGGCCATTGCCACCGGATGCCTGATGATGCCTCGGCGCTGACCCTGTTTGATGCCTGTGTGAACCACGGCCTCCGCCCGGCCATGCGTTTTATCCAGCGCGGGGCGGGCCTGGCGCCAAATGCCGTGGACGGATTTTTCGGGCCGATGACGCTCGCGGCGATCGAGAATACCGACAGCGACCTGCTGGTGGACCGGGCGCTGGATGCGCGCTGGGCGTTCTATGAGAAGATCATGGCGCGGAACACGCGGCTTGAATCGTTTCGGCGCGGTTGGAAAAACCGGGTCGACAGTATGCGGAAGGTGACCCGTAGCTGGCTGACCGGGCAGGAGAGCGTAATCACCCACCTGCCGGCGCTGGATGCCGAGCATATCGCCGAGCCGGACCTTTCTGGCGTGACCAGCGCCACCGTCACTTCGGAGGGAGCCCAGGCATGACAAACGCCTTGACGAGCGATGCCCAGCGCGAGGAAGCGGAGTTTCTGCGCGCGCGCCGGGACCTGATGTTGTTGGGACATGAGGAGTCCCGGCTGGAGGCGATCCGCAAGGTGGCCCGGGTGGTGGATGAGGCGGACGATCTGGGCAAGGAGGGCGTCGAACGGGTGCAGGCGCTGGCCCAGAACCTCCAGGACAAGCGCGCCTTTGGGCTGATGCTGGTGCTGTGTGTGATGGCGGGGCGGGCCAAGCTCGGCTCTTCAGCGCTGTTGCAGAAGGAAATTCAGGCGCTCATCGAGCTGGAGCGGCTGCCCGAGGCGATCCGGCGCGCGAAGACGCTTGTGGCGAGCACGGCAAATGGAAAGCCGGGTACGGATGATTTCAAGGTCTGGATGGCGGCCAAGGGCAATCTCGGGCGGGCTTACAAGCAGGCTTATATGAATGCGGCGGCGGCGAAGCAGGCGCGGGAGGCTGGCCAGGACAAGGTTGGCGAAGCCGGTGCCGAGGCGGGCGGCGCCGGGGCGGTTGATCCGAGTGCGGTGGACCTGGAAATGGCGGCGGAGGTGTACCGCTCGGTCTGGGACCGGACCGTGGCAGCCGCCGATGCGGCGCCCGATGGCGGGGCGCGGCCATCGACCTATCACGCGATCAATGCCGCCGCACTGACCATGCGCGGGGTGCGCGATGGCGCGGGCGCGCCGGCCGGCAGCGACCTGGCGAGCGATTATAGCTGGGCGGTGGGCGAGGATGCGCGGGCGCTGGCTGAGGAGATCTTGCGGGTCGAGGAAGCGGATCTGAAGCGGGCGCTCGGCCCGGGGGCGCAGAAATCGGACATGTGGACGCTAGCAACCGCGGGCGAGGCCTATCTGGTGTTGGGCTATGATGATGACGCGGCGCTTTGCTATGGCGCGTTTGCGGGGAACCCGGAGAATAATGCGTTCCAGATCGCATCCGCCAAGCGGCAGCTGGAAGAAGTGTGGCAGATTTCCGGGGATGAGGATTCCAAGCGTGGCCGGATCGTCCGTATCCTGAAGGCTGCGCTGTTGAACCTGGACAAGGGCCAGCAATCGGGCGGGGCGAGACGGGCGCCGGAGGATACGATCCAGACCGAACCGGTGGTGCTGACCCCGGTGGAGGCCGGGCTGATCCGGCGGGATCTGGAGCAGGCCAAGACCGTCGCGCATGATCCCAATGATGGCTACCAGGCCTACTTCGACAAGCGCGATGCGGTGGAACAAACCGGGCGGATGATGGCGATGGACCGGCTGCTGGGGGCGGTCGAGCGGGTCAAGAGTATCTGCGCGATCCAGACCATCGTGAAGGGCGATTGGGTGCAGATCGGTTCGGGCTTTGCGATTGATGGCGGGGCGTTCCGGGAGGATTGGGCGGGGGAGACGTTGATCGCGACGAACACCCATGTGGTGGGCGACCGGGACGGTATTCTTGGCGCGTCCTACCTGCGCAGCCGGGCGATTTTCTATGAATATGACAATACCAGCCAGACCGTGCGCGAATGCGAGGTCGGGTTCGACCAGGTGGCCTGGTCATCGCCCCAGACGCTGCACGATATCACGCTGCTGAAGCCGAAGGGGGAGGTGCCGAGTTGTGCTCATCCTCTGGGGGCGGACGATGTGTCGGACTATTTGCCGGGGCGGCCGGCCGCCGATGAGGATGGCTGCGATTATCATGTGGTGGTGCTGGGCTTTCCCGAGGGGGGCGAGGCAAAGTTCTCGTTTGATGACGAGCTGTTGCTGGACCATTCGGCGGGCGATCCAGGCGGGCCGGCGCGGCCACCGGAGGCGCTGGATGGTCGGCCCGAACAGCTGCATTACCGGACGCCGACGCAGCCGGGGAGTTCCGGCAGCCCGGTGTTTGACAGCGCGTCGTGGAAGCTGATCGGGATCCACCACAAGGGCAGCCCGACCATGCCGCGGATCCCGACCCGGACCGGGCGGTATGAGGCCAATCAGGGGATCTGGCTGGCTTCGATCAGGGCAGCGATCAATGCGCCCGATGCGGTGTTGGGAGGCGAAGATGGCGGCGGAGCTGGTGATGTTGGCGCTGGCGGGGTTGGGCCTGGTGGGGGCGAGGGGCCGGAATTCCTGGCCGCAGCCGGTGTGATTGCCAGCGCGATCGCCACGCAGATCGGCTCGACCGATTTTCCGAGCGCCAGCGCGTCCACGCCCGGCGCCAGGCCGAGCGATGATGTGATCATGGGCAAGCCGCTCTCGCCGCCGGGCAGCCCCGCGCCGGCACCGGCGTCTCCGCCCTCGAAACTGGTGATCCCGGGGCTGAAGGTGAGCCGTCCCGAGGACGATCCGAGCCTGTTGTCGCGCCTTTTGAAGACCGGACGGTATGAGGGCGACCTGGACGAATTTCGGGCGCGGAGTGCAGGGTTCGAGACGGTGATCGGCGACGATAACCGGACCCAGATCCATGCGACGACGGCCTATCCGTTCCGCATGATCTGTTCACTGACGATGCATTGGGAAGGCGGGACGCAGACGGTGGGGACCGGGTTCCTGGTGGGCCAGCGCACGGTGTTGACGGCGGGCCACTGCATCCTGCCGAGCCGGGGCAGTCCGTATCCGATCGGGATCGAGGTGCGGCCCGGCCGGGCGGGGGCGCATGAGCCGTTCGCCCATTTCGGCCAGCTTTATGCCGAGAAGATGTCGCTGCACCGGGAATGGTCGAACCGGTTCGATCCGCGGTTTGATGTGGGGGCGCTGCATCTCAACCGGGAGATCGGGGAGGAGCTGGGCTGGTTCCGGATCAGCGCCCGCGATCCGGCCGAGTTGAAGCAGCGATGGGTGCATGTGACGGGATACCCCGGCGACAAGGTGACGGAC
>JBCCBN010000128.1:0-8991 GCA_039034035.1 Pseudomonadota bacterium
ATTTTAATCATGGCAGAAAAAACAAAATCTTTTAGTGCTACCGGCAGACGTCGCACATCCGTAGCACGTGTATGGCTTACCGAAGGTTCTGGTGAGACCGAAATTAACGGTCAAGGGATCGGTGGCCAGCACCTGGCCGATCTGGCGATGCTGCGCCAGTTTCCGCGCCAGCGTGCCGCCATGGCTGCCCAGGTCGAGCACGCGGTCAAACTGGCGGGGCGTGTCTTCCAGCCGCTCGATCAGATCGCTCGACAAACGCGCCTTGAGGAAGTCATACTCCGCCCAGTCGCCGGCGGCCCGGCGGCGGTGGGCGCGGATGCGATAGGGGGCAAACATGGCCGGAGGGGCAGGGGAAGCCGGCGAGGACATGGACCCGCATATGGCCCAGCCGCCGGGCTTGGCCAAGGCCACGCGGCGCCTACGGGCAGGAGCGGGCCTCGGCAACACCCGGCGCCTGGCTGGCCGACTGACGACCCTTCTGTGGCCCAGCCGGCCGCTGATTTCCGATGCGCGCGGCGCTGGGGCGGGCCTCTTGCCAGCGGAGGACTGGGTTCGGCTGACCTTTCTCGGCCCACCCCAATGCGACAGTTGCGGCCTGCCGCTGCAGATCGATCTCGGCGAAGCGGAGACCTGCGCAGCCTGTATCGCAAAGCCGCCAGCGTGGGCTCGGGCGCGGGCGGCGCTGGCCTATGATGATGCCTCCCGCCGGATCGTGCTGGATCTCAAGCGGGCCGGGCGCCGGGACGGGCTGTCGCTGATTTCGGGCTGGATGGCGCGGGCCGGGGCAGACATTCTGGCCGATGCCGACCTGGTGGTTCCGGTGCCGCTGCACTACCGGCGCCTGGTCCAGCGCGGATACAATCAGGCGGGCTGGCTGGCCCAAGCCGTGGCGCGCAAGAGCGGTGTGCCGGTCAAGGTCGCCGCGCTAAAGCGCACAAAGGCCACCCCAAGTCAGGGCGGTCTCAGCGCCCGCGCCCGCAAGCGCAACGTGGCCGGCGCCTTCGCCATCCGCCCACGATACGCACCGGCCATCGAGGGACGCCGCATCGTCCTTGTCGATGATGTGCTGACGACGGGCGCGACGCTCAGCGGCTGCGTGCGCGCCTTGCGCGCGGCCGGTGCCAGCGAGGTGAATGTGCTTGTGCTGGCCCGCGTTGTCCGGGACCGTGAAATAACCATATAGGAGCAGCTGCCAGCGCTGTTTGAGGAGATCGCCCCATGGCGAAAGTCACCATCTATACTCGCGCCTTCTGTCCGTTCTGTACCCGCGCGCTGAAACTGTTGCGCGACAAGCAGGCTGATTTCGAGGAAATCGATGCCGGTATGGATGCAGGCCTGCGCGCGGAGATGATGCAACGGTCTGGCGGCGGGCGCACCTATCCGCAGATTCTGATCGGCGATGCGCCGATTGGCGGTTGTGACGATCTCTTCGCCCTCGACCGGCAGGGCAAGCTCGATGCCATGCTGGCGGCCGCATGATCCGGTACGCGCTCCATTGCCTCGATTGTGACGCGGCGTTCGACGCCTGGTTTGCCTCGTCGGACGCCTATGACCGACAAGCCGAAGCGGGCCAGGTCACTTGCCCAGCCTGCGACAGCGCGCGCACGGCCAAGCAAATCATGGCGCCCGCCATCGGAAAGAGCGGTGAAAAGAGCGCGCGGGCGAAGCTGAAGGCGTTTGCCGCCAAGGCGCGCCAGCATGTGGCCGAGAATTACGACTATGTCGGTGGAGCCTTTGCCGATGAAGCGCGCGCCATGCACTATGGTGAAGCGAAAGAGCGCCCGATCTGGGGGGAAACAAAACCCGAAGAAGCCAAGGCGCTGGCCGATGAAGGCGTGCCCGCTGCGCCTCTGCCCAAACCGTTCGCACCAACTCCGCCAAAACCCGACAAGGCGATAAACTGAACCCGCCTTACACGCCGCACAAAACGTCGCCTTGACCGGCCTTGCAACGCGCGTACAGAAGGGACTGATTTGGAGATTGGCGGAGAACCGACATGGCGTCTGCAGACTACACGCGCGGAGAGATGAACATTTCCGAACAGGCGCGCACCTGGGATGGCTTCATCAAGGCCAGCGTCTGGGGCAGCGCAATCATCTTCCTGGCGGTGGCCTATGCCACGCTAGCGGTTGCCATGGGCGTGAACTGGTTTGTGGCGCTGATCCTGTGCGCGGGCGCCGGGATTGTCGGCGGGGTGCTGATGAACATGGGCGGCGCCTGGATCGCCACGGTTGTCGGCCTGTCGGGCGTGGCGGTCGTGATCCAGTTGATCATCACCCTCGCCAAGGCCCTACTGCCGGGCTGAACCGGCTCGGGCCGGGCTAGCCGATCACTCGGTCTCGTCGCAATCGCCGCACAGCACGGTCGCAGGATCGTGCATCAGCCGGGCGATGCTGATTTCCGCACCACAGCTTTCGCAATAGCCGAACCGGCCATCGTCCAGCCGGGCCAGGGCCTGGTTGATACGCTCAAGCTCGCGGTCAGCTTGTCGGGACGGACGGCTGGCGGTCGCCCGCAATTTCTGGTCAATCGGCCCTAGATCGGTGTTCATGCGAGGATGCTGCGCTGGCATTCAGCAATTGGCAACCCGAAAAGAGGACCACATATCTGGAGCGATATCGAGCCTCGATATCATGCAGGGGTGGCGACACCTTGAGGGAGTGCAAGCATGGCGAGTAATCCGCTGGTCCTGACGGGTGCGACGAAACGATTTACCGGATTTACGGCCGTCGACCGGCTCGATCTGTCGGTAGAGCGTGGATCGATCGTGGGGTTTCTCGGCCCCAATGGTGCCGGAAAATCCACCAGCCTGCGCATGGCCTTGGGTATCATGACCCCCGATGAGGGCGAGGCCCGCCTGTTTGGCGAGCGACCGGGCATGGAGACCCTGAGGCGTGTTGGGTTTCTTCCCGAAGAGCGCGGTCTCTACAAGAAGATGAACCCGGTCAGCACGATCCAGTATTTCGCCCGGCTCAAGGGCATGAGCGCCGCCGATGCCCATCGCCGCGCCTTCGACCTGCTCGAAGCCTCCGGCCTCCAGGACTTTGCCCGCTCGCGTATTTCGAAGCTCTCGAAAGGGATGGCGCAAAAGGTCCAGATCCTCGCCACCCTGGCCCACCAGCCCGACCTCCTGATCCTCGATGAACCCTTCTCAGGGCTCGACCCGGTCAACCAGCAGGCGCTCGAAACGCTCATCCGCGAACAGCACCAGCGGGGCGCGACCATCGTCTTCTCGACCCATGTGATGGAACATGCCGAGCGCCTCTGCGACAAGATCGTGATGATGGCGCGGGGCCGAAAGGTGTTCGACGGTACACTGGAGGACGCTTTCGGCGCGCTCGGCCGCCGGGTGCGCATTGCTGTCAGCGACGGGTTCGACCTTGGTGCAGCGCTGGCCGGGGCCGGCTTCAGCGCGATCCGCGATCCTGCTGATGAGGACGGCACCGGTTGGGCCGTGAGCCTGCCCCAGGGGCGCGATGCCCAGGACGCCTTGCGCGCAGCCCTCGCCGCTGGTGCGCCGATATCAGGCTTTGCGCCCGAGGAAGCGCGCCTCAGGGATGTGTTCATCTCTCTCGCCGGCCAGGCCGATGCCGAGAATGACGGCCGGCCCGGCGCCCGGTCCACCTTTGCAGGAGCAGCGGAATGATGCGGTCCGTCTATCTCGTCGCCCGCCGCGACTATCTCGGCTATGTCACCGCCTGGGGCTTCTGGCTCGGCCTGCTGCTGACGCCTTTCTTCCTCAGTCTCGGCATTATCGGCCCCGCGCTCGCAGCTTCCCAGACCCCTGAACGCTATTATGTCGTGGTCGACCCGTCGGGTGAGCTTGGCCCCGCGATGGATGCCAAACAGCGCGAACGCCAGGTCGATGCCTTGCGCGTCCAGATCCAGGCGCTGGGCGCCCTGACCGGTGCCGATGATGGCGCCGCCGAAGCCTTCGAAGCCGCTGCCGAGTACACAGCGGACCTTTCCGACGCCCTGGCGGCCGCCGGTCTCGACCCGGCTACCAGCGGCATAGACGTGCCGCGCGTCGATTTCGTCCGCGTTGAAGCGCCCGCCACCTCCATAGACGCGCTGCGGCCCTGGCTGCTCGGCGAGAAACGGCTGGCGACGCCGGGCGGTGAGCGGCCCCTTTTCGCAGCCCTTATCCGCACCGAAGAAGGCATTGAATACTGGAGCGAGAATGTCACCATCGGCACGGTGAAGGGCATCGCCCAGGACGCCGCCCTGTCGCTGGCCCGAGACCGAGTGTTCAGCCAGGCCAATGTCCCGGCGTCCATCCTCGACGATGTGCGCAATGCAACCCCGCCGCTTTTGGAGCGGAAGGTCCGCGAGGATGCCGGCGCCGAAGCCGAAGTGACCGCCGCCGACATCGCCCCGACCGTGGTGTCGGTGGCGATAGCCTTCATGCTGTGGATGCTGATTTTCTCGGTGGTGAACTACCTGCTGATGGGCACGATCGAAGAGCGGTCGAACAAGATCTTCGATACGCTGCTGACCTCTGTGAAGCTGCCGCACCTCCTGGCGGGCAAGTTGATCGCCGTTCTCGCCGTATCGCTGACATTGATGCTGTTCTGGACGGGCGGCGGCATGGCGGCCACCGCCTTTGCCGGATCCGCGCTGCCGCCCGATGCGGTTGAGATGCTGGGCTCGATTGCCGGCACGGTTCTGTCACCGGGCATATTGATCCCCGCAATCCTCAGCTTCCTGCTCGGCTATCTCATGTATGGCGCCATCTTCCTGGCCATGGGGTCGCTGTGCGACACGGTTCAGGAGGCCCAGACGCTGATGTCGCCCATGTTGGTCCTGCTGATGGTGCCGCTGTTCATGGTGTTCATCGCGGTCAGCGATCCCACATCGCCGGTCCTGGCAGTGCTGTCATGGGTACCGCTCTTCACGCCGTTCCTGCTGATCCTGCGCATCCCTACCGAGCCGGCGCTCTGGGAAGTGATCGGCCAACTCGTGCTGATGGCGGCGGCGACCGCTCTTATCCTCTGGGCGGCGACCCGCGTTTACCGCGCCGGCGCAGTCCATGGCGCGGGTGTGAATGATGCCCTGCACTGGTTCAAACGCTTCATTCCAGGTGGAAGCGGGAAGGCGGGATAGGCCGCCTTTCGAAGGGCGGAATGCTCTACCCCTCCGGCTCGGCCCCGGCGACGGGTGGCAGCCCATCGCGGAACGCCTCATAGCTCGCGGCGGCCGCTTCATAGGCGGCTTGTTCCTCTTCCATCACCGGTCCTGCCTGGGCAATCTCGGCCTCGACTGCTGAGAGTTGTTGCTGCAGGTAGTTGATCCGCTGGGCGATTTGCTGGCGTTCGGTCTCATTGGCGGACGCATTGTAGCGTTGGGTCAGCTGGGAGCCTTCCTGGTTGATCTGGTCCCGGCGTTCGATGAGCTGGTCATATTGACCCTTCACATTTTGGTAGCGGGCCACGGCGGAGCGGGTTTCGCGGCCCTTCTCCATGGCGGCTCTCACCTCATCGGACATGGGCTTGCACGAGAATGGATCGCCGATGGCTTTCAATGAGGCTTCCAACACTATGGCGGGCTGGCAGTAGGTTTTCAGCCCTTCGTCGCGTCCGGCGGAATAGGTGTCCACGTCCGCTTCGATCCCGAACGCCCGGCACTGGGTGATCTCATCATTCAGCGCGGTCATCGCCTGGCCGTTCGCGCCATCCTGCTGGCCCAGCGCATACCAGTCTATCGCCGCACAACTCTCGGCATCATAGCTTGGCCCGCCGGCGCAAGCTGCAAGCGTCAACAGGGCAACAGCGATACCGGCGCGTTTCAATGCACGGACCATGGTGATCTCCCCGCTTTCACCATGGATTGCGGGGCAGGGGCCGAAAGTCAATCGCCGAGCCCGCAACGCGAAACCCCCTCACAGCCGGGCTGGAGGGGGCTTTTGACCGCGCGTCACTTGGGCGGCGTTAGGACCCTAGACCAGGCCTTCGCGCTGGGCCCGCTTACGGGCAAGTTTCCGGGCGCGGCGCACGGCTTCAGCCTTCTGGCGAGCCTTCTTCTCGGAAGGCTTCTCGAAATGGGTGCGGGCCTTCATTTCCCGGAAGAGGCCTTCGCGCTGCATCTTCTTCTTGAGCGCGCGCAGGGCCTGCTCGACATTGTTGTCGCGGACGATGATCTGAACGATGGGTCTTCTCCATGTGTTTCAGCGCGAACGAAGCCCGAGCTGCGACCGCGCCGATAGATTTGATTGTGCTCATGGGCGCGGTGGCCCCATGGCCCGGAGGCCAGTTGCAGCCTGAGGCTGCTATGCAGAGTGCGCGGCTATAACACGGCGCCATGGCTCTGCCTACACCTATATATAGGGCTATGAGCACGCCATCTGAAGCCCTCCGCGCGAAATGGCTGGAGGCCCTCCTGCCGATTGTCCCCGAAAAGGGCTGGACCCAGGCCGCCGCTCGCGATGCTGCCGAAATTGCCGGGCTCAGCGAAGGCGAGCAGGCGCTGGCCGCGCCCATGGGCATTCGGGACCTGTTGCGCGCCTTCTTCGACCGGGCGGAGGCGGAAACGCGCGAAACCCTTGCGGCGGCGGACCTCGACCCCCTGAAAGTCCATGAGCGGGTCGCCTTCGGTGTGCGGACCTGGCTCGATGCGCTCGAGCCCCACCGAAAGGCGGTGTCCAACGCCTCAATGCGCGGCTTCATGCCCTGGGGCACTGCCGATGCGGCCGCACGAACCTGGTCGGTCGCCGACACGGTCTGGACCGGGATTGGCGACACGGCCGATGACTATAACCGCTATTCCAAGCGCGGTCTGCTGGCCGCCACGATTGCGCCGATCATCCTCTATTGGCTCCGTGAACCCGGCCCCGATGATCTCGACGCCTTCATCATGGCCCGCTTGAAAGGCGCCATGCGGCTCGGCCAGACCGGCGCCAGGGTGTTCAAGCCGCTCCTCGATCGGTTTACGGCCCGCAACCCTTAACGGACCCAGGCGCCCGGTGCGTGGGTGCGATACCCCAGCGCTTCATAGGCGGTATCGACCAGGCTTTGGCAGCGCGCATTGAGCAGCAGGCCCTGGCCCATCTGGTTCATCGTATAGCTGAACGCCAGCCCGCATTCAGGATCGGCAAACCCGATGGACCCGCCGGCCCCCACATGGCCAAACGCAGCCTCACCGATAATGGCACTCATCTGGTCGCCCTGGGGCAGGGCGCGATTGTCCATCGACTTCATGAAGCCGGAGGCGAAGCGCGACGGCGCCAGCAGGGTCGCATCGCGTTGGCTGGCCGTCGAAACCATGCCCATCGCCGCCAGCCGGTCAGGCGAGACCAGCCGCCCGTCATTCATCGCCAGCGGCGTATACATCGCGACCTGCCCGCGGGCATTGGAAATCCCGCCTGCGCCGCCGATTTCAGCCCTGTGGGCGGCGGGATCATTCATGTTCCAGCCGCCAGTGTTCAAGAATGACAAGTGCTGGAGCGACGCCGGATCGCTCATCAGCTTTACCGTGAATTCGGTCGGCACATCGCCATCCTTCGGCTCGTACAGCCGGATCGGAGCAATCGGGTGGGCGAAATCGTCGGGAATGCCGATCCAGAAATCGGCGCCGGTGGGCCCAGCCACCTCGTCGGCGAAGAACTGGCCGAGGGATTTGCCCGACACCCGGCGGACCAGTTCCCCAACGGTCCAGCCGAAATTGACCATGTGATAGCCATTGCGCGTGCCCGGCTCCCACCAGGCCTCCTCATCCTCTACGCGGGAGATCATGTAGTCCCAGTCGAGGAAGCCGCCTTCGCGGATCGGTTCGCGATTGGCTGGTACGGCGCTTTCATGGTTCAGCATCATCTGGACCGTGGTCGCTTCCTTCCCGTTCCTGGCAAAGCCGGGCCAGTATTCCGACACAGGGGCAGCGGGGTTGAGCAAGCCACGGTCGATGAGGATATGCGCACACAGGGCGGTGGCGGCCTTGGTGCAGGAAAACACGATGGAGGTCGTGTTCTCCTCCCAGCGTTCGCCCGTGTCCGGATCGGCCAGGCCGCCCCACAGATCGACCGCGGTTTCGCCATGCACGCTCAAGCACACCGACGCGCCGACTTCACCGCGTTCGGCAAAGCTTCGCTCGAACTCGGCTTTCAGTTTCGCGAATTTCGGATCGCAGGTCCCGCTTACGGTTTCCGCCATTGTGTTCCTCCCGACTCTTTCGCCATCCAATCAGGCTTGGCGTGGAATTGGGAGGGGCGCGGCGGAAACTTGTGCCATCGCTGGCTGGTCCAGACCCCTCTATGCCGGCGTTAACGCTTGGAGACCTGCGACTTACTGAAAGTTAACGCAATGAATCCGCAGTCGAAACGACCTGTTAAGAATTTGTTTACGAAGTCACGGTTTGTTCTTGTTTCGAGCACGAGGTGGAACGCTTTTCGCAGGCCCACGCCCCTGTTCTGGCCCATCTGGATCCATCGCAGCGGCGCTCGCCGTTAACGATTGGGCGGGGCACGGACGCGGGCCGAATGGCCGGAAAAAGTAACCCTGCCGAGCGGTTCGTCACGCAACAAACACAGCCTGAATTAGAGTATGGAGAGCCCCTCATGTCCGTTTCGAAATCCAAGAAACTCCTGTCCACTGTCACCCGCTACCGTGCACTGATGCGCAAGCGTCGCGAGACCTTTCTCGCCGTCCGCGAGGCCGAGATGGCCCTGATCGAAACGCTCATTGCCGCTGACCGGGATGCGCTGAAACAGTTCGAAGCCGACCGGCTCGAGGCCAGCGAAGAGCCCGCGGTGAACTAGGCCCATACGGGTCCCCATCGGCGCGCGCCCATGCGTGGCCGGGTCTTCGCCCATTCGCAGGAGACCGGCCCTCGCAGCGGCCGATGGGGCCCCGCATGCCTTGTCCTGATCACTCCTTTCGTAGCGTTCTCCCATAAGGATCACCCCGATGCGCCTCTCCCCCCGCCTGCTGGCCGGCTATACGCTGACATTCGCGGCCTTCGCCCTTGCTGGCATGTGCTCGGCGCTTGGCGGGGTTTTGCTGG
>JBCCBN010000129.1:0-8946 GCA_039034035.1 Pseudomonadota bacterium
CGGACATGGGGCTCGATCTCATTGGCCCAGAGCACCGCCTGCTTCTCATCGGGCACCAGGATCATCACCACATCGGCCCACTGGGTCGCCTCGGACGGGGTCATTACGTCGAGCCCCGCCTCTTTCGCCTTCTTCCGGCTGGACGATGTTTCCTGCAGCCCAACCCGAACCGTGGCGCCACTATCCTTGAGGTTCAGCGCATGGGCATGCCCCTGGGAGCCATACCCAATCACAGCCACCTTCTTCGCCTTGATCAGCGCGAGGTCTGCGTCCTGTTCGTAATAGATATTCATGAGGGCGAATCCTTGAGTTTCTTGAATGTGAGAGACGTTCAGGGTGTCGGTTCGATCAAGAGCAGGTCGGCGAGGACCCGTTTCACCCGCTCGACGATGGCTGGGCTTGCCTTGCCAATATGGCGAAAGCCGCCGCTTCGGCGGTGGACAGCGCGAATCTGATCGCTCATCACCCCTTCTCCTTTCCGCGCTGGATGGAGAGGACGCCGGTGCGGCTCACCTCGACGAGGCCGAGAGGCCGCATCAACTCGATGAACTGGTCCACCTTGTCGGAGCTGCCCGTCAGTTCGAAGACAAAGCTTTCCAGCGTCGTATCGATCACATTGGCGCGAAAGATATCGCTCAACCGCAGGGCCTCGATCCGCTTGTCGCCCGTGCCGGCAACCTTGATCAGCGCCAGCTCCCGTTCGATCCCGCGCTTCGACTTCGTGATATCGATCACCCGGCCGACCGGGACGAGGCGGAGAAGCTGCGCTTCGATCTGTTCCAGCGTATCGGGCGTACCATTGGTGACCACAGTGATCCGCGAACGGTGCCGGGAGGCATCCACTTCGGCAACGGTCAGGCTCTCGATGTTGAAGCCGCGCGCCGAGAACAGGCCCACCACCCGGGCCAGTACGCCCGGCTCATTGTCGACCATGATCGCAAGGGTCCGCCGCTCGGGCGCGTCATCGTCGCGGGTCAGGTCGTAGGCCGAAGCCGGCGAGTTGGTGGGGTCGGTCATGGTCATTGCGCGCGCTTGGAGGAGTACCAATAGAACCAGCGCCGGGAGCGCCAGCCCATGGGCGAGCTATACGATGGCGCCGCCCGAGGCAACGAGGCGGAGCCCGCCGATCGCCTCCCGCGCGGGGCTCGATACCGGCGCAGACAGTTCCGGCGCTTTGCCGGCTATCGCAAAGGTCAGCCCTTCGTACGCGGAGTTCTGGGTGCGGGGTGCCCGGGTGGAGCCAAGCGTGAGACCGGAGCGGGCGTCGCGCAGCCGCGCCGGTTCTGCCGCGCGCACATCACAGCCAGCCTGGGAACGATACGGGTTCGGGGTCATCTGCATCACACCAGCCTCTTTCCAGCTTCGCCAATTTCGTCCCCGGTGATCTCGCCAAGGATCATTTCATTATGCGCGGCCCCCGATGGGATCATCGGCAGGCAATTTTCTTCCCGCGTCACCCGGCAATCAAAGATCACCGGCTTGGGCGTGTCGATCATTTCCATGATCTTTGCGTCCAATTCCGCCGGATTGTCGCAAATGATGCCATGGCCGCCATAGGCTTCGGCAAGCTTCACAAAGTCGGGCAGGGCCTCGGAATAGGAATGGGAATAGCGCTCGCCATGGAGCAGTTCCTGCCATTGGCGCACCATACCCATCCATTCATTGTTCAGGATGAATACCTTGATCGGCAGATTGTGCTGCACCGCCGTCGACATTTCCTGCAGCACCATCTGCACCGAGGCCTCCCCGGCAATATCGATCACCAGCGCATCGGGGTGGGCGACCTGGATGCCAACTGCGGCCGGCAGCCCGTACCCCATGGTGCCGAGCCCGCCGGACGTCATCCACCGGTTCGGCTCTTCGAAATGATAGTGCTGGGCCGCCCACATCTGGTGCTGGCCCACTTCGGTGGAGATGTAGGTGTCCCGGTCGCGGGTCAGCGCATAGAGCCGCTCGACCGCATATTGCGGCTTGATTACGCGATCATCGGGCCGGTAGGCGAAGCATTGGCGGGCGCGCCAGCCATCGATTTCGCCCTTCCAGGATTTCAGCGCCAGCGCCTTCGCCTTGCGCGCGGTCCAGCCCTCCAGCAGGGCTTCCAGCGCGGCGCCGCAATCGGCCACCACCGGTACATCCACCCGCACCACCTTGTTGATCGAGGAGGGATCGATATCGATATGGATCTTCTTTGAGCCGGGCGAGAACGCATCGATCCGGCCGGTCACGCGGTCATCAAAACGCGCGCCAACGCAAATCATAAGGTCGCAATCGTGCATGGCATTATTGGCTTCGAAGCTGCCATGCATACCCAGCATACCAAGCCAATCGGGATGGGAGGCCGGAAAGGCGCCGAGCCCCATCAAGGTCGAAGTCACCGGAATACCGGTCGCGGCCTGCAACCGCCGCAGCGTCTCGCTGGCGGCGGGCCCGGAATTGATCACCCCGCCGCCGGTATAGAAGACCGGGCGCTTGGCC
The DNA here is from genome assembly GCA_039034035.1 of Pseudomonadota bacterium. Taxonomy (GTDB): domain Bacteria; phylum Pseudomonadota; class Alphaproteobacteria; order Caulobacterales; family Hyphomonadaceae; genus UBA5336. The sequence goes on from JBCCBN010000129.1 coordinate 2,476, forward strand.
GCCTGCATCAGGTCGAGCGCTTCGGCGATCCGCTTTTCGTGGGGCAGTTTGCGCGGAGCATAAGTGGGCCGGTGCACCGTATCGGCGCCCTGATAGGGGCCGGTCGCAAACTGGATATCCTTTGGAATGTCGACCACCACCGGACCGGGGCGCCCGGTCGTGGCCACGTGAAACGCCTCATGGAGGACGCGCGCCAGATCGTTGACATCGGTCACCAGGTAATTGTGCTTGGCGCAGCAGCGGGTGATGCCCACCGTATCGCATTCCTGGAACGCATCAGTGCCGATGAGATGGGTCGGCACCTGCCCGGTCAGCACCACCATCGGGATCGAGTCCATCATCGCATCGGTGATCGGGGTGACCATATTGGTCGCGCCCGGCCCCGACGTGACCAGCGCCACGCCGGGCTTCCCGGTCGAGCGGGCATAGCCTTCAGCCGCATGGCCGGCGCCCTGTTCGTGGCGCACCAGAATGTGCCGGATCGAGGGTTCGGAGAAGAGGGCATCATAGATCGGCAGCACAGCCCCGCCCGGATAGCCGAACAGGACCTCGACCCCCTGCGCCTTGAGAACCTCGATCACGATCCCCGCGCCGGTCAGCGCTTCGGGCGCGCTTGTGGTCGTGGGCTTGGTCTGTGATGCCTTCGCTGGGGTCTGGGTCTTGGTCGTCATGGTCTGGCTCTGGGCGGAAAGGTCTGGAGAATAAGGGCTGGGGGTAAAGAAAAAGGGGCCTCGTTGGAGACCCCTTGGACACGCACCCGCAACCGGCGAAAGGGCCGGCTACGGGTGCATAAGTACGAGTACGGCGTGCATTTGCATCTTGCGTAATCCTTGTCCTGAGCGACCTCAGCGCGTTTCCTGCGTTGATGCAAGCAATACCCTGCCCCTTATGCCGGGTCAATCTCCCGATAGAGGGCAAAAATTACCTTTTTACGGGCGGCCTCCACCATCGTCGGAATGCGCGGCCAGAACGGAAATTGCCGGCCGATCCACGTAAACTGCCGCTTCGCATAGCGCCGCGTGTCGCGCTTGGCCTGCTCGGCGGCGGCCTCGGCAGTGACTTCCCCGCGGATGAAAGCGGCCAGCCACGGCATGCCCAGCGCCTTCATTGCCGGCAATTCCGGATCCAGGGCGCGGGCCACCAGCGCCTTGGCCTCCTGCATGCCGCCATGCATCATCATCGATTCAAACCGCCGGTCGATCCGGCTGTAGAGCCGCGCGCGCGGTGGGGTCAGCGCCACGCCCAGCCATTCACCCTCACCGAGGGCCGGCCGCGTCCGCTTGCCCTGGAAGTCCCGCATTGAGCGTCCGGTCGCGAGCCAGACCTCATAGGCCCGCGCCAGGCGCTGGCGGTCATTCGCGGCGAGATTGGCAGCGGTCTCGGGATCGGCGGCGGCGACCCGCGCCTGCAATCCAGCTACACCTTCAGCCTGTAGCAGCTGCCGCACATCGGCGCGCACATCCTCCGGCACCGGCGGGATCTGGCTCAACCCCTGGACCAGCGCCAACAGATAGAGCCCCGTCCCGCCCACAAAGATCGGCACCTTGCCGCGGCGTTGGACATCGGCCAGCACAGTGGCCGCATCGTCGAGCCAGGCGCCGGTGGAATAGCGCCGGGCGGCATCCACATGGCCGAACAAATGGTGGGGCACGCCATCCATATCCGCCGCTTCGGGCCGGGCCGACAGGATCCGCAAATCGTCATAGACCTGCATGGAATCGGCATTGATCACTTCACCATCCAGCGTCTTGGCCAGCGCCACGGCGACGGCGCTCTTGCCGCTGGCGGTGGGGCCGTGGATGAGGATTGCCGGACGCATGGCTATCGTCGTAGAGCGTTCAGCGCCCAGTGAAAAGCCAAGGATGCGCGCCCATGACAGACTCTCCGCCCCCCGAGGCAGCGCCCGACCGCTGGGTGGCCGTTTGCGTCAGCCCCGTGTCCCCGTCCCATGCAAGCAAGGTCTTGAGGGACGCCTTGCAGGCGGCAGGGGCGACGAATGGTGCAGGCATGAGTTTGCGCGAATTAGGCGGGCATGCGGAAGAGTTTGCCGCCGAAGTCGAATTACCACCCAGCGCGCCGCCAGTGGATGTCATGCGGGACGCGCTCAGGGAAGCGGCCGGGACCGGCGCCGATATGGCGCTGGTGCCGGCCGCCAATCGCCGGAAGCGGCTCCTCATCTGCGACATGGACTCAACGATCATCGCCCAGGAATGCCTGGATGAATTGGCCGACTTCGCCGGGCTCAAGGCACAAGTGTCCGCCATCACCGAGCGGGCCATGCGCGGCGAGCTTGATTTCGAGGCCGCCCTCACGACGCGGGTCGCCATGCTGGAAGGGCTCAGCCTCGATGCCCTCGACGCGTGCTATACGGCGCGCATTCGGCTTAATCCCGGCGCGGCAACCCTGGTCGCGACCATGAAGGCCAAAGGTGCGCATACCTGGCTGGTCTCGGGCGGGTTCACCTTCTTCACAGAGCGGGTCGCCAGCACGGCCGGGTTCGAGACCCATCGGGGCAACACGCTGCTCGATGACGGCGAACGGCTCACCGGCGCGGTCGGCCAGCCGATCCTCGGGCGCGAGGCGAAGCTCGACGCTCTGAAGTCGGCCACAGGGGAGGCAGGCCTCATACCCGCCGATGCGCTCGCCTTGGGCGACGGCGCCAATGACCTCGCCATGATCTGCGCCGCGGGGCTCGGCATCGCCTATCGCGCCAAGCCGATTGTCGCCGCTGACGCTGATGCAGCGATCAATGTCTGTAGCCTCACCGCAGCTCTGTTCTATCAGGGCATCCCGGCCGAAGAGTTCGTCACGGCCTGAGGCTCACCGCTTTTCAAGCGTTTTCGCGACCCGGAAGCCGATCCCGTCATCGCTACCCAATTGCGGGTGGGAATCGCGTTTGGCGGAGCGGATATAGGACGGCACCTTTGTGAAGTCCCCGCCCCGAACCACGCGCGAGCAATTCGCCGCGCCGGGCGCCGCCGAGCCATCGGTCGGCAATCCGACATAGGTGTTGCGCCGGCAATCGCTTACCCATTCGGCGATGTTGCCGTGCATGTCATGGAGGCCAAACGCGTTCGGGCCATAGCGGCCGACGGGCAAGGGCTGGCGCGGCCATTCGCCCTTCGCGCCGCTGCCATAGGCGCGGGTGCCGTTATAATTGGCCTGCTTGCTCTCGATCGTGTCTCCGGTATGGAAAGGTCCATCCGTTCCCGCCCGTGCGGCGTATTCCCACTCCGCTTCCGTCAACAGGCGATAGGCACCACCGCCCGTCTGGACCGCCAGCCATTCGACATAGGCCTGCGCGTCAGCCCAGGTGACATGGCTGACCGGTCGGTCATCACTTCCCCAGAGCGGATCGCGCAGCGCGGCCCGGGGATCAGCGCCACACCCGCCCGCCGCGCGGCACGCCTCGTATTCGCCATAGGTGATCTCGTGGACCGAAGCGGCGAATGCCGCGACCGCTACCGTGCGGACGGGGCCTTCATCATCCTTGCGCCCGGCTTCGGTTTCCGGCGATCCCATTTCGAACGTTCCGGCGGGGATCACGGTCATGGTCGGGCATGCCGGGCAGTCCTGGAACGTCTCGCCAGCCGCAATCGGGCCGGGCGCGGCACCATCACTTCCATCATCGGCAATGGTGATCCGACCGGATACGGCTTCGACCCCCGGTGTGCCTGAAGCACCCAGATCGCGCCCGTCGCTGGCGCCTTCGACCACGCCTTCAGCAGGTCCAGCAATAACAATCGGCGAGCCGGTACAGTCGCCGAAGCAGAAATCCTCTCCCGTCAGGCCAGAATTATAGAACGGGGTCTGCGCCCCGCCCGTGGCCACCGAAACCCGGTCGGCCACCCGCTTGAACACCTGCTCGGCGATGAGCCCGTCCTGGCCAATGATCTCGGCCAGGGCGCGCGTGAACGGGCTGTTCGTGCCCGCTCCATCGGCAGCGGTATAGCCCGGCTCAGTGGCGTAGGAGACCAGCAATCCGCGTGAGCGGGCCACTGGGGCCAGTCCTCCAGAGCCGGCCGACCGGGTGGCGCTGGGCAGGGGATTGTTCCGGCAGGCATCAAGGATCACGAAGTTCACCGCATTGCCCGCCGCGCGCACATGCTGCAGCGCCTGGCCCAACCGCGGCGCCTGGGCCCAGATATCCTGTTCGGTCCTCGCCTGCACATCGACCGGCAGTAGGTAATTGTACCCCTGGGACTGGACCCCGTGACCGGCAAAATAGATCAGGCCGACCCCCTCCGGCCCGGCATTGCGCAGCCGGGTTCCATGAGCGGCGAAGGCGTCCTCCATCCCATCTTCGGTGGCGTCCAGAACGAGGGTCACGTCAAAGCCGACGCCTGCCAGCGCCTCGGCCATCAGCCGGGCATCATTGACCGGATTGGCAAGCTGCCAGCCCGGCGTCTCATAGCTGCCATTGCCGATCACCAGGGCGACCCGGTTCGTGTCAGCCCAGGCTGGCGCCGCCAGGACCAGCCAGGCCGCCAGCATCCTCTGAATATATCTTGCCATGCCGCGTCTCCCATCCATTCCTCACCATTTGGATAGGAAGCAGATGGGACGAGAAAATGGCGGCCGCGGAACCATGGCGCGCAGGCAGTTTAGCTCCCCGCCTCCAGCGTGATCGCCACGAACACCGAAACCCCGCCCGTGCCCGCACGCCAGACCCGCAACAGCAGCGGGCCGGTGCCTTCGGCCGCCGAGGCCTCGATGCCATCCATGGCTTCCTGTGGCGTGGACACGGTCTTGAAGTCCATCTCGACGATCACGTCGCCCTTGTTGACCTTGCCGAAGGCTGGCCCCCGGGGCGAGACGGCGCCTACAACCACACCGTCAATGTCCTTGGGCACCCGGTAACGCCGGCGCAGGCTTTCATCCATTGCGACGAGTTCGAGCCCTGCGGGATTGCTGGTGAGCACCGATTCGGGGACTTCGGTCTCTTCGTCGTCCTCGCGTCCGGTGTCCAATTCTCCCAGCGTGACCTCCACCACCCGCTCTCGCCGGTTCCGCACAAGGGTCAGCGAGACATCGGCGGCAACGCCGGCATCGGCGACCAGCCGGGTCAGGGTGCGGACATCGGGGATGGGGGTTCCGTCAATGCTGAGAATCAGGTCGCCGATCTGCAGCCCCGCCGTCGCAGCCGGGCTGTCATCGGTCACGCGGGTGACCACAACGCCCTCCTGGCCAGCCACGCCGTAGGCTTCGGCAATCGCGTCATCGATCGGCTGCACGTTCACCCCGAGCCAGCCCCGGCGCAGGGACCCGTTTTCGATCAACTGGTCGGAAATCCGCCTCACCATGTTGGATGGAATGGAAAAGCCGATGCCGACCGATCCGCCCGTAGGGGAGATGATCGCCGTGTTCACGCCCACCACTTCCCCATCGAGATTGAACAGCGGCCCGCCGGAATTGCCCCGGTTGATCGCCGCATCAGTCTGGATGAAATCATCATAGCGTCCGCCCGTATCGCGGTTTCGGGCCGAAATAATGCCCGCCGACACCGAGCCGCCAAATCCGAACGGGTTGCCGATCGCCATCACCCAGTCGCCCACTTCGGCATCATCGCTATCGGCAAACTCCACGAAAGGCAGCGCGTCATCGGTGACCAGGCGCAGGACGGCGACATCGGTGTCGGGGTCGGTCCCGATCAGGTCTGCGCTCAGCGTGGTGCCATCGGCGAACACCGCATTGATCTCGTCGGCATCCTTGATGACATGGTCATTGGTGATCACCAGCCCATCGGCCGAGATCACGAAGCCCGAGCCGAGCGACCCTTCCTGCCGGAAGCCTTCCTCGTCGCGCCCGAAGAACGGGTTGAACCGCTCCAGCGGTGAGCCATCGGGAAAGTCGGGCAGGTTTGGTGCGATGGTCTGGCGGGTGGTGATATTAACCACCGCCGGCATCAATTGCCGGGCCAGGTCGGAAAAGCTCTCCGGGGTTGCCCGGTCATCGGCAGCGGCCACATCGTCGGAAATCGACTGGCGCGCCTGGGCCGGTCCCGCCATCACGCCTGACAGGGCCAGCAGCGCGGCGGCGAGGAACAGGGTAGCTCCCGGCGATCGGACCATGGCAAAACCTCCATACAGGCGAACGGGTCTCAACAAACGATAGGCTGAGCCCCTGCCAGCCGGCAATGGCTCAATTGAGGCGCATGCCGACATAAAGCATCAATGCCCCCAGCGCAGCGGTCCAGACCCCGGCCTGCCTCAGGTCCGATACCGGCATCTGCGCCACCCAGCCGAGAAACCGGCGCAGGCTGTCAGGGGCAAGCGCATAGAGCGCGCCTTCGATCACGAACCACAGGCCGATGGCCGACAGGACCAGTGTCCAGAAGGGCAGCCCATCGGCCATGGATCGGGTGGGCCTCGGGCCTAGCGGGTGCCCGAGGATGCCGCGTCGGCAGAGAACACGTCACATACGCCAAGATTTTCCGGCGCGATGATCAGTTCAGTGCCTTGCTGGATCGAC
>JBCCBN010000130.1:0-8837 GCA_039034035.1 Pseudomonadota bacterium
CAAAGTTCACGATCGCCGGGTCACGCGTATCAGTCGAATCGACGACGGCGGGGTTACCGTCGAAATCGATCTCGGTTTCGGTGTGCTGGACGAACAGGTTGAAGATATCGAATTCTTCGCGTTCATACCCGAAGGTCAAGGCGTGATCGTTGAGTTGGTAGAAGCCTTTGAAGGCGGCGTTGAAGATCGTGTAGTCAAGCTGGTTGGATTGGCGAGAGTCGTCGCCCCCGAGATAGACGTCCACATCGTCGGTTTCGATGGTGATCTCGCCGAAATCCGTACCCCCGATTGAGTTCTGGCGGTTGAGGAGGTCGACATAACCGACCCGGACTTCCGTGGAGAAGTTGTCGGTCCAGTCGCTGTAGACGAAGCCGACATACTGGTTGAGTTCGGCGCCGCGCTCATAGAGGTGGTTGGAGAACTCGAACTCGTCGATGTCGCCGTCGGACTGGGTGATGTTGAAGCCGTCATTGTAGTTGTACGTGAAGGCTGCGCGGTGCTGCTCGTTAATGTTCCAGTCGAGCTTTACGAGGATCTTCTCGTCTTCATTGTCGAAACTCGATGGAATGTCGCCCGGATCATACTGATAGATCTCGCGGGAAATACGGGAGATTTCGTCAAGCTCGGCTTGGGTGATGTTGACTTCGTTGATAGCGCCGGAGCCGAGCGGGCCACGCGTGAAGACGTTGCTGCCTTCGAGCTTCTCATACGCCAACGAGAAGAACAGACGATCCTGGACGATTGGACCAGCGACCTGGAAGCCATACCGCTGTTCGTCGAAGTCCGGGACAATTACAGGCTCGCCTTCCAGCGAGTCGCCGGAAAGGTCGTCGGAGGTATAGTCGTAGAACAGCGAGCCGTGGAACTCGTTGGTGCCCGATTTTGTTACCGCGTTGATGTTACAGGCCGTGAAGCCGCCATATTGGACGTCATAGGGCGCCAGTTCGATCGCGACGTTCTCGATCGCGTCGAACGCGAAGGGCTGGCGTTCGGTGGGATAGCCGTTGGAATTCAGGCCAAACCCGTCATTCAGGCGTACACCATCAAGGGTGAGCGAGTTAAATCGGGGGTTCTTACCGCCGCACTGGACGGGGTTGATATCGCCGCGGCTCTCATCAACGTAGACGCGGGGATCGATGCGCAGGATGTCGACGATGTTCCGGTTGATCGCAGGCGCGTTCTCAAGGACATCGAGGCCGAATGTGGCATTCGGGCCAACAGCGACGCTGATCGCATCTGCCGCGCTAGCGGTGACCACAATCGTCTCCAGCGTCCGGGAGCCGTCACTTTCGAGTGCGAAGTTGAGCGCCGTCGATTCGCCCAGGCTCAAGGACAAGTCCTCAATGGACTCGGCACGGAACTCGTCGGAATTGGCGGTGACGGTGTAGCTACCGCCGACGGGCAGGCTCCGTACGCTGAATGCGCCGGTTGTAGACGTTGTGGTCTGACGCGTAAGACCGGTATTGGCGTCGCGGACGGTAATGTCGGCATTGCCGAGCGGGCTACCGGACTCATCTGTTACGGTGCCGCGGATACCCGCAGTTGTGACCTGCGCGTTGGCAGTCTGCGATGTGGCGATGGCAATGGCCGATACGGCAACGCCGCCGGCTATGGATTTCAAGAACTTCATGGAACACCCCTCGGAGGAAACAAGCCGACCCGTCCGGATACGGAATTTGATGTGCTAGTACTCAACGCGACGGGCCTTGGGTCGGGCTGCTACCCCCGCTCGATGACAGTTTGTTGAAACCCTCACAAAGGAGTGATGATCGGTTTCCGGATTACCGATTGTGTTGCTTCCCGGACACAAAATCCGCGCATCAGGGCCGGGCTTTCAAGAGCTCACTACAAGTGGGCTCGCTTTACTCGGCCGCCTGAAGCCCACGCTTGATTTCCTGCAAGCCGATACGGGCCGGCTGAAAGGCGCGCTTCAGCTCCGCAATCGTTTTCATGGGTTCGGCGTCGCCGCACATGAAAACATCAACAGCGGCAAAGGCGCGCTCGGGCCATGTGTGGATCGATATATGGCTTTCGGCGAGCACGATCACTCCGGACACACCATTATTAGGCGTGAAGACGTGAAAATCTGAGCTCAACACCGTCGCGCCGGCAGCTTCGGCGGCCGCGATCAGGGCGCTCTCAACATGTTCGGGATCATCGAGGCGGCTGGCCTCCCACAGATCTATGATGAGGTGGTTCCCAGCATAGGTCTGCCCGTCTCTGTGAATGAAGAAATCAAGACGGTCCCCATCATCGGGGGCAAAGCCTCCGCTCCGGTCGTCCGTCTTTTCCGCCGCGTCAGCCATCGGGGCCGACGCGGCGTCCACCTGGTACTCTTCAAACTCGCTTTCCGGAATATCGGTCCGGTCCGAGGTGGCAAAACGATCCAAGTCTTGTCCCCTTCGCATTGGCGGGCCAAGGTGCCGACCCGGGTGGAAATGAAGCCGCGTGAAACCGTACTTTTTGCTGGAGTGCAAGGGGATTGTTCGCTAGCCGGGCAAAAGAATCAGTATGCGTTACTGGAGCCTTAAATGGCGCTCGAAAATGGCCAGAAAATCGACAGGATAGCACTCGCCACGGCCGGCATTCTGCTGGCACTTGTGGTCTTCCGAATGGCGACGATTGTTCTCGGCGACTACGAACTCTACGCCGACGAGGCCCAGTATTGGCGATGGAGCCGGACGCTGGATTGGGGCTACTACTCCAAACCGCCCATGGTCGCCTGGGTAATCTCGGCGAGCACGTCGGTGTTCGGTCACGGGGAGTGGGCGATCCGAATGCCGGCGCCGATCCTGCACACCATCGCAGCTGGAGCGATCTTCCTGCTCGGGCGGGCAATGTATGGTGTCACCGCTGGCAGCCTGGCCGCGCTCGGCTATGCGCTCATGCCTGGGGTGATCGTTTCATCGGCGGTGATTTCGACAGACGGGGTCCTGCTCCCGTTCTGGTGCATCGGGCTTTGCCTGTACTGGCGTTTGCGAGAACAGGAATTGGGCCTGGTGGGCGCCGGCTTGCTCGGCGCCGTGGTCGGGGCAGCGTTCCTGTCCAAATATGCGGCGCTGTACTTTGGGATCGGGATTGCTCTGACCACGCTGATCGACCTCGAAACCCGCCGGTCGGTCCTGTCGCGCAAAGGTCTCGTTGCAGGTCTCGTCGCAACGGCTGTGTTCGCACCGCACCTTCTGTGGAACCTCGCCCATGATTTCAGTACGGTGAGCCACACGGTGGACAATGCCAATCTGGGCGGCCCCTTGTTCAACCTCGAAAACCTGCCGAAATTCCTGGCCGACCAGATGGGTGTCTTCGGCCCGATCGGCTTTCTCGCTCTGCTCGGCGGCGTGTTCGTCTTTCCGCGCAAGGCGCGCCCCCATATCGCCCGACGCGACCGGTGGCTTCTATGTTTCATCCTACCTGTTCTGGTGATCATCTGCCTGCAATCGGTGTTATCCCGGGCCCACGCCAACTGGGCCGCGACGGCCTATCCTGCGGCAAGCGTCCTGGTCACCGCCTGGCTTTTGCGGGCTGAAAGAAACCGGCCACTGTGGCTGGCAATTGCCGGGGTCACCCTGTTGGCGTTCCAACTGGCGCCCGATGTCACCATGACGTTGAAACTGGGCGTGGGTATAGGGGCCGCGATCATAATTCTTGCAATTGGTGCGGCGGTATCCTGGCGGCCAGCGGGGCTGCTCGTCGCTTCGCTCGGCTTGCACGCGCTGCTGATGGTGTCGGCGGGCGCCCTGTTCGCCAGCCCGCCGGCTGTTACCGCCGCCCTAGGCGTCGATAATGCGCTGAAGCGGGTGCGCGGATGGGAGGCGGCCACCCAGCAGGTCGCCCACGCTGCCGTGTCCATCGATGCGACCGCCATTCTGGTGGATGAACGGGAGGTCTGGCACGGTATCGATTACTATGGCCGTGACCGCTTGCCGGCTCCGCTGATCGCCTGGCGCCGGAATGCCGGGGTGAAAAGCTTCTCCGAAAACCGGCCCATGACCGACGACATTGACGACACGGTCCTACTGGCCAGCTATCGGCCGGGGTTCCGCCCGCGCATTCGCAGCGACTTCGAACGGATGGAGCGGATTGGCGAGGTACGGATCCCGCTAGGGGAACGCAGCAATGGCTGCCTGATCGAGCGGCGCCTCGTGCTCTACCGGCTAAGCGGCTTTGCGCCGCAACCTCGAACAGCAGACTGGGAAGCCGAGTTCGACGGGTTGCAGGAAGCGCCCAATCCGGCGTGTCCACCGGTGCGCTAACCGGGGGCAAATTGTCGGCGCCCTTGCCAGCGGGCGCACCATCGGGTCTGACTTGGCGGAGATGGACAACTCGCGGAGACGGTTTGATGGCCCTGCACGGCACCTATGATCCAGACAATATCTTCGCAAAGATGCTACGCGGTGACATCCCGGCCGTGACGGTGCTGGACGACCCCGTGGCATTGGCCTTCATGGACATCTTTCCGCAGTCACGCGGGCATACATTGGTGATCCCGAAAGACATCGCTGCCCGCAACTTCCTCGACCTGCCGGCAGATCGGCTGGGCGCATACATGACCCGGGTACAGTCCGTGGCGCGCGCGGTGGAGCAAGCGCTATCGCCGGACGGGATCGTCGTCACCCAATTCAACGGAGCGCCAGCAGGCCAGACCGTGTTTCACCTGCATTTCCATATCATTCCGCGCTATGAAGGCACGGCGCTGAAGGGCCATGGCGCGGGCCAACAGGCCGATATGGATGTGTTGCAAGCCACCGCTGAGAAGATCCGCGCCGCTCTCTGACGCACAGCCCGATCAGAGCATCTCTGATGCAGCGGCGACGATGACCTGGCGGTCGCCGGTTGCCATGAGTTCGGACAGTGTCGCAGCTCGGTCGGCCATCACCTGCTCCACGCGACTGGTAGGGGCACTCCGTCTCGCCGCCGCCAAGGCGACCTCGATTTCCGCCTGAAAGCGTTTCGGATTCATCGTCGCCAGCGCCCGGGCATATTGCCAATGGATCGAAGCGTCGCCCGGTAGGATCGCGGCTGCGCGGGCGTAGTGCGCGTGGGCTTGATCGATGCTCGCACCCATCACTGCCGCGCCAATCCGTCCCCCTCGGCCGACAACCTCGATGTGCCAGACCGCGAGAAAACCATGGGCATAGGCATTGTCGGGCTGTGTCTCGAGCACAGCTTCGGCAAGCTGACGCGCAGCGCGGCCATCACGCATCCCGCGGCGCCCCGGCAGAGGCCGCACAATCAGGGCCTTCGCGATAGCCAGTTGTAATCGGCCTTCAACATGGATCGGGTCAAGCACCACCGCTTCCTCGGCGAGGGCGGCAGCTGCTTCGAGGGTTGCCGTATCTGGCTGAGTGTCGCCGCACATGGCCTTCGCCAGCAGGGACCGAGCGGCAAACGCCTTCGCATCAGCACTGGCAATGGCTCGGGCTTCGGTCGCGGCCTCATCGAACAGGCCCTGGTCGAACGCAAGGTGGAGGGCCGGGCTGAGCCCTTCCCCCACTGCCGGCGAAGCCACTGGCACGGCCAGTGAAATCATCAGCATTGCTACAAGCGGGCGTTTCATATGCGGCAATCTAGCGCGAAACCCGCGCTCCGCCCATATCGGGAAGCGTGACCATATTGTGGATGATGGCAATGGACTTTCAAACTGATGTGATCGTGATCGGGGCCGGCGTCATCGGGCTAGCCTGCGCGCGTGCGCTCGCACGGGCTGGCCATGAAGTTATCGTGCTGGAAGCTGAAGACCTCATCGCGACACAAACCTCCTCCCGAAATTCTGAAGTGATCCATGCCGGGCACTATTACGCGTCCGGATCTTTGAAAGCGAAGCTCTGCGTCTCGGGCCGCAGACAGCTCTACCACTATCTCGACACCCACGGCGTGGCTTATCGCCGATGCGAAAAGCTGGTGGTCGCGACCACGGACGCCGAAGCGGATGGGTTGGTGGACTTACGCGACCGCGCCGAGACGAACGGCGTGGAAGGCATCGCCCTGATCGACGCTGCAGCGGCGCGGGCGATGGAGCCCGCGCTTTCGGCGGATGTCCGGGCCGCGCTGCATTCACCGGTCACCGGAATTTTCGACAGCCATGCTTACTTCCTCGCCCTGCAGGGAGACCTGGAAGACGCCGGCGGGCAGATCGCGTTTCGCACGCCGCTGATACGCGGGGCATCGGGCCGAGACGGGTTTGCACTCGAAACCGGCGGCGACAGCCCTGCGCGGATCGGCGCCCGCCTCGTGGTCAATGCCGCCGGCTACCAGGCGGTGGATATGGCCCGCCGATTGGAGGGGCCCCACACCGCAGACTTGCCGACCGCCTGGTTTGCGAAAGGCTCGTACTTCACCATCGCCGGCAAGGTCCCGTTCCACCGCTTGATCTACCCGATGGCGACGAGTGCATCGCTGGGCATACACCTCACGATCGACCTTGGCGGACAGGGAAAGGCTGGGCCGGATGCCGAGTGGCTGCCCGAGGGGGCAACGCCGCCCTTCGATTACCGCGTCGATCCGGCTCGGGGTGAGCGGTTCTATGACGCAATCCGTAAATACTGGCCAGGACTTCCAGACGGCGCCCTGGCGCCCGGCTACTCTGGCGTTCGCCCAAAACTGGTCCCCCCGGGCGCACCTTCAGGCGACTTCCGGATAGAAGGACCGAGCAGCCACGGCACAGCCGGCCTGATCAATCTTCTGGGCATTGAAAGCCCGGGCCTGACATCCTCATTGGCGATTGCCGGTCACGTGTCCGACCTCGCCCGCGACATCCTTTAGCCCTGGCCTGAGCCGAAGCGCTTGCCGCACACCGCGCCCCCGTGTATGTCCCCCGCTCCCCAATCGGTTCGGTAGCTCAGCTGGTTAGAGCGCGCGACTCATAATCGCGAGGTCGGGAGTTCAAGTCTCCCCCGAACCACCATTTCCCGCGGCAAGGCGCTCCACCGCGCGCCGGCGTGCCGGTAAATTCATCGAAAGAGCCGCGCTACAGCCCTGAGCGCGATCCATCGCATAGCGGATCGCCACGCCGATCCGCCCAGCGCGCGATCAAACAAAAATGGTGCCGCCTGACGGACTCGAACCGCCGACCCGCTGATTACAAATCAGCCGCTCTACCAGCTGAGCTAAGGCGGCACAGGAGAGGGCGAAATACGCCGGACGAGCAGAAAGGGCAAGCGCCGACAATCATCGGGCCCTGCCGCGCCCGGCGGGCCTGTCCCATGAATTTCCAGAAGACGCCTTATTCCCCCATCAGGCGAGCACATTTCGAACAGAAATGCCCGACACTTTCGCCCCGTAGCCAATACGGAGCGTCCCATGCATCCTGCCATTGCCACCCTGATTGCCCTCTCCGGCCTGGCCGGTACGGCAATCGCCTCGCCACCGCCCAGCGCCATTTATGAAGCGTCTCCGATCTGCGATGCCGTCAACGTGTCCATCTATTTCGAGCCCGGCTCCCCGGCCCTGACGCCGCAGGCCGATGCCGCCCTGGAAGGGGTCGCTGAAAGCCTGGAAGGGTGCGCCATTTCCGGCGTGGAAACCCGGGCGATCCACCTCGCATCGGACACCAAGCACCAGCGTATCCCACTGTCAGGCCAACGTGAAACCAGCGTGGAGGCCGCGCTTGTGCAGCATGGACTGGTCGCCGGCCGTGGGACAGCCCCCAATGAAACGGCACCAATCACCGTCGCGAGCCGGGACATTGGCCTGCCGGTGGCGCGCCGCGTGGATGTGCGTATCTCCGCCGTTGCGCCCGGAGCTGTCGGCTAGGGTCACCGACCAGGTGCGGGCGGGGGGCGCGGCGCCCGCTTCGTTTCTTTTCTTTCTGCCGGGTCAGGGTATGAGGAGCCATCAAAGGTTCATCGGCCCAAGCCCGGCCGGCAGAAGAGTGACACATGACGCATCCCACAGGCCCCCGCCGCCGCATCCTGATCACCTCAGCCCTGCCCTACATTAATGGCATCAAGCATCTCGGCAATCTCGCCGGATCGATGCTGCCAGCCGATGTGTATGCCCGGTTCCAGCGGCTACAGGGCCACGACGTGCTCTATGTCTGCGCCACCGACGAGCATGGCACCCCAGCCGAATTGGCCGCCCAGGCCGCCAAGCTGGACGTGCGCGCCTATTGCGATGAGCAGCACGAAATCCAGCGCGCAGCTGGAAAGGGTTTCGCGCTCTCTTATGACTGGTTCGGCCGGTCTTCCAGCGCCGAGAACGCCGCGCTTACCCAGCAATTTGCCCATGCCCTTGAAGCCGAAGGCCTGCTTGAGGAACGGGTATCGAAACAGGTCTACAGTGTCGATGATGGCCGTTTCCTGCCTGACCGGTATGTCGAAGGCACTTGCCCCCATTGCGGCTATGAGAAGGCGCGCGGTGACCAGTGCGATAATTGCGGACGGCTGCTCGATCCCGTGGACCTGATTGAGCCGTACTCGGCCGTCTCCGGCAGCCGCGCGATCGAGATCCGTGAAACAGCGCACCTGTTCCTGTTACAGTCGAAGATGCAGGCCGCGATCCGCGCCTGGGTCGAAGCCTCGACCGACTGGCCCCAGCTTGCCCGGTCCATCGCGTTGAAATGGCTCGATGAGGGCCTGCGCGACCGGGCGATCACGCGGGACCTCAATTGGGGGGTGCCGGTGACCTTGCCGGACGGGTCGATCCGACCCGGGTTTGAGGAAAAGGTGTTCTATGTCTGGTTCGACGCACCGGTGGAGTATATCGCGGCGACCCAGGAGTGGGCCGCTCAATCGGGCGGGGACTGGCAGTCCTGGTGGCGCACCGACGCTGGTGCCGAGGCGGTGGAATACGTCCAGTTCATGGGCAAGGACAATGTGGCCTTCCACACCGTCTCGTTC
>JBCCBN010000131.1:0-8668 GCA_039034035.1 Pseudomonadota bacterium
TCGAGAAAGGCGTCGCGCCCCTCTTGCGCTTCTTCCGTATATAGTGTGTCAATGCTCCACTATTGGTCACGAGTGGTTCAATATGCGCTCGTACTACCAAGCTAAAATGCCGACTTTTAGTTGTGGTGATTTGCAAGAAATGGACGTAAGGCTAACGTCCGCTTTAGCTACGGAGGAAGACGCTTTTTCCCACGACCTCAATGGCGAGTAAGGGCCAGATCACGTCGGAGCGGACGTCGGATGCTAATGTCTCAAAATGCGCCCGTTGCAGCGGTCTAATGAGGGGAAGCGCGTGACTGTCTCGCCCGAATCGCGAACGTCCAATTTCTCGTGCGTTCATGATCGGCCCCCAGTATTCCATCTCCGCATCGCCCGGAAGTCCCCCCGCGGCCCTCTGAACACCCCCACACAAAAACTTATCCGACCGAATTCGCGCGGCGTCATACTCGCGGGGTGATGTTCAATGATCCGATCTTCGACCGATACAAGGAGGCCGTCTGGCCGCTGTTCCGGCCTGTCTTTGTGCTGGCCATTGTGCTGTTCCGCCGGCAGGCGGCGGCGCTGTTTGCGGGCGGCTGCCTCGATATTGCGTATGAAGTGGGCCCCTTCGGCACCCTCCGGATCATCGAAACGGTCTACCCCCGAGCCAGGCCCGACTGGAAAGACGCGCTCTTTTTTGTCACCGGCGCCTATGCGGGCGAGCTGTCGGGCGCCGCGCCGGCCCGCGAGCACGCGCCATGCCCGGCGCTCGTGCGCGAACTCCACATCCTCGCCCTGAACTGGATCATCCTGCCCCGGTCCCGGCGCGCCGGTCACACTGCGCCGCGCCGCCACAGTCGGGCGAGCCTTCCCCTTCCGGACCCCTAGATCCGCCGCCAAGCCAGAAAAAACACAGCCCCAACACCGACGCGCCATCCCCCGGCACGGCGGCCGCCCGTGCTGGCGGCGACTATTTTGCCCGCTCGATCGCCTCGCCGATCAGTTTGCGGGCGGTGTCCACCCCCTCAATCCCCTCGACCTTCACCCATTTGCCCGGCTCCATGTCCTTGTAATGGGTGAAGAAGTGGATGATCCGCTCGACCAGGATCTCCGGCAGGTCGGTATAGGTGTTCACTGTCTCGTAGAACCGGGTCAGCTTGGAATGCGGCACGGCCAGGATCTTCTCATCCACTCCGCCATCATCCTCCATCAGCAGAACGCCCACCGGCCGCGCGCGCACCACCGCGCCGGGCACCAGCGCCCGCTGGCCAACGACCATCACGTCCATCGGGTCCCCATCCAGGCTCAGCGTATGGGGCACAAAGCCGTAATTGCAGGGATAGCGCATCGACGTGTAGAGAAACCGGTCGACAAACATGGCGCCCGACGCCTTGTCGATCTCATACTTGATCGGCTCGCCCCCCAGCGGCACTTCGATAATCACATTGAGGTCGTCCGGCGGGTTCTGGCCAACCGAAATCTTGCTGATGTCCATGGGGCGTCCCTTCTACTCGGTGTCCTGTCGTTGCGCGCTGCAGCATTGGCGTCAAGCAGGCAGGCGTCGCATCAAGGATGCAAATCGCGCACCCCGGCCGCGAGCCCATAGTTGAAACTGATCGAAACACGCGGGTCTTCGCCCTGATGGGCCATCACTTCATGGCGCAGCCAGCTTTCCCACATCAGGATGTCGCCGGGTTCGGGGTCGATATACACAAACCGACGCAGCCGCTCATCGGCCCCCTCCGCCAGTTGCGGCGCTGCCATCATCAGCGGCAGTCGCGGGTCCTCCAGCTTCAGCCCGCCAGCTCCCTCCGGCATGGCCACATAGATTGTCCCGGAAATGACATTGCCCGGATGGATATGCCCCGAATGCATGCCGCCTGGCGCGAGGATATTGATCCACATGTTTTCCAGCGCCAGGCTCTGGCCGGAAAGATCCCAGCCAAGCGCTGCGGCAAACGCGGCCGCTTCCTGGTCCAGCCGCTCGACCAGGGCTGCAAAAGCGGGCGCGCGAACCGGCAAGTCGTCCAGCGACGCATAGGAGGTATAGCCCGGATAGCCTTCCCCCTCGCTCCAGGCATGGCCGGCACGATCGCCATCCTCGACCATCCAGACCGACGCCTCAAGCTCGGCCAGAAGCGCCCCATCGGACAGCGCTACGTGGTGCAGCAGGGTCGGAAACAAGAGACGGTCAGCCATAGGGCAGGGCTACGCTGGCCAAACCCACCTGGCAAGCGAGCGCGGGCCGGCCCATTGGCCCATCGCTGGCGATTGGCCTCGCATTCGCCCGGCAAATCAGGTAACGGGCTCATAACCCTGTTCAGAGAGGCCCTCCATGGTCGACAGCGGAAAGATCTTCGGGATGGCCGCAGCCGCCCGACTCGAAGAAAAGCGGCAAGGGGCCGGCCAGAATGGCGGTCCAGGCAACAAGAGGAGTGGTGTCGTGCGCGCCTTGTTTTCAGTTTTCCCACTGCTGGTGATCCCAGTGGTGATCTACAATCTCATCGCCTTCGTGTTTTCCGGCGGATCGGCCGATGGCGACCTCGCCGTCCAGGCCCAGGGCCTGGCACCGCTGATCGATGAACTCAGCACCTCCTTCATGTCCCTGCCGATGATCTCGGGCGTCTCGTGGGAACTCACCAATGGTGACGCGCTGCTACTGCTGGCCATCGGCCTGCTCTTCATCGAGATTCTCAAATCCACGTCCACCGGCACGGCGACGATCATGAACCATGCCGTTTCGATGATCCTGTTCATCGTCTGCCTGATCGAGTTCCTGCTGCTGCCAAACTTTGCCACATCGGTGTTCTTCATCCTCACCATCATGACCCTACTCGACGTACTCGCCGGTGTGGTCGTGACCATTGTCTCTGCCCGGCGCGACTTTGCCGTGGGTGAAGGTTTCACCGGCTAACCGGGCCAGCCCCGTCTCCCTGATGAGGAGGCGCTCCAATAACAAAAAGCCGCGGCCGAACGGGACGCGGCTTTTTCGTTCCTGTCCCCATTTCTGTCCCCGGGCGCCGAACCGGTGGTATAATCCCCATTCGACCAAAGCTCACACAGAGTTGCGCCGGGTCGTAGGGAGGGGCACCGCGGTTAGCGAAGGATGCGCAAAGCCGCTTCCCAACCGTCCACCAGCCAGGGCAGCGCGGGCCGCGCGCTACTTCTTCGCGAGCGTTTCGAGCTGTTTCTGCATTTCCGCCATTTGCGCGTGCATCTTGGCAAGCATCTGCTCCGCCTCGCTCAGCTCTTCAGCGTTCGCGCCAGTCGCCCCATTGGCACCTGCGACGTTCCGGGCCGGTTTGCCCACATCGCCATCGGGCAGCGTGACGTCGGTCTCTGCGGTTTGCATGGCGGGATTGAACACTTTCAGCGTGTTCTCGAACATCGCCATGTTCCGCCGGGCCTGGTCTTCGAACAGCGCCATCGGATTGGCCCCGCCCATCACGGTACGCAGCCGTTCCTGGCTCTCGGCAAACGAATTCATCGACATGTCCAGCCAGGCTGGCAGGAAGGTCTGGCTGCCGCCGCCATAGAAGCCGATCAGCTGGCGCAGGAAATTCAGCGGCAGGGCGCCTTCGCCCTTGGTCTCGTTCTCATAGATGATCTGGGTTAGTACGGCCCGGGTCAGGTCCTCGCCGGTCTTGGCGTCGCGCACTTCGAAATCGGCGTTCTTCTTCACCAGGTCCGACAAATGATCGAGCGTGACGTAGGAAGAGGTCGACGTATCGTACAGCCTTCGGTTAGCGTACTTCTTGATGATAA
Organism: Pseudomonadota bacterium; assembly: GCA_039034035.1. Lineage (GTDB taxonomy): Bacteria > Pseudomonadota > Alphaproteobacteria > Caulobacterales > Hyphomonadaceae > UBA5336. The sequence goes on from JBCCBN010000131.1 coordinate 3,745, forward strand.
TCGGGCCGTCGGGTTTCTGTTTCTTCGCCATGGATTATCCTTGCCGCAGGTGATTTCCCCTGATCGCCTATGTTGCGGTGCAAACCGCGTTGGATCAAGGGGGCTGTTCAATCGGGTGCCATGCACCCTCGTAAGTCTTCATTAACAGAGTCTATCGACTGCAAAAACAAGCACCCATGGGAGGGAATGAAATGACGAAAATCGCACTGGTCACCGGCGGAACCCGAGGCATTGGGCGGTCGATCTCGGAAACCCTGAAGGCGAAGGGCTATGCGGTCGCGGCCAACTTTGGCGGCAATGAAGAGGCCGCTCGCATCTGCGAACAGGAAACCGGTGTCAGGTGCTTCAAATTCAATGTCGGCGACTATGATGATGTCGGCGCTGGCCTTGCCAAGATCGAGGCCGAGCTTGGCCCGGTCGATGTGCTCGTCAATAATGCCGGCATCACCCGCGATGCGCCCTTCCACAAGATGACCACAGCCCAGGGGGACGAAGTCATCAATGTCGATCTCGACAGCGCGTTCAACTGCACGCACCAGGTTTGGGGCGGCATGCGTGAGCGCGGCTTCGGGCGGATCATCAACATCTCCTCGATCAACGGCCAGAAGGGACAGTTCACCCAGGCGAACTATTCCGCTGCCAAGGCTGGCCTGATCGGCTTCACCCGCGCGCTGGCCTATGAGGGCGCGAAGAAGGGCATAACCTCCAACTGCGTGGCACCGGGCTACATCGACACCGAACTGCTCCAGGCGATGAAGCCCGAAGTGCTGGACGGGATCATTGCCGGCATCCCCAATGGCCGGCTCGGCAAGCCTGAAGAAATCGCCTCCATGGTGGCCTATCTCGCCAGCGAGGACGCGGCCTTCATCAATGGCGCCACCATGACGGTGAACGGCGCCCAATATATCGCCAGCTAGGGCACTTGTCAGAGGCTCAAACGCGCCGGCTATCCACACAGGTGCCCGGCGCGGTTATACGATATCCATGTTCGATTTTGTCCGAAAGCCCGCGCTGTGGACCTGGTTCGACGAGCCCTGGGCGAAACCGATCCAGGCCGGCACCTTCTACCATATGAAAACGGTCCAGGACCTGGCGATCTACAGCCAGCTCCAATCCATGACCGGCAAGCATATCGCCGAAATCGGCGGGGGCCATTCCCGGGTCCTCGGCACCCTGGCGGAGACCAATCACTGCACCAATGTTGAGCGGTTCGAAGGCGTCGGTAACGGCCCCAAAACGGTGCAGACCATCGAGGGCGCCGAAACGGTCGACGCCTATCTCGGCGACCATGACCCAAGGCTCGAAGCGGGCCGGTTTGATGTGGTCTTCTCGATCTCCGTGGTTGAGCACATCCCCCTCGCCAATCTCGATGCGTTCTTCGATGACGGCATGCGCATCCTGAAACCGGGCGGGCTTTGGCTGCATGCGATCGACATGTACCTCGGCGAGACGCCCATGCCCGCCGCTTCCCGCCTGTTCGAAGTCTATCGGAGCTGGGCCCAGCGCGAGGGGGTCTGCGAACCGGTGGGCGACATTTTTGACGGTGAGCCTGTGTTCCGGTGCGACATGGCTACCAATCCGGACAATATCATGCACCTCTGGGGCAAGTCGGTCCCGGCGCTCAACGAACGCCGGCAGCAAGCCCAGGGCTGCGCGATCCTGGTCGGCGCGCGGAAGCTCTAAGACGCTTTCGTTTTCGGCGAGCGCCAAACGCCGTGAACGGGTCAAACCGAAGATCGACTCCGCCGAGGGTAAGTTTGATCTAGCCGCCGCGCTTGTCTTCGGGGTCCTTGAGGTGAAACACGGTCTGGTGCGGGGCAAAGCCGGGTTCGCCGGACCCTTTCGCCTTCACATATTGCTGGTTCCAGACGCCATCGCCCGTCGGTTTGGCCCCGCCCGCCAGCCAGGCCGTCACATCCGCTTGCGCTTTCTGCGCATTGCGCGCCCGAGCCTGGCCAAACGCTTCCACGGCGCGGGTGAACGCCGGATCGTCGGTTAGTTCGGTGATCTCCAGCGTCGTCTCTTCCAGAAGGGCCAGCGGGAAGGGCATGACCCGGGCAATCGGCTCACCGGCCTTGAACGCCACGGGGCGGCCCGGTTCGGTGATCCGCCAGTTCATCGTGAACGGGAAGGGCAGCCAGTCGGTGCGAACGAATGCCTCCAGCGGCACCCGGTCAGCCCGGTCATGATTGGCCGGCCCGGTGACCAACAGGCCCAACTCCGGCGAGGTGCGGAACAGGAACGGCACGTAAAACGTTACCATGCCAGCCCCGAAATGGCTGACCGCGCCAAACCCGCTCGGGCTGGCTTGCTGGACCTGCACATCGGTGTTCATGGCCCCGCCCGACCAGGTGGCGGTGGCATCGACCGGGTTCAGGATTTCCCAGCCCATCGTGTTCGCCGCGATCAGCGGGATGCACCGATAGACATATTTCTGCGGCACCTGGTCCATCCACTCGCGGGTGGGCCGGGCGGTGCGGATATGGTCAGCCGGATCGACATTGGCGCCGGGGATCAGGGTCGCCCGAACGGTGTTCGGCGGCAGCGGGTCGGGTGCGGTCTCGGCCATGGGATCAGACCTCCGGACGCCAATTGGCCGGCGCCAGTTCGAAGCCGTCAAACTGAAACCCCGGCGCCACGATACAACTCACCAGCGTCCACGCGCCCAGCGTCTCGGCGGTCTGCCAATGGCCCGCTGGAACCACCCTTTGCGGGCGTTGTCCGCTTCGCAGGTCGGGTCCCAGCACGTACGGTTTTGCCCCCATCCCATCGGGCGGCGAAAGCGTTAGCGATATCGGCCCGCCCGCCTGCCACAGCCAGGCTTCATCAGCATCCACCCGGTGCCAAGCCGACACTTCATCGGCCTGTAGCAGATAGTAGATCGCGGTCATCGCGGCCCGACGGGCCCCTTCCACCGGAGAGCGGAACGTCTCGGCATAGTGGCCGCCTTCAGGATGGGGTGCCATGTCGAGCAGGCGAATAATCTCCCGCGCGCCAAGGTCGCCGGAGATGGCGCCCATCAGAACCGGTCTTTCCGGCCACGGATCTCCGCAAAGGTCGCCACCGCATCGCCAGGATGGCCCATGGCCGATTGCAGGCCGGCCTCATCGGCGCGCAGGAAGGGATTGGTCGCCAGTTCCTGCCCGATCGTGGTCGGCACGGTCCATTCGCCAGCGGCCCGCTTGGTGTCGATCTCGTTGACATAAGCCATCAGGGCGGCATTGCCCGGTTCCACCGTTTCGGCAAAGCGGGCGTTGGCCTGGGTGTACTCATGGGCGCAATAGACCACCGTCTCAGCCGGCAGCGCCTTGAGCCGGGTCAGGCTCTTCCACATCATCGCCATGTCGCCTTCGAACACACGGCCACAGCCCAGCGCGAACAGCGCATCGCCCACAAAGGCGGTCTGGGCGAGGGGGAGATGATAGGCAATATGGCCCAACGTATGGCCCGGCACGTCGATCACGTCTGCTTCGAGACTGCCGAGCGTGACCGTGTCGCCGCCACCCACAGCCCGGTCGATGCCCGGAATTTTCGGCGCCTCCCCTTGCGGCCCCACGATCAGGCAGCCGGTCTCATCCTTGATCCTGGCGTTCCCGCCGGCATGGTCTGGGTGCCAATGGGTGTTCCAGATCTGGGATATTGACCAGCCCCTGGCTGCCGCTTCAGCGAGATAGCGGTCGGCATCGGGCGTATCGATCGCCGCGGTCTCCCCGCTTTCGGTGTCATGGGCGAGGAAACCGTAATTGTCGTTGAGGCAGGGGAACTGATGAATTTCGAGCATGTTTCGTCTTTTACTGTGCGTTTGCCAACGCGTATCATAAGATAGGGCCATGCGTCAGGACACAGTTTCCATCGACCGGTTCTACAATTCCGGCCTCGGCGAGGCGGCCGGGCGACTGCTGGCCCGCCGGATGTCCGATATCTGGGGCCAGGCCGACCAGCTTTCAGTGCTCGGTATCGGCTTTCCCATGCCCGTGCTCGAACCGTTTGCTGCCACCGCGCGCCGCTGCGCCACCGTGATCCCCGATGCCGGCGGGCATTTTCGCTGGGACGCCACCGGGCGCGGCAATGCGACCGTCATCGCTCCGCCAGACCGGCTGCCCTTCGCCGATGGCCTGTTTGACCGGGTGATCCTGCTGCATGGGCTGGAAGAGGCGGAAAGTCCCCGGGCATTGCGCCGGGAAATCTGGCGGGTCATGGCGCCCGAGGGGCGCATCGTTGTCGCCACCGCCAATCGCCGCGGCCTCTGGGCTCTGGCAGAGCGGACCCCCTTCGGCCATGGCCGCCCGTGGACCCGCCGCCAATTGGTGAGCTTCCTGTCCGATGGCAGCTTCCAGGTCACCGCCAGCACCCATGCCTTGTTCATGCCCCCCTTGGACCAGTCCCTGGTCACCGCCGCAGCGGAGGGCTGGGAGCGGATCGGCGAATGGGTCGCCCCGGCCTTGGGCGGCGTCGTGCTCGTCGAAGCGGTAAAGCGCCTCTATATCGAGCCGGGCGGTGCTGTCGCCACGGCCTTCAACGCTCTGCCAACGCCCAAAGGTGCGGCGGTGCTGCCTATGGATCGGGCGGCTCGGGGGCGCGACCGGGCACCGAAATAGCCCGATTTGACCCGCGCGAACGTTCGCGTCACTACTCTATCAGAAGCAGAACAGGGGCCAGCGATGAAGCTTGTCACAGCGATCTTTAAGCCCAGCCGGCTCGACGCCGTCCTCGACGCCTTGTCAGAAACTGGCGCCGACGGGCTGACTGTCTCGGAAGTCCGCGGATATGGACGCCAGCAGGGCAAGACCGAAGTCTACCGAGGCGCCGAATATGAGGTGCGCCTCTTGCCGAAAGTGAAAGTGGAAGTGGCCTGTTCAGCCGAAGTGGTTGAGCGGATCGCAGAGGCGGTCAGCAAGGCGGCCAATACCGGCACTATTGGCGA
>JBCCBN010000132.1:0-8555 GCA_039034035.1 Pseudomonadota bacterium
CGGCCCGGGCGCGGAGCACGAACTTGACGACTTCGTTGCGGAAATCCTTGGGATTGGTCACCCCGGCCGGTTTTTCCAGCTTGGAGAGTTCAGCCTCCAGAACGTCCCGGTCGAACATCTGGCCGGTGTCGGGGTCCTTGTAGTCATGGTCCTCGATCCAGGCATCGGCATAGGCGATATATCGGTCGAACAGGTTCTGGCCGTAGTCCGAATAGCTCTCCAGATAGGCCTTCTGGATCTCGAAGCCGATGAACTCGACATAGCGTTTGGTCAGATCACCCTTGATATAGTCGAGATAGGTGTCCTCGGTCTCTTCAGGGAACTGCTCGCGCCGGATCGCCCGGTCGAGCACGTAGAACAGGTGAACCGGGTCGGCGGCCACTTCATCCACGTCATGGTTGAAGGTTTCCGACAGGACCTTGTAGGCAAACCGGGTGGAAATCCCTTCCATGCCCTCATCCGGGCCGGCTTCGTCGCGATACTCCTGCATCGACTTGGCCTTGGGATCAGTGTCCTTCAGGCTCTCGCCGTCATAGACGCGCATTTTCGAGTACTGGCTTGAATTCTCATGCTCCTTGAGCCGGGTCAGCACCGAGAAACGGGCCATGATCTCGAGGGTTTCCGGCGCGCAAGGCGCTTCGGCCAGGTCTGAATGGGCCAGCAGCTTGCCGTAGATCTCGGCTTCTTCGGTCACCCGCAGGCAATAGGGCACCTTGATGACGGAGATCCGGTCGAGGAAGGCTTCATTGTTCTTGTTGTGCTTGAACTGGCGCCACTCACTTTCGTTCGAGTGGGCGAGGATGACGCCATTATAGGGCATCGCGCCGATATTCTCGGTGCCGACATAGCTGCCTTCCTGGGTCGCGGTCAGCAGGGGGTGGAGCACCTTGATCGGGGCTTTGAACATCTCGACAAATTCCAGCAAGCCCTGGGTCGTCCGGTTAAGCCCGCCGGAGAAGCTGTAGGCATCCGGGTCATTCTGGGAGAGGTGTTCGAGCTTGCGGATATCGAGCTTACCGACCAGGGAGCTCACATCCTGATTGTTCTCGTCGCCCGGCTCGGTCTTGGCGATGCCGACCTGGCGGAGGCGGGAAGGGTAGAGCTTCACAACCGAGAATCTGCGGATGTCGCCGTCGAACTCATCCAGCCGCTTCACCGCCCAGGGCGAGGCCGGTCCGCGCAGAAGCCGTTTGGGGATGTTGTACTTGTCTTCGAGCACGTCGCCGATCCGGTCGGCATCGAAGAGGCCCAGTGGGCTTTCGAACAGGGGAGAGATTTCATCGCCGGCCTTCAGGACGTAGATCGGCTCCTGGGTCATCAGCGCCTTCAGCTTCTCTGCGAGGGTCGACTTGCCGCCGCCCACGGGGCCAAGCAAGTAGAGCACCTGCTTGCGCTCTTCGAGGCCCTGCGCAGCATGGCGGAAGAAGCCGACGATCCGCTCGATCGTTTCTTCCATGCCAAACATTTCCCGGAACGCGGGATAGAGTTTGATGGTGCGGTTCAGGAACAGGCGGGCGAGCCTCTGGTCCCTGGCGGTGTCGATCAGTTCCGGTTCGCCGATGGCATTGACCATCCGCTCGGCCGCCGTCGCACGCATCGACGGGTCCTCGCGACAGCCAAGGAGATAGTCCTGGAGCGACAGCTCCTCGACTTTCGTCCGGCTGTAGTCTTCGGCAAACTTTGTGAACAGATCCATGGCGAGCTTCCTTTCTGTGCGCCCTTCCGTCCGAAGTGGTGTCCCTCCTTGGCTCCGAACGGCCCCGGTAACTTATCCTTAGGTCAACATGGATTGAAGATTAGGCGTCTCCAAGGCGCAAGTGACCCTGCGCTGCAGAAAGACACAAAATTTGCCGTCACAAGGGCGTGACGGAGGCAAAAGACTGCAGTGGTGACAGCGGTTTATGCATGTCTGCCACACCGGATCGGATATTCGTCGAATGCGCGTCTTTTTCCCGCAGTGCGAATTCCCGGCGCCGCCACCGGTTCCGGTGACCCCACCGGTTGCCAAGCGAGCGCCGGGCTGGTCATGTCCGGCGAAATGAAGAGACAGGCATGACTGGCAAGACCCTTTACGACAAGATCTGGGACGCACACCTGGTCCATCAGGACCCCGCATCCGGTGAAGCGCTCCTTTATATCGACCTGCACCTGATCCATGAGGTGACCACGCCCCAAGCCTTTGCCGGGCTGAAAGCGGCGGGCCGGGCGGTGCGCCGTCCGGACCTGACCCTTGCGGTGGCCGACCACAACACCCCGACCGAGAACCAGGCCCAGGGCCTTTCCGGCGTCAGCGATGCCGCCGCCCGGGCCCAGCTCGAAGCACTGACGCGGAACGTGGCCGAACATGGGATCGAATTCTTCCCCATGGGCGATCTGCGCAATGGGATCGTGCACGTCATCGGACCCGAGCAAGGCCGGACCCAACCGGGCATGACCATTGTTTGCGGCGACAGCCACACCTCGACCCATGGCGCCTTCGGGGCGCTGGCCCATGGCATCGGCACATCAGAAGTAGAGCATGTGCTGGCGACCCAGACCCTGCGGGCGCGGAAGACGAAGAACATGGCCGTCGACGTTTCGGGTTCCCTGCCGAAGGGGGTGACTGCCAAGGATCTCGCGCTGCACCTGATCGCGGCCATCGGCACGGCCGGCGGCACGGGCCATGTCATGGAGTATCGCGGCGAGGCCGTCCGGGCCCTGTCGATGGAAGGGCGGATGACGCTGTGCAATCTCTCCATCGAAGGGGGCGCGCGGGCTGGCCTGATCGCCCCGGACGAGGCCACCTACGCTTACATGCAAGGCCGACCCTCGGCACCGAAGGCCGGCGCCTGGGAAGTGGCGCAGCGCTATTGGGAAACCCTGTACAGCGACGATGATGCCGGTTGGGACGCGATCATCGAGGTGGATGCCGCCCAGGTCGAACCCACCGTCACCTGGGGCACCAGCCCCGAACAGGCGATCCCGCTTTCGGCGCCCATCCCGCGCGCGGAAGACTTCACCGATCCCACCAGGCGAACCGCCGCCGAGCGGGCGCTGCGCTATATGGGGCTGGAGGGCGGAGCCCCGATTGCCGGCACGCCGGTGCAGCGCGTCTTCATCGGCAGCTGTACCAATTCCCGGATCGAGGATTTGCGGGCGGCCGCCGAGATCGCTTCGGGCGCAAAGGTTGCCGATGGCGTTCGGGCAATGGTGGTGCCAGGCTCGGGCCTGGTGCGCGCGCAAGCCGAAGAAGAAGGGCTGGACCGCGTGTTCCTGGAGGCCGGCTTCGAGTGGCGCGAACCGGGCTGTTCCATGTGCCTGGGCATGAACCCCGACATTCTCAGCCCCGGAGAGCGCTGCGCGTCGACGTCTAACCGGAATTTCGAAGGCCGCCAGGGCCGCGGCGGACGGACCCACCTAATGAGCCCAACCCTCGCGGCTCGCGCGGCCGTCACCGGCGTGATCGGGTAGCCGGCGCCATGGACGATCTCAGCCAGTGGACCCCACGGGAGCGGCCCGGCCTCGTCGCGCTGGAAGGCCGGCGCGTCCGGCTGGAGCCGCTGGACTGGGCGCCCCATGCTGACGGCCTGTTCGAAGCGGTGGACGGGCCCGGCAATGAAGGCCTCTGGACCTACATGCCCTTCGGTCCGTTCGGCACACTGGACGCCTTTTCCCAGGCGTTCGAACACCTCCGCCGCAGTCAGGGCTGGGAGACGCTGGTGATCCGGTCCAGCCTTGATGGGGCGATCCTGGGCACGGCGTCCTATTTACGGATCCGGGAAGCCCATGGGAGCTGCGAAGTTGGCTGCGTCGCTTTCGGCCAGCGCCTGCAACGCACGGCGGAAGCAACCGAAGCGATGGCCCTTATGGCCGCGCACGCCTTCAACGATCTCGGCTATCGACGCTACGAATGGAAGTGCAACAATGCAAATCTCGCCTCGCGCCGGGCCGCCGACAGGTTGGGCTTTGCCTTCGAAGGCGTCTTTCGCAACGACATGGTCGTCAAAGGCGAAAACCGGGACACCGCCTGGTACGCGATGATTGACGCCGATTGGCCCGCTATCTCAGCGGCGCTTTCGGCTTGGCTGGACCCTGCGAATTTCGACGAAACCGGCGCGCAAAGGCGCCCGCTCGGCAACATGCGGGCAGAAGGCTGGACCCCGGTCCCGTTCGGTGAAACCATCGCGCCATGATTACAGGGCTCGACCATTTCGTTCTCATCTGCCCCGATATTGAGGCCGGGGTCGCCGCCTATGAGACGATCATGGGCCGGGCCGCCGATTGGCGCTCGGTGAACGACGACGATGGGACAGAAACAGCGCTGTTCCGCGTGGGCAATACCGCGCTTGAATTGATGGCGCCAGCGGGTGGCAGACCCGGACGCGATGGGCCCGTTGGCAAGCGCCTGCGCGACATCCTCGACAGTACCGGGCCGGGCCTCGCCTCTATCGCCTTCGCCACGGCCGACATCGACCAGACCCACCGCGCTCTGGGCCGGCGGGGGCTCGCGCCGTCCGACATCACGGCCGGGTCCAGCGCCGACACCCCGACGGGCCAGGCCATGAATTGGCGCCGCTTCCGCTGTGACGACCAGGCAACCGCCGGGATACGGACTTTCGTCATCGCCGACCGTAGCGTGGGCCTGCCAACCCAGGCGCCCGCACCCGGTGACGTCGCCAACCTCGACCATATCGTGATCAACACACCCAACCCCGACCGCGCCGCCGCCCTCTATGGTGCGCGGCTGGGCCTCCGCCTCGCCCTCGACCGGACGGCGCCCGAATGGAACACCCGGTTCCTGTTCTTTCGTACGGGCGGCCTGACTTTCGAAGTCGTCTCTCGGCTGGATGATACCACAGCGCCGACAGGCGAGGACACATTCTACGGCCTGACCTGGGCAACCGACGATATCGGCGCCGCCCATGAGCGGCTGGCGCGGGCAGGCCTCAATGTCTCGGAGGTGCGGACCGGGCGCAAGCCGGGCAGCGAAGTGTTTACGCTTCGGGACGGTCACCTCGGCGTGCCGACCCTGTTCATCGCTCACGCTGCGCGCTAGAGCGAGGGCATGAAACCGTTCTCGACCCTCCGCGCCACGGCCGCGCCGCTGACCGACCAGGGCAAGCTGATGGTGAATGTCGACACCGACATGATCATCCCGAAACAGTTCCTGAAGACAACCGAACGGACAGGCCTTTCTGAGGGGTTGTTCCACGAATTGAAAACGCTGGCCGATGGCACCCCTGATCCGGATTTCGTGCTGAACAAGCCCGCCTACCGGTCTGCCGAAATCCTGGTCGCCGGTGAGAATTTCGGCTGTGGCTCGTCCCGCGAACATGCGCCGTGGGCCCTGCTGGACCAGGGGATCGCCTGCGTCATCGCACCGAGCTTTGCCGACATCTTCTTCAACAATTGCTTCAAGAACGGCATCCTTCCCATCGCCCTTCCCGCCGAAATCTGCAACGCTCTCGCCGAGCAGGCCGGCGGCGCCAACAGCGTGTTCACGGTGGATCTTGCCACCCAGACCATCAGCACGCCCGACGGCACCGAACACACCTTCGAGATCGATGGCGGGCGGAAGGCCAATCTGTTGGCCGGCCTGGACGAAATCGGCCAGAGCCTTTCAGCAGACGCGGCGATTTCGGACTTTGAAACCAAGCGCCGACTAACCACGCCGTGGCTGGAGGGAGCCCGCTCATGATTATTGTTGAAGGGCATGTGCGCATGGCCGACCCGGGCGATTTCGAACGGGTCCGGGCCGCTGCAGAAGCCCAGATCGAGGCCAGCCGCGGCGAAGCCGGCTGTATCGACTACACCTATTCCATAGACGTGCTCGACCCGTGCATCATGCGAGTATTGGAGCGCTGGGCCAGCTGGGACGCGCTGGACAGTCATTTCACGCAGGCGCACATGGAGCCGTGGCGGGCCGCGCTGCGGGATGTGGCGTTTGTCGAACGTTCCCTGCGCGCCCATGCCGTCGCCGAAACGCGGGATGTCTGACCGATGAGCCAAACCCTGTTGCTCCTGCCCGGCGATGGCATTGGCCCCGAAGTCGCCGCCGAGGCGGCGCGGGTGGCTAAGGCCCTGGTGCCCGGCCTTGAAATCGAGACCGGGCTTGTGGGCGGCGCTTCGCTCGATGCCCACGGCGTGCCGCTAACGGGCGACACGCTGTCAGCGGCGAAGGCGGCCGATGCAATTCTGCTAGGCGCAGTGGGCGGACCGAAATGGGCCGATGTGGCCCGCGAACACCGACCTGAAGCGGGCCTGCTGGCGCTGCGCACCGGCCTGGATGTGTTCGCCAATTTGCGGCCAGCCTTCTGTTTTCCCGCCCTTGTGGGCGCATCGTCCCTGAAGCCTGATCTGGTCGAGAGCCTGGACATCATGATCGTCCGGGAGCTGACCAGCGGCGTCTATTTCGGCCAGCCCCGTGGCATCGAGCCAGGGGTTCGAGGGTTCGACACATCGGTCTACACTGCGGAGGAAATCGAACGCGTCAGCCGGGTCGCGTTCGATGTGGCCCGGGGGCGGGGCCGCCGGGTCTGCTCGGTCGAGAAGGCCAACGTCATGGAGACGGGCCTGTTCTGGCGCGGGGAAGTGACCAAATTCCACGGCTCACACGGTGACGGCGTTACCCTGTCGCATATGTATGCCGATGCCTGCGCCATGGAATTGGTGCGCGCGCCGAAACAGTTCGACGTGATCTTGGCCGGTAATCTGTTCGGCGACATCCTGTCCGATGCCGCCGCGATGCTGACCGGTTCCATCGGAATGTTGCCATCAGCGGCGATCGGGGCACCGGGCACGCCGGGCCTGTTCGAGCCGGTGCATGGGTCTGCCCCCGATATTGCCGGCGAAGGGATCGCCAATCCGTGCGCGGCGATCCTGTCGCTGGAAATGGCGCTGCGCTGGTCGCTGGACGCGCCGGACGCGGCCGATCGCCTGTTTGGCGCGGTCGGCAAGGCGCTGGAAGATGGCGCACGGACCCGGGACCTGGGCGGATCGCTATCGACCCGGGCGATGACCGACGCCGTGCTCGCGTCCATTTAGCCTCGCGCCCTGCGGCGGGAGAAGGGGGGCGGCGGACAATTACCCGGTCAGGCACCCACGGACCGCTCACCCAGGAGCCAGCGGGCGAGATCGACAAAGTCGAAAGCCAGGGAGATCGCGAACACAACCGCCGCTAGCGCAAGCCATTTCCCCGACCATGTTTCGCCGATCCGCCAACGGTCCCTCCGGGATATCAGGTAGACCAGTGTGGGCGTCCAGAAGACGATATGGCCAATACCGAGCAGGCGCGAATAGCCGACCTGGCTGTAGGCGATGAGAGTACCGACCATACCGAGTAGCGTTCCGAGCAAGACCCAACGGGCTTCAACTCGAAAGGGGCTGAAGACAACCGCCCCCGCCAGCAGGACCACACCCATCACATTGACCCAGATGCCAACCCAAGCGGGGCTGTAGGTGGCCATGTCGGCGTTGAACTGGGTCAGGAGGTCCATGGGGCAGTCTTTCCGTGCTGGGCCGGTCGGGTCGGAGATTATTGCGGTGGAGACGATTACGCGTTTCGTCTGCGCCGGGTGAGGGTTTCGTGGAGGGATTGGAGAAAGGCCGACCGGTCTTTCGCGCTGAAGGGCGGCGCGCCACCGGTGATCTCACCCGATCCGCGGAGCTGGTCCATCAGCGCCCGGGTGGCAACTTGCGAACCAATCGAGGCCGCCGTGAAGGGCTTGCCATTCGGCGCCAGGACCGCCGCGCCTGACAGGAGACACCGCTCCGCGAGGAGGATATCCGCCGTGATCACGACGCTGTGGGCGTCGGCCCGTTCGGCAATCCAGTCATCGGCCACATCGGCGCCAGCATCGACCACGATCTGGGTGATACCGGGGTCGCGAGGCACGCGCAGGAAGCTGTTCGACACGACCGTGACCGGCACCTGATGCCGAGCGGCAACCTTGTAGGTCTCCTCCTTTACTGGGCAGGCGTCGGCGTCAATGTAGATACGGCAAGCCATCATGCGTGGGTAGCAGACCGGGACGTCGGATCAAATCCCGCCCCCTCGCCTGCAGACCCATTCAACGCTCCCAACGCTCACGAGGGTGCAACCATGCAGAAGGCGTTGAGCTTGTGCCCGTCCAGGTCGCGGAAATAGGCGGCATAGAACCCGCCCTCGCCGCGCGGGCCGGGCGCGCCTTCATCGGTGCCGCCATTGGCAAGCGCGGTTTTGTAGATCTGATCCACCTGCTCGGGCGACTCCGCCATCAGGGCGACCATCACGCCATTGCCGACCGACACCGGGCCGCCATCAAACGGTTTGAGAATGCCGAAGCCGGCCGCGTCCTGGGTGCCCCAGGCGATGAAGTTCTCGTCTTCGCTGCCCATCAGACGGGGGACGTTCATCACACCCGCCAACGCGTCGTAGAATTTCGCGGCCTTGGGAATATCCCTCGCCCCAACCGTCACATAGCCGATCATTTTTCTTCGTCCTCCGCTCTTTCCTCGTACGCACCCCCGCTCTCGATCCGTCTTTCCATTTCGCCGCGTCCACTCTACTTTCTCGAGTACGTACGAACGTACGTAGC
>JBCCBN010000133.1:0-8524 GCA_039034035.1 Pseudomonadota bacterium
CGGCGTACCGATGAAACTTTGTTCAGGTTCTTCCGGGATCGCCTGAAGGGTGCGCCCACAGGAGGTGCACTGGATTAGTCCTTCATTTTCAACCATTTCGCCGAAGCAATCGGAGCAGCGCATGCCAGTTGTCGTCCTTACTCTAAGCCCCGCCTGGCGCGCATGGTGTGGGGCTCCAGCCCTCTCCCGCTCCAGACCGTCTCCATGGAGACTTTACATAGCGGTTTTTTTAAGTCGCTACTGAGGCAGTGGCCAGTTAACGATCGGCGAGATGTTGCGGGAACCTCCCGGACAACGGGTAAAGCCGAGGGGCGCTGGCAGGACCGATCGGAGGGGCGGCGACACGATGTCGGCAGATGAGCCTGAGATTCAGTTCCCGCCAGAGCGGCAGCCGGGTCGGCGCCGGGCAACGGTGGGCGGGGCCGAAGGACCATCGGCGGGTCGGGCGCACGAAATGATGCCTGCCTCACCGGCGACGCTTCCCCAGCGCGCGCTGGAAGACGTGACCGACGAGGTCTGGGGCCTGCCGGAAATCGAATCGTTTACCGTCCGGGCAGTGGAAACCGTGCTCCGCCGCCGCGGTGTCGACATGGACGAGATGAAGCGGCCGAACATGGAGATCGCAGTGCCGGCCATCGAGGCCATGCGGTATTCGCCGCTGCGGGACGAGATCGCGACCTTGATCGCTTCGTCGATGGATGGGGCGACCGAAAGCGTGGCACACCCCGCCTTCCTGACGATCCTGAAACAGGTGACCCGGGACGAAGTTCGGATCCTGCAGAAACTGCCCCCGCCCGAACAATTCGTTCCGGTGGCCAATGTCTATGTCACCACGTCCCGGGACCAGGTGCGCCTGCTCCAGCGCAATGTGGTTCCGGGCGAGCTGGTGGAGGTTTGCGAGCATGCGGACCGGATGGCGGGGTATATCGACAATTTGATCCGCCTCCAACTGCTGCACGAGCCTGAGGGCATGCCGCTGCCAGATGCGTCGTTCTACTCAGCGCTGATGAAGCAGGAGGCGTGTCAGGCCGTCCTGCGGGACCGGAATGTGCGTCGCCGGTCCCGGATCGAGAAGCGCATCCTGGCAGTCACTGATTTCGGTGAAAGCTTCCGCCAGGTGTGCCTGCGCTAGATCGTTTCCGCCAATGTCGGAAGCGTTATAATGCGCGCCTGCGTCAGAGATCCCCCAGCGTGAGTTGGACCCGCGAGGCCTGGGCAGTCACCGACTGGACCGGCGCGGGCGTGGACGCTGCGAGCGGTCCGGCCTCGGGCCAGAGGGCGATTAGCGCTTCGAGTTCGGCGATCGTCTCTTCCGCGCCGGTCTCGGCCACCATGTCCAAGGCGACCACCGCGAAGCCGAACGCGTCCTGGTACTCGCCCGCATCGGTTACCACGCCGTCCGTCACACCGATTGTGTACTCGACGACAACCGTGTCCATGAGATAGCCGACGACGTCTGCCACCTCCCCGCCAGCCGATGCCTGCAAAAGCTGCATATTGGCTTCAGCCGCAGCGAGCATGGGCTCGACCTCTTCCGCTGGCGTTCCGGCCTCCAGCGCGGCTGAGACGGCCTCGAACGGGGTAGGATCGAAGCCGAGCTCGGCCAGGCCGGCACGTTCGCTGGCATGGGTTTCGGAAACCGGGTGCAGGAGATGGGGAGCTGCTTCCTCTGGCGCGCCGGCGCGATAGAGGGCGAGGCCCGCAGCGACATGGCCGGCCATGAACGCGACGCGGTGCTCAATTGGAAGGGATGCGCTGTGCCCGGCTTCTCCGCCTTCGCCGCCTTCTCCGCCCTCTCCGCCTTCGCCAAGCTCGCCGCCCTCACCTGCTTCGCCGCCCATGGCCATGGCGCCCGCTTCGCCGGAAATCTCAGTGCCGTCGCCCGCTTCGAGCGGCGTGCCGCCTTCACCGGTTTCGCTCTGCTCACCGCCGCAAGCCGCCAGGGTGGCTGCGCTCGCAAATGCCATGCTCAATCCGAGTGTCTGCCACCGCTTGTACGTCACGCCCATCGCTTATGCTCTCCATGATCGGTCCACTCACACGATAGTGGGCGAAATGCAACTCAGTCGCAAGCCCGTATTTCCCCTGTCGCGGCATCGTCCTTGCTTCGGTTTCGTCGGCCAGAGGGCGTTTTGCGCCAGCGTGGTCATGGACGGGCATCAAAACAGGAAAGACGGGCACCGATGACAATTGTCAGGAAACTGTTCGGACGGGACGAAGTCAAATGGGCGCCAGAGAGCCCCAAGCTGCCGGATTTCAGCCTTAGCAGCATCGAACTCAAACTGTTGAGCGGCCTTGTTGTGTGCCTGGTGGCCGGAGTGGGCGCGATCATCCTCTAGCCTGCTGCGGCCCGCCAGCTCTAGAGTTGGGCGGGCTTCATTAGTGTATTACGCACCAACTTGCCGGCATGGGCCGGATCGATCTGTCCCGGAAAGCGCGATTTGAGGGCCTGCATGCAGCGGCCCACATCCTTCAGCTTCGACGCTTCAAGCTCTTCGACCACTGACAGAACGGCGGTTTCGAGCGCCTCGCTATCGAGCGGTGTCGGCAGGAAGCTCTCGATCACGGCAAGTTCGTCCCGTTCGCGCTCGGCTTCCTCGATACGACCCGCCTCTTCATATTCGTCCGCTGAGAGGCGCAATTGCACGGCCATGGTCTCGACCACGTCGCGCACCGCCGCTTCCGGACAGCCATCGCATTCGCCGCGGGTCCGCGCGCTCACGTCCCGGTCGCGAATCGCGCAGACGAGCAAGCGCAGCGTCTGGGTGCGCACGCTGTCGGGATCCCGGTTTTCGGCCTCATTGAGGGCGGCGTCGATCCGCTCGCGGAGGGTTGTATTCAAAGGCGTTTCGTCGCTCGCCATTCAGCTCTCTGTCAGTATTGGCACAGTCAGCGTTTGACGAAGTGCCAGATCAGCCCCTAATCCCCCGAGCCATCAGGCAGAAAGGTTAAGCACATGCAAACCCAATGGGAAATGGGAGAGGTATGACCTACATCGATTACATGCAAGCGGCTTCCCGCAGGACGGGTGCGATCGCTCTGGCCGATGGGACCATCTATCTCGGGACCGGGGTCGGGTTTGCCGGCACAGCGGTGGGTGAATTGTGCTTCAACACCGCCATGACCGGCTATCAGGAGATCCTGACCGATCCCTCCTACGCCGAGCAAATCATTATGTTTACCTTCCCCCATGTGGGGAATGTGGGGGCTAATCCGCTGGACCGGGAGTTCAGCTCGGCGCCGGCCGAACGCGCCGCTGTGGGCACGATTTTCCGGGCACCGATCACGCCGCCAAGCAACTGGCGGTCGGAGGACCATTTCGATGCGTGGCTCGCGCGCCGCTCGATTGTTGGCCTCACCGGGGTCGACACACGCGCGCTGACCGGCCGGATTCGGGCCTCCGGTATGCAGAAGGCCGCGATTGCCCATGATCCGCAGGGCGAGTTTGACCTTGACGCGCTGGTGGCGGCGGCCAGGGCCTGGCAGGGGCTGGAACAGGCCGACCTCGCCAATACTGTCGCAACGGGCGAGCCGTTTTCCCACAAGGAAGCCCTGTGGACCCCGGAGAACGCCTTTCCAGGCCTGGTCGAGCCGCGTTTCCACGTGGTGGTGGTCGATTTCGGCGTGAAACGGAACATCCTCCGGAACCTGGCGGCCATTGGTGCCCGCGTGACGGTGGTGTCGGGCGATGCCAGCCATGAAGAGATCGCCGCACTCGGCCCCGATGGTGTCGTGCTGTCGAACGGACCCGGCGATCCGGCCGCGACGAGTGTTCGGTCTGGAGCCATGATTGCGGCTCTGGTGGGCAGCGGCACGCCCCTGCTCGGTATCTGCCTCGGGCACCAGCTCCTGGCGCTGAGCCTGGGGGCGCGGACGCGGAAGATGGAGCAGGGTCACCATGGCGCCAATCATCCGGTGAAGGATCTGGCGACGGGGAAAGTCGAGATCGTGTCGATGAACCATGGTTTCACGGTCGATCCCGAGACCTTGCCGGAGGGGGTCGGCGAAAGCCATCGATCCCTGTTCGACGGGACAAATTCGGGCCTCGTGGTCGAGGGCAAGCCGATCATCTCGGTGCAACACCACCCCGAAGCCTCGCCGGGTCCGCAGGACAGTTTCTACCTGTTCGAGCGGTTTGCGGGGCTCATGGCGGCGGCGAAGGCTTAGCGACCAGGAATTGCGCGCGGAGCATGGCGACCGGCTTGTCCCGTTCGGTCTGCCAGGCTTCGGCCCGCACGGTGGCCATCCGCGACCCCAGCTTCACCACGACCGCGCGGGCATAAAGGTCTTCCGCACGGCCCGATCGCAGATAGTCGATGGTCAGGTCGATGGGCCGGGGCGGCCGTTCCAGCTCCGTCAGCAGGAAGACTTGCGCCATGGCCGTCAGTTCGAGGAACGCGCCGATGGCGCCGCCATGCAGGGCCGGGATTGCTGCGTTGCCGATGAATTTCTCGTCGAAGGGAAGCACCGCCGTCATCTCGTCGCCGCGCACATCGCAGATAACCCCGAGCGTTCTGGCGAATGGCGTGCGCGCGATGAACGCTTCGAGATCGTCAGCGCGGCTCAAGACGGGGTATCCGGCAGGTTGAGGGCCGCAGCGGCTGTGCCGCCGATTTTCCAGCGTTTCGGATCATTGAGGGCGAAAGCGCCGGACGCCGAGGCGATGATCTTGTCCCGGGTGTCGTGATAGGCCCAGGCCCGGGTGAACGCCACTGAGCGAGTGATATGATAGCATTCGGCCTCGCCGATAATGTCCCGGCCCGCATCGGCGGGTCGCATATAGTCGATCCTGAGGTCGAGGGTGGCCATGGCCTTGAACTCGTCCAGCGCGGCGGTGATCGATACCCCGCACAGATTGTCGAGCAGGGCCGTGATAACCCCGCCAGCGATGATCCCATGGTCGGGGTCGCCCACCAGATCTTCCCGCCACGGCGCCCTTGCGAAGGCGCGAGCACGTTCGATCCGGATGACTTCGAGCCCAAGCGCCTTGGCCCATGGCACCGCATCCATCACCCGGTGGGCATGGCTCTGCATCGCGCTCAGCGGCGATGGGGTATCGTTTCCCATGGGCGGTGGCCTCGGTTCGGGGTTTGACGTTCCAGACCTTGCCGATACCATCCCCACCATTGCGTGGAAACACGCTGGCTTTCCAGGAGGACTTCAATGGGCTTTGACGCCGATCCCGCACCCAAGGTCTGCATCATCGGCGCTGGCTGCTCGGGCTTTACGATGGCCAAGCGCCTGAAGGACCACGCCATCGCCTATGACTGCTTCGAAATGTCGGACAATGTCGGCGGCAATTGGTATTTCCAGAACCCGAACGGGCACTCATCCTGTTATGAGAGCCTGCACATTGATACATCGAAGTGGCGCTTGGCGTTCGAGGACTATCCGGTTCCGGGCGATTGGCCGGATTTCCCGCACCATCGCCAGCTGTTCGAGTACTTCAATGATTATGTCGACCATTTCGGCCTGCGCGAGACCATCACCTTCAACACCAAGGTCGAGCGAGCCGACCCCACGGACGGGAGCGGATGGCAGGTCCAGCTTTCGACCGGCGAGACGCGGACCTACACGCACCTGATCGTTGCGAATGGCCACCATTGGGATCCCCGCTGGCCGGACTATCCCGGCACATTTGACGGCTATCAGGTCCACTCACATACGTATCGCGACCCGTTCGAGCCTTATGATTTCCTCGGCAAGCGGGTGCTCATCGTCGGCGCCGGCAATTCGGCCATGGATATTGCGTCCGAGCTGAGCCAGCGGCCGCTCGCCGAACGGCTCTATGTTTCCATGCGCCGCGGGGTGTGGGTGCTGCCGAAGTACATGAACGGCCAGCCGGCCGACAAGGCGGTCTTGCCAGATTGGTTGCCAACCAGTGTCGGCCGGTCCTTGGCCCGGCGGGTGATCAAGAAGACGATCGGCAATATGGAAGACTACGGCCTGCCCAAGCCCGACCATGAGCCGCTGGATGCCCATCCATCGGTGTCCGGCGAGTTCCTCACCCGTGTCGGCTGCGGCGATATCGTGCCCAAGGGCGCCATGGAACGGCTCGAAAGCGATGGGGTCGTGTTCACCGATGGATCGCGGGAAACCCTCGACGCGATTATCTGGGCCACGGGGTACAATGTCTCGTTCCCGTTCCTGAACGCGCCGGCCCTCACCCCCAAGGACAACCGCTTCCCCCTTTTCAAGCGCATGGTGCAGCCTGACCACCCGACCGCCTTCTTCCTCGGCCTCGCCCAGCCCTTGCCGACGCTGGTCAACTTCGCCGAGCAACAGTCCAAACTGGTCGCTCGCGCGATCGATGGCAGCTATGCGCTGCCCGCTCCCGAGGAGATGACGCGCGTGATCGCCGCCGATGAGCAGGCCCATGCCGGTCATTTCTACCAGGCTGCGCGGCACACGATGCAGGTCGATTTCAACCGCTATGTGGCCGACCTGATGAAAGAGGTTAAGCGCGGCGAGAAGCGTGCTCTCGCGTCTGCCTGAGCTCTGGCCCCTACGCTCGCCTCCGCTGCTTAATTGGTAGAGAAGCAGAAATAAGCGAAGGTAAACAACCGGTTGCGCCCGTTCGGCCCATTTCCTGCTTTGGGGCAAGGAATGGATCAACAGCAGGCGAGGCAACCGCCCATGGCACTCCAATCGACTTTCGGTTTGCGCACGGGCTGGGCCGCCCGCCCCTGGCGCATGGCAATCGCGGCGATCCTGGCAGGTTCCCTGCTGGCTGCTGCACCGGTGAGCGCCGACACGGTACCGGGTGAGCCGGCCCCAGACCAAATGAGCTCTGCCCAAACCGCCCAATTCGTTATCGCCGGCATCGATCAGGACTCCGAGGCGCGCAAACACCAGAAGCTGGCGCTCGAGCCCATCGCCCTACACGCACCGTCGCCGTCCCGGCGAACCCGTGACACCGGCCGGGCCCATGTCGGCGGGTTCCAGCCCAACGCCCATTTGCGGGTCTGTTTCCCCCGGCTGTCGAACGCCCCCGCGCTGGATACGGCGCTATTCGTGGACAATTACCGGCCCTTCATTCTCGCCCGAGGCCGCGTCCTGCTGGCGACCACGCCGGTGAATGATGCCTGCATGAGTTCGGGTTTTGGCCCCCGGTTCAATCGCTTGCACAAGGGCATGGACCTGAGCGCCCGCAAGCGTGACCCGATCTACGCTGCTGGGCCGGGCATTGTCCGCGAAGCGGGCTGGGTGCGCGGCTATGGCAAACAGGTCGTGATCGACCATGGCGACGGGGTCTACACCCGCTACGCCCACCTCCACCAGATCGAGACGGACGTGAAGGCCGGCGCATCGCTGGGCTTCGGCCAGAAGATCGGGTCCATGGGGAACACCGGCAACTCCACCGGGGTGCACCTGCATTATGAAATTCTCACCGGCCATTGGGGGCCGCTCAAGGCTTTTGGTCTTGAGGCGCATAACCCCCTGTCTTTCCCCGCCTATACCCCGTCCAGCCAGGATGTTGTGCTGACCATTGATGCGCGCCTGTCCCAACAGGTGGCGCGTTAACCCCCCTCCATTCATGTCCGGTTGAGGGCTTTCTGCGCAAACTGCGCCCTGAAATTGCGTATAGTGAGTAGAGATCAATGCGCGTGACCCGAGCCAAGAAACCCGGCGCCCGACCCTGGCGCAGCCTTATGCTGGTCAGTATCCCGCTCTGGCTCGCCGCCTGCGCGACCGGCTATAGCGACAACACCGATTGGGGCCGGGTGGTATCAACCCAGCCTGACGCCCTGCCGCCAGCCGCCGCCACGGGGCCACAGGACCGCGCGGCACAGGGGCCGTTCCAGCCCAATGCCGCCCTGCGCATCTGCCAGCCCAGATTGTCAAACCCACCAGCGGTGGACCGTGTGGGGTTCGTGCGCGACTACGGCCCCCTCGTTATCGCGAACGACCGGGTCATCCTGGCGGTGGCGCCCGCCAATGATGTCTGCCTCAGTTCCGGCTTCGGGCCGCGCGCTGGACGGCCCCACAAGGGCATCGACCTGGTGGCCAGCCCGGCTGGCAACATCTATTCTGCGGCTCCTGGTATTGTGCGCGAAGCGCGCTGGGGGCGCGGCTTCGGATGGTATGTGGTGATCGACCATGGCGGCGGCGTCTATACGCGCTACGCCCATCTGGAAGGGTTCAGGGAAGATGTCCGCCCCGGCACTCGGCTTGGCTTCGGCCAGCCGCTCGGCAAGATGGGCCGCACCGGGAATGCCACCGCGACCCATCTCCACTATGAAGTGCTCACGGGACGTTGGGGGCGGAAGGGCTCGTTCGGCCTCACCGCGATCGACCCGCTTTCCCTGCCGGTCTATGATCCGGTCCTGACTGCATCGGCCCAGCCAGCCAGTGCCGGTGCGGGCGGCGCCCCGTGACAGTCCGCGATCCGTCCCGCCTTTTGCGGGTCTACCGTGATCCCGTCGCGCTCAGCGGACTGGCATTCGCCAAGCTCCAGCCGTATTTTGAATCAGGCACTTGTGAATAGCAATGCCAAGATTGCCGATCTACAAAAAAGTATTGC
>JBCCBN010000134.1:0-8335 GCA_039034035.1 Pseudomonadota bacterium
CCAGGCCCGAGCGCTGGCGCAGTACAAGGGTAGCGAGCCCGAACTCAGCGAACGCGCCCTGCGCACCGCCTGGGGCCGCAGCCGGCGCCAGTGATCGTGACCTGATCGATGGCGATGTCCACACCGTCATCACCGGCACGCTCACCTCGAGCTATTTCAGCGCTGGCAGCGACGCTGTCGCCAGTCGGCCTTTCAACGTCCGTAATGCCGTCAGCGGCGGCGGATCGACCGACAGCAATGGCAATGGCCAGTCCGATGCCGGCGATACGTTTTCCGCGTTCGGCATGGGCAACAGCACCCGGGTCGGGCTCGACGACGCCACCTCGTTCACCAGTTTCTATGTGGCGTCGAACGTGCCGTTCAACATTGACGGTCATGCCGTCCGGGTGATCGGACGGAACGATTGGGTTCTGGGCAAGATCTTCTGGGACATGTCTGTCACCCCAAGCGGGGATGATGGCCTTCCCTTCGGCAGCGCCGCCCAATTCCCCCATAGCGATGGCGCCGCAGGCGGAGTGGAAACGGTCAATTCCCTGCTCGACATGACCACATCGCGCACCGTGTTCCGGGGCAACCAGCGGACCGCGGCAAGTCCGGGTTCGGTTGTCGACCAGTCGGTTCGCTTTGACCTGACCTACACACTGGGCTCATGGTCGGGCTACAACCTGTCCCACAATGCGCATCTTCAAGACGGCGTTTACATCGTCGCCGCCGAGGTCACATACACGCTGTGGGTGCCGTAGCCGACTGGCAGCCCGAAGCCGGGCGACGGCTCAATGGTGCAGGGCTTCCGCCGTGGCCTTGACCGTGTGCAGGATCGATTTGCGCAGTGACGGGTCAGTGATCTTCTGGAACGCGGCAATCAGGTCCAGCGTATCGGAATCCATCACTGGCGCAGCCGCGCTGCCGTCAAGCTCTGCGAGCTGGGCTGAATTGCCTATATGCTCTTCCGCGCCATCATAGAAATAGGCGACGGGAACGCTCAACACGTTCGCCATCTCGAATAAGCGGCCAGCCGATATCCGATTCACGCCTTTCTCGTATTTCTGAACTTGTTGAAAGGTGAGATCAAGCATATCGCCAAGCTTTTCTTGAGTGAGCTTTAACTCACGTCTTCGCCATCTAATACGTTGACCTACTACTCGATCCACTTCGTTGGGGAGTTTGTTGTCAGACATCTTGTTCCGAGCAATTTTATATTTCGTCATGATCTAACGACGCCAAGTGAAAAAGGCTAGTGCGAAGCAACAAGAAACTGTCACCCAGAATAACAAAACCCCGCCGCGGCGCTGGAAAAACGGCTCCGGAGCCGCTTGGGGAAGGTCTGACATGTCCAGCCGGCCCCGCCAGCCTTCGGGATCGCCATCGACCGCTTCGGCCCGGGAAACTTCGCGCCCATATCCGTCGACCACAGCCGAAATGCCGCGGCTGGCCGTCCGTGCCATGGGCAGGCCAGTTTCGATCGAGCGATAGCGGTTCTGGGCATAATGCTGCTGCGGGCCGACCACGGCGCCGAACCAGGAATCATTGGAGATCACCACCATCCAGTCGGCCCGGTGGGCGGCCCGCGCCTGGGCGGCCTTCGGTACTGACGGGTAGAGCCCCTCATAGCAGATCATCGCGACGAAGGGCGGCAGGCCGTTGCCATAGGTGATTGACGGACCGGGGCCGGGTTCAAACCCGCTGGTCGCCATGCGCTGGATGGCGTCGGGCAAGACACCGGCAAGGGCGTCGCCAAACGGCAGGATGCGCGAAACGGGCAACTCCCCCACCGGTACCAGCCGATGCTTGTCATAAAGCCCGATGGGGCCTGATCTCGCAGATCCCGCATCGAGCACGGCCAGGGAGTTGAACCAGGTATAGCGGTTGTTCCCCGCCGGCTGGTAGCGTGATGCCCCGGCGATCAGGGTGCGGCGGCCCAGCTGGCTGGTGATCCGGTCAAGGGTTTCGGGGCTCTGCAACAGGGGCTCGGGCAAGGCGCCTTCGGGCCAGATCACGATACTGTCGGCGCCCGCATCGGTCCGTTGGAGCAGGTCGAGATAGCGGGTCCGCATCTGTTCAGACACCGCTCGCTGGGCCTCTTGCGTGGCAGCCCATTTCTCGCTCTGGGGAATGCCCACATCCATCAGCACCAACTGGCGGGACGTGAAATCTGTCGGCGCCGCCAGGCGTTGGGCGCCCCAGCTCCAGCCCAGCGCCAGCATGATCACCGCCATGAAGGCCGGTGTCAGCCGGATCGCCAGACCCCGCGCGTCGCGGGTGTCGACCAATGCGGCGGGCGCGGCGGCGATGAACACGGTCAGCGCGGTGAGCCAATAGACCCCGCCTACAGCCGCGAGCTGGGAGATCGCGCCGCCTGGTGTCCAGCTCGTGCCGAAGAGGTTCCAGGGAAACCCGCCGAACAAGGTGCCGCGAACCCATTCAGCCAGGCAGAAGAACGCGGTGAAGATGAAGACGCGCGACGGCGAGGCGGACCAGAAGGCACCGGCCATCAGCGCGCCTGCGGCCCAGATCAGCGCCATGCCGCCCGGCAGCAAGATCAGCGGCATCCAAAGGAACACCGCATGCTTTTCCGGTTCCACCAGAAACGGGGCCGCGGTCCAGTAGAGGCTGACGATAAAGAAGCCGAACGCAAAGGCCCAGCCGCGCGCAAACACGGCCTTGCCCCATGCTTTCTGGCCGCGGGCGCCGTCGATCATCCAGATCAGCCCGGTTACGCCGACGATCAGGACGGGCGTGGCGTGGAACGGGGCGAAAGCGAGGGCGCCCAGCGCGCCCAGCAGGATCGCCATGCCGTGGGCTTTCCAACCCTTCAGTCGGGCCAGGGCTTCATGGATGGGTCCGAGTGCGGTGGCGCCATGGCTGCGCACGTCAGACTGCATCGCTGGGCCCCGCTGCAGGGGATGCCGGCTTCGCGCGCAGTCTGAGGCGCCGGATCCGGCGCGTATCGGCATCAACAATCTCGATATCGATCCCCGCCGGATGGCTCAGCACCTCTCCGCGCACGGGGATGCGGCCGGCCAGCGCGAAGGCAACGCCGCCCAGCGTGTCGATCTCGTCCTCATAGTCCGGCAAGGCCAGGTCCAGCCCGGTCTCGCCTTCGAAATCGTCGATTTCGAATCGCGCATCCGCTTCCCAGACCTGCCGTCCGCGCCGGATCAGCGTGACCGGGTCATCATCATGCTCATCCTCGATTTCGCCGACGATTTCCTCAACCAGATCCTCCAGCGAGACAATGCCGTCGGTGCCGCCATATTCATCCACCACCAAGGCAAGATGGATGCGCGTCGACTGCATCCGCACCAGTAGGTCCGGCAGTTTCATCGAGGCGGGCACGTACATCATCTTGCGGTGGAGCCGTTCGAGCGGGGGCTGCGCTCGTTCGGGTTCAGCAGACGGCTCGCAAACGCCGCCGGTCTCAGCCAGCTCGGCCACCACGTCCTTGATGTGAACAAAGCCCATCGGATCGTCCAGCGTCTCGCGATAGACCGGAAGGCGCGAATGCGCTTCCTCAGCGAAGATCTTGAGCAGGTCCTCGAACGGGGGTGGACACCTCCACCGCGACGATGTCGGCCCGCGGGATCATGACATCCTCCACGGTGGCCGCCTCGAACTCTGAAATCCTGAGACGCATGTCCCGTGTATGGCCATTGCCATTGGCGTGCAGGCCAGCTCCGTTCAACTCGCCATGGGGTTCGGCGCCGCCCAATCCCAGCCAGCGCCGCAGCCTAGACGGAGGCTCGTCTTCATTCTGATCGTGTGTGTCGGTCATGTCCGTCCCGTGCGATCCTCAATTCGGGGTCACGCCATATGGCGCGCGATAGCCGAGCCGAACCATGGCGCGGTCTTCCAAGGCTTGCATCGCTGCTGCCTCCTGATCGGTCTCGTGATCATACCCGACCAGATGCAGATAGGCGTGGATCACCATATGCGCCAGATGCTCGGCCAGCGGCCGGCCCATATCGCCGGCATCGGTGCTGCAAATCCCATGGCCGACCGCGATGTCACCGAGAAACCCGGCGGCGTTCGCGCCCGCAGGGAAGGCCAGCACGTCGGTCGGCTTGTCTTTCTGGCGCCATTGCAGGTTCAGCGCCTGCATCGCGGTGTCATCGGTCAGCAGCAGCGAGATGTCCCCGCCCGCCCCGCCGCTTTCCGCTTGCCCAGCCGCTACCGCGCTCTCGACCAGCGGCGTGATATTGGCCACGTCTCGCGCCCAGTCTTCGGTAGCGACAGCGACGTCCACGGTCACATCAAGGGTGTGGGCCTCGCCGCTCATGCCTCGTCCGCCTTGGCGTAGGCATCGATGATCCGGCTGACCAGATCGTGGCGCACCACATCGGCGCCTGAAAGGGGGATCTGCTTCACGCCCGGCACGCCCGCCAGGATCCTCATCCCATGGGCCAGGCCCGACTGGACCGATTTCGGCAGGTCGACTTGCCCCGGATCGCCGGTGACAACCATGCGGCTGTCGCGGCCAAGTCGCGTCAGCACCATCTTCATTTGCGCGACCGTCGTGTTCTGCGCCTCATCGACGATGACGAAGGCGTTCTTCAGCGTCCGCCCGCGCATGAAGGCCAGCGGCGCCACTTCTATGTCGCCCCGCTCCAGCCGCCGCGTCATCTGTTCGCCGCCGAGCAATTCGCGCAGCGCGTCCCAGATCGGCATCATGTAAGGATCGACCTTTTCTTCCAGGCTTCCGGGCAGGAAGCCCAGCTTTTCGCCCGCTTCGACGGCCGGCCGGGTCACGATCAGCCGCTGGCGTGCGCCCGACAACAGCTCCGATGCGCCGACCGCGACGGCAAGGAATGTCTTGCCAGTGCCCGCAGGACCAGCGCCGAAAACCAGCCCATTGGCCGGATTGGTGAGTGCCTTGAGATAGGTGCCCTGGCCGGCCGATTGGGCGGTGACCGGCTTTCTCAGCCCCTTGATCGCGGTGAAGCCATCCAGCGCCTGCGCTTCAGCTTCGGCCAACGCGCCCTCCATTTCGAGTTGCACAGGGTCGGCGCCGCCGCTCACCCGCCGCTCGAAATTCCTGAGTGCCTGTTCGCACAGGTCCACGCCTGCGCGTTGGCCGGACATCACGATACCGGCGCTCTCGGGCGTGAGCGTCAGATCATGGGGCGCAAGCCGCGCTTCGATGAGTTGCAGGTGCCGGTGGTGGGGCCCGCAAATGTCCGCGAGCTGTGCCGATGTACCGATCGGGTAGAGACGCGATGTATTCAAGCGGCGGCCTCACGGGGACCGGGGATCTGGTCCGGCAGCAACCCTGCCAGGGAGTTGAGGCTCGCACTGACAATATCGACATCGATCATCTGGCCGACCAGCGTCTCGGGCGGCACGCCGGCCGGACCATCGAAATGGACCGATTGCTGGTAAGGCGAACGGCCATGGAGCTGACCCTCCAGCCGTCCCGTCCCTGTGACCAGCACCGGGAGCCGGATGCCGACCTTGGACTGGTTGAACGCGGTCTGCTGGGCACGGATGAGGGCTTGCAACCTTTGCAACCGCTCATCCTTCACATCCTCAGGCACCTGGCGCGCCATGTCGCCAGCGGGCGTGCCGGGCCGGATGGAGTATTTGAACGAATAGGCGCCGGCATAGTTGACCGCCCTGACCAGGGCCATCGTGTCCTCGAAATCGGCATCGGTTTCACCGGGAAAGCCGACGATGAAATCCGATGCCAGGGCGATATCGGGCCGGGCGGCGCGAACCTTATCAAGCAGCTTGAGATAGTGGTCGGCGGTATGGTCCCGGTTCATGGCATTGAGGATCCGGTCGGCGCCAGATTGCACCGGCAGGTGCAGATAAGGCATCATAGCCGGAGTGTCGCCATGGGCGGCTATGAGGTCGTCATCCATATCGCGCGGATGGCTGGTAGTGTAGCGGATCCGATCGATCCCGCCGATCTTGGCCAAGTGGCGGCAGAGCTGGCCGAGGCCCCATTCGCTATCCGCGACGCTGCTTTCACCGGCCGCGCCAAGGCTCGGCGGCGCACCATGGAAGGCGTTCACATTCTGGCCCAACAGGGTGATATCCCGAACGCCCTGAGCCGCCAGGCTCCGCGCCTCCAGCACGATGTCATCGACCGAGCGGGAGATTTCCGCCCCCCGCGTATAGGGCACCACGCAAAAGGTGCAGAACTTGTCGCATCCTTCCTGCACTGACAGGAACGCGCTCGGCCCATCGGCTTTGCGCGTCTTGGGCAGGGCGTCGAATTTCTCCAGCGTGTCGAAATCGGTCTCGAGCCGGTCTCCCATGGCTCGGGCCGCCCGCGCCACCATTTCGGGCAGCTTGTGATACGCCTGCGGGCCGAGCACCAGATCCACTGCCGGCTGGCGCCGCATGATCTCGGCCCCTTCGGCCTGGGCCACACAGCCAGCCACCGCAATCGTCATCTCACCGCCCGATGCGGCCTTCATCTTCTTCAGTTGGCCAAGCTCGGAATAGACCTTTTCGGTCGATTTTTCCCGGATGTGGCAGGTGTTGAGGACGACCAGGTCAGCGCCTTCAGCCACATCGGTCGGCGCGTAGCCCAGCGGCGCGAGCACGTCCCGCATCCGCTCGGAATCGTACACGTTCATCTGGCAGCCATAGGTCTTGATAAAGAGGCGCTTCTTCGTGCCTTCAGCGGTGTGTCTCATCATCGCCCGCTCTATGCCCGAAAGCTTGGGCAAATGCCAGTCACTCCCTGCCGGAACCGGCGGCAGCCGCCTCTGGTTCGGCCGCCTCTTCAGACGTTGCCAGTCGCAGGCAGGGCGGCGAAATCTGGCGGACCACATCTTCAGCGCCCATACGGGTGAAGCTACCGGAAATCAGAATGCGCCCGTCGAGGATCGGCGTCCGCACAATCGGTTCTGAAATCACCACATCGCCGATCCTCAGGGGAAGGCGCTGGTTCAGCGTGCTGCGGGTGAGCGTCGCCAACCGCTGGGCGTCGACCTGGTTCAGCGCGATGTGCACACCGTATTCATTGTAAGTGTCATTTACGCTCAGCCGGGCATCGAAGGTGCCGGGGGAGACTTCCAGTGTGCCGATGCGCAGCGGTTTGTCCGGCACGGTGTCGGGCCGGCAAAGCTCCACCAGTTCAGGCCCGGCATCCCGGCTCGGCACGCATCCGGCCAGTGCCGCTGCCAGCAGCGTGAGAGCGGACAGTGCCCGGACGGTCGAATGGGTCTTCGCCAGTGTGGTCATCAACATCCCCTGCGACAGCGAAACTGCCTGAGAGGATGCGCGTTCGGAACCGGCCGGAGGGGAAAAAACCCCGCGATCAGTCTAGGATTCCGCTTGACCTTCCCCATCGCTCGCCGCGGCCTCGGCTGCAGCGCTTGCGGCAGCCGCTTCAGCGGCCTTGGCCTGGGCCATTTCTTCGCGCTGGCGGGCGGCTTCTTCCTTGCGGGCCAGCTTGTCGGCGGCGCGCTGGCGTTTCCGCTCGGTCTTGGAAACAGCGATCTCCACCTGCTCCATGCCGTGTCCGGTGGTCCGTTCGGCGATCCGTGCGGACTTCCCGCGACGGTCGCGCAGATAGTAGAGCTTGGCCCGGCGGACCCGGCCTTTGCGCTTCACCGCAATGCTTTCGATCATCGGCGAGTAGACCGGGAACACCCGCTCCACCCCTTCGCCGAAGGAGATCTTGCGGACCGTGAAGCTCTCCTGAAAGCCAGCGCCAGCCCGGGCGATGCAGACGCCTTCGAACCGCTGGACCCGTTCGCGGTCACCCTCGGTGATGCGGACATTGACCGTCAGCGTGTCACCCGGGGAAAAGGCCGGAATGTCCTTGTCTTCGGTGAGGCGGGCCATCTCTTCCGCCTCAAGGGTCTGAATTACGTTCATCCGTCCGTCTCCGACGCTCGTTTGCCTGCCTGCTCCAGCCACGCTTCCCAGAGATCGGGGCGCCTGGCCTTCGTGATCTTCTCCCGCTCTGCCTGGCGCCATGCGTCGATCTTCGCATGGTCTCCCGACAGGAGCACGGGCGGGGTGTCCTCTCCCTCCCACACCCTTGGCCGGGTGTAGAGGGGGTATTCGAGAAGCCCGCCCTCGAAACTCTCATCCTCCAGCGAGGCATCGTTGCCCGCGGTGCCTGGAAGCAGGCGCACACAAGCCTCGATCAGGGCCTGGGCTGCGACTTCCCCACCGGCGAGCACGAAGTCGCCAAGGGACACTTCTTCCATCCCGCGCGCTTCGATGACGCGCTGGTCCAAGCCTTCAAAGCGTCCGCAAAACAAAATCACCCCAGGACCTGACGCGATCTCTCGCACCCGGGCCTGGGTGAGCGGCGTGCCCCTTGGGCTTGGATATATCAACGGCCGCCCATTTCTGGGGACCGCATCGATCGCCG
>JBCCBN010000135.1:0-8286 GCA_039034035.1 Pseudomonadota bacterium
AAGCGGAAGATCTACACCATGCCGCAATTCCTGGAGACCCGATATGGGGAAGGGGTGAAGGTCCTGATGTCGGTCTACTGGATTGCGCTCTATACGGCTGTAAACCTTACGGCTGTGCTGTGGCTGGGCGGGTTGGCAATCGAAAGCCTGACTGGGCTCGGCGTGTTCTGGGCCATGTGCGGGCTGGCCGCATTCGCGGTGGTTTATTCCCTGTATGGCGGCCTCAAGGCGGTGGCACTGACGGACATGATCCAGGTCGTTGTCCTCATCGCGGGCGGCTTGGCCATCACCTGGATTGCGCTGGATCTCGTCAGCGGCGGTAGGGGCCCTCTTGCAGGCTTCTCCCGGCTCGCCGAGGAGGTTCCAGGGCACTTCAAGATGATCCTTGCGAGCGATCATCCCAGCTATGGCGATCTTCCCGGTGTCTGGACGCTGCTTGGTGGATTGTGGGTGCTGCACTTTTCCTATTGGGGGTTCAACCAGTACATCATCCAGCGCGCCCTGGGGGCCGAAAGCCTGGCCGAGGCGCAGAAGGGGCTGGCGCTCGCAGCTTTCCTGAAACTGCTGATCCCGCTGATCGTGGTGGTGCCGGGTATTGCTGTGCTGATCCTCGCACAGGACGGCACGTTGGCGGGCGAAACGCTGACGGCGCAGCCGGACAGGACCTATGGAACGCTGATGACGCTGGCGCCGGAAGGGCTGCGTGGACTTGTATTCGCGGCCCTGATTGCGGCGATAGTCTCGTCCCTTGCCTCAATGATGAACTCGATCTCGACGATTTTCACCATGGATATCTATCGGGATTTCATTGGGCGGGACCGGGACGAGCGGCACTATGTTCTGGTGGGCCGGATCACGGCGCTGGTCGCCATGGTGGCGGCCCTGTTTCTTGCCCGCCCGTTTCTTGGCGGGCTGGAGAGCGCCTTTCAGACCATTCAGGAGTATAGCGGTTTCATCGCGCCCGGTGTCGTGGCAATCTTCGTGCTGGGGTTCTTCTTCGATCGCGCGAATGCGCCGGGCGCGTTTGCTGTTCTTGTTGGCTCGGTCGCGGTCAGCCTGGCGTTCAAGCTGGGCTTACCCGATATGCCATTTGTGCTGCGAATCTGGTGCGTTTTCCTCTCGATCATGGTGCTCGGTATTGTCGTCAGCCTGGCGACGCAGAAACCGTTACCAGCCCAGCCGGTTGCGCTGGGAGATATCGATTTCAGGACCCGTCCCGGGTTCAACGCCGCCGCGGTGATCGTGGCGCTCATTCTCATCGGCCTCTACGCCGTCTATTGGTGAACGCGAGGCGGCCAATGTGTTGGGCATGCGTCTATGTTTGCGCCGCTGCGGACCCGGCGTGCGAACACACGATCACGATGAAGGGTGGACGTCCTTCGGCGGCTGGTATGGCGCGAAAGTGGAAGCGTAGCCAAACCGGCACCCGGACTCGACGGCGCAAAAACGCTTCGACGATGCCTGACTTGCCGAGCGTCAGGAGATGGTTGACCAGATCGCGCTCTATGCGGTGCTCGTCGTCGAGCACCGCCGAAACAAACTGCCGACCAATGAGCTCTTGAACCGGCCGGCCTAGCATCGGTTCGGCTTCACGGCTGGTGGCGACGATCACGCCGTCGGTGCGGGCCACCAACACGGCTGCTGTCTCGCGGCCCAGAACCGATGTTGATGAACTGTCAGTGAGCAGGGTCATGCTGGAAATCGAGACAATGGACGGGGACAAGCGACGGGGCACGGTCGCCAAGATTTTGGATAGTCTTAATAAAAATCAACCTTAAATAGAAATTTTGTTTCATTCTTTCGCGAAAACAGACAGACCCAGCGA
The DNA here is from genome assembly GCA_039034035.1 of Pseudomonadota bacterium. GTDB lineage: Bacteria > Pseudomonadota > Alphaproteobacteria > Caulobacterales > Hyphomonadaceae > UBA5336. Next base: position 1,826 of record JBCCBN010000135.1, read on the forward strand.
GGAAGTAGCAGGGGGCGAGTGAGCAACTGGAAATCGAGGGTTCGCTCGTTCCTCGCGCGAACATTGGGCGCTACACTTGAAATACCGCAGATATCGAGAGTTGAGTGGCGAGCCGCTCGAATCCGATCACTGGTGAAAGCCGTTGCGGTGCGGTATTGAATACGACATCCGATCGGCGAACCTGTTTCGCAACAACCGCCCGTACGGAAACATCCTTGCCAGTCGTCCCATGTATATCGGCCTGGTGGAGCTTGGAGACCTGATCCAGTGTCGAGTACCGAACCCAAAATGATTGATCCGGTTTATCGCTATGTCGGAAATCGATTGCGCCACTTTCGCCGCGAGCGTGGCTTGAAACAAGCCGCGATGGCTGAAGTGATTGGGGTCAGCCCGCAGCAGTATCAGAAGTATGAGGACGCACAGAGCAAGTGCTCGCTGACCAATCTCTATAAACTGGCTGATTTCCTGGGCGTCGACGTGCATGCAATCATGCCGATCGGCGTCGATGAGTACGGCGAACCGGCCCAGCAACAAGCGCGGGAGCGCGGCGTGCAGGAATCCCTTGGCGATGCCGCCGGTTTCGAGATTGGCAATGAAGGCGACATGATCGCCCGGCTTGTTTCATCGTTCATGATGATCCGGGACGTGGAAGCGCGCGAACACCTGGTCCGCTTTGTCGAGCGGATGTCCCATGTGGCGACTGAGCGCCATCAGGGCTGAGCACCGTCAGGACTGGGTCGACGCACGTCGCCCCGTGCGAATGAGACCAGTAGCTCTGATGCCGGTGCCGCCCCCACACCACTGAGATGGATGCAGTCGATGACGAGGACGTGCCCCCGTTCAGTGGCGAGTGTGTCGTAGTCGATAGAACGGTTGCGCCGGCTCACCAGGGCAACGATCTCGGCCATTTGCTGACGGGCGTCGTCCAGCGTGTCGCAAACCGGAAGGGGCGGTCCGGGGGCGGCCAGTTCGTCAAGCAGTGCCGCCTGGCGCGCGCGCAGGGGCAATTCCGTCACCCCCACTTCGGTTGCGACAGAAGCCAATTCTGCCGAGAGCGACGCAGTTCGCTGGTTGAGACCGCCATTGCTGTGATCGCCGGTAAAGGGCAGGGTGAACACCGCGATGCGTGCCGAGGTTTCCTGCGTCAACCGCGTGAGTAAGGCGCGAAAACGGGCGCTCTCTTGCGTCCAGTCCCGCGGGAAATCATCGGCACGCAAGGCGTCGTTGGTCCCGGCTAGGATCGTGATGATGTCCGGATCGCAGGCAATGACATCGTCGAGTTGCCCATGAACCTCTTCTATCAGGAGCCCGTTCCGTGCGGGATTGAGGACCAGAAATGGCTCGCCTAACCGCTCGCGGGCATCGGCGACATAGCTGTGGCTCATGTTCCCGCGAGTCAGGCTGTCGCCGAGGGTAACGACCACGGTCTTCCCTGCACGCGCGGCGCTGTCATCGCACAAGGCAAGGCTGAAGGGCGACGGTGCAGTCAGATTAACGGTCGTCAGGCGCTTGTATGCCCGCCAGCTGCCGGTCAGGGCCACCGGCAGTAGAACAATGATGGCGGCGAGGATCAACCATCGCTTCAAGGCGCCCGCTCCGGATCAGAACTGGAAGTAGACAAAGGGTCTATAGCCCGTGGGCAGGAAGGCAATGGCGAGGGCAGCGGTAACGCCATAGAGCGCGGCAAACGCCTCCATGGGCGCGCGTTCGGCGCGGTCGAGCGCCTGGTACCGGTGGCCCAGCCAGTGTACGCTGGCAAAGGCGATCAGGAAGGGCCAGGCCGCAAAGTCCATATCCTCGGTGCCTGGCGATTGCAGGGTGACGTAGACCTTGGTGATCTGCCACGCGTCCGAGAGGGTGTTCGCCCGGAAGAAAATCCAGGCGAGGAACACCCAGTAGAGTGTCGCCAGCGTTCCCCACAGGTCGGCCAGGGGGATCCTGCCCTTGAGCCCGGCAAACCGACTGGCCCATTCCCGGTTAACGATCAGAGCCAGACCGTGGAGGAACCCCCAGATCAGGAAATTATAGCTGGCGCCATGCCACAACCCGCCCAGCACCATTGTCGCCATCAGGTTCCGGTCGCGCTTGGCCGGGCTCAGGCGGTTTCCGCCGAGGGGGATGTAGAGATAGTCGCGTAGCCAGGATGACAGGGAAATGTGCCAGCGGCGCCAGAACACGGTGATTGAGGGGGACAGGTATGGCGCGTCGAAATTCTTCGGAAACTGGTAGCCGAGCAGCATGGCTGTGGCGATGGCCATGTCCGAATAGCCCGAAAAGTCACAATAGATCTGCACGCCGTAAAGCAGGACGCCAGAGATGACTGCTTCGGTGGAGTAGGCCCCCGGATTGGCGAATATCTCGTCGACGAAGGGAGCGATATTGTCTGAGATGCAGGCTTTCTTGATGAAGCCCAGCAGGAACAGGATGAGTGCGGGCTGAATGGCGACGTCGGCGCGCACGCGAGCCCGCTTGAGTTGCGGCAGGAAGTCGGCTGCGCGAACGATCGGGCCCGCCACAAGTTGCGGGAAGAACGCGATATAGAGCGCCACATTGGTGAAGCTCGTTTCTGCCTCGATGTGTCTTCGCCTCACATCGATGACGTAGCTCATCGCCTGGAACGTATAGAAGGAGATGCCCACCGGCAGCACGATGTTCAGGGTCGATTGCGAAAGGCTAACCCCGCCCAAGCTGGCCAGATCGACCAGGCTATCGGCGAAGAAGTTGAAGTATTTGAACACGCCCAGGACGGCGAGATTGCCCCAGATGGCGGCCCAGAAGGCAAGCTTTGAACGTGGGTGTTCGGGCCCGACATAGTATCGGGCGACCAGGTAGTTCAGGCCTGTGCAGAACAGGATGAGGGTCAGGAACCGGATGTCCCAGGCGCCATAGAACACATAGCTCGCGGCCAGCAGCATGACCTTGCGCGGAGCGTTGGTCCGCAGGCCCCAATAGAGGGCGGCGACAATCGCGAAGAAGACGAAGAAGCGGAGTTCAACAAACAGCATGGCCGGGCGCCTATTCGTCCATCACGGTGCAAAGCGCCTCGGCGATGTCGGCGCTGAGGGTCGCGGCACCAGCCCCGTTCATGTGCGCTGCATCGTACCAAAGCGCCGGATCAAAGTATCGGTCGGCGCGGTCGAGCGTGTTGAAATCCAGGATCGGGAGGTCCGGATTGAGATCGGCCATGGCCGCTGTGATGGGTCGGTCGTGGGCAAGATCCTTGGGGGCGGGGGACACGAAGTAAGCAACCTGCACGCCTGCGGCCTGGAACAGGTCCAGTGTCTCCGTCAGTTGACGGGCGCGGCACGTCGCTGAGCCGGCAGGGGCGACGAAACCCTCTCCCGCACGTCCTTGCTCCAGGTCAGCGGCCGTCATGGGGCTGGTCTCCAAGCGGTCGACGATATGGTCGCTGCCATCCTGGTCGACCGGGTAGAACCCCGCATTGGTGCGATAGGCTTCATTGTAGGTGGGAGGCTCGGGCGGATCGGTGGGCACGAAGGTTTCTGCGAGGCGGCCCAGGCCGAACGCTTCGGCCAGCATCACCCGCAGATTGTTGAACAAGCTGCGTGCCTGTCCCTGCCGTCGCCCCGTATAGCACTGCACGTCCTTCAGGGCGGCGCCGGTGTGGTCGCCACCGCGAAAGTACCGGCCGCGGCCGCTCATCATGTTCGAGAAGACGGTCTCCGCCCGTATCGGGTTCTGCACCACGACCAATGCCGGTTTTTCGGGGGCTTCGACGATCTGTTCAGCCATGTAGCGCAGTTCCGGTTCGCGAAGCGCGGGAATGCCGAAATTGTACGATCGGAGCGGGTGTCCGCACTGGGCGAGACCGGCATCAACGACCGCAGGATCAACGTGCCGGAACGTCTGGCTGGAGCCGAGGAATACGATGTCATACGTGCCGGCAGCCTGGGCATAGTCGGCCAGCTTCTCGTCCATCACGGCGACCGGCGGTCGAGGCGCGCTGGACCGGTGCCAGGCTGAAATAAGCAGGGCGATCGCGAGGAACGTCGCAAGCCCGAGCGCTGTCGCGCGCAGGGACCGTCTGGTCACCACTGCGTCGCTCCGTTCATGCGAGTTTGCGCTGCTTTCCGCCATGGCCTGAAGAGAACCCCGTCCGTTCCGTCTCACATACCAAGCGGTGCGTTAGCGCGCCTTACCCGGCAAGGCCAGCGGCTATGCAAGTGGCGCGCCTGTTCGTGTGCAGAGTGTGTCGGGCGCGGGATATTCGCGTCGGCTTTCCGCGGTGCGTCCGCGAGGCGATTTCGTGCTCGGGCGCCCCGACCGGGCGGGAGAACCGCTAGCCGTCTTCCCGGTAGGCAATCAGTGTGAGGGCGCTGAAGAGGGCGAACAGGGCAGGCGACCAGGCGGCGACCATTGGCGGTGCGGCACCGGTGGAGCCAAGGCTGGCCGCGAGCTGGGTTACGAAGAACACGCCGATTGCGGCCGCTGCGCCGATCGCCAGGAGTTGCGATGTTCCGCCAAGCCGCGAAAGGCGCAGGCAGACCAGCGCACCGATCAGCGCCATGGCGGTGAACAAGACCGGGGTCGCGGTAAGCCCCCAGAACCGCATGCGGTAACGTCCCGAATCGAGGCCAGCGGCGCTGGTCTGCTGGATGAACTGCGGCAACGACCAGAAGCCAATCGTGTTGGGCGAGGCAAACTTGTCGAGCAATTGGCTGGCATCGAGCGATGTGGGGATGGTCAGGAAGTCCCGCTCGACCTGCACTTGGCCCGGTACGTTCTCCACCAGGTCCTCAAGTTGCCAGAAGCCATCGGTGATCCGGGCCCGGGCCGCATCAATCCGGCGCACGAACCGGTAATCATCGGTCGGCGCGCCGTTTCGGTAGATGCGCTCTTCCTCCAGCAGCTTCACTTCGGCAAGCACGGCACCATTGTTTTCAAGCCGTTCGGCATGGATCACGATCTGGTTCAGCCCATCGCCCTGACGCAACCAGATATCGCTTGTGCTCGGCGGGGCCGCCGCACCGCCGTCGCGCAGGAGTTGGGCGCGGGTTTCCTCGAACCGGCTCGTCAGGTCCGCTCCGAGCGGATTAAGCAGGGTGACGCTCAGCGCGCTGATCACAAGCGCCATTACGATCAGCGGGGTCAGGAAACGCCAGGCGGACATGCCGCTGGCCCGGATGATCGACAATTCCGCCCGGCGGTTCAGCCGCGAGAAGGCGATCATGGCGGAGATCAGCAGGGCGAACGGGATGGTCTGTTCGATCAGCATCGGCATTTTCATCAGCGACAATTGCACCGCGTCCAGTGCCTGAAGCTGGACATCGCCGCCAACGGTGCGGAGTTGTTCGACCACGTCAACCAGCAAGATCGCAATCATCAGGACGGTGATCACAAGGATGAACCCGCTGAGGCACTGCCACAGGATGTATCGAGAGATGCGGGGAAAGAGCGTCATTCGGCAGGGCTCGCCGAAACTTGCGGCTGCGCCAGCCGATCGCGCAACAGGAACCGTCGCTGCCGCTCTGAAAGCTGGCGTGTGCCCCGGAAAAAGCTCAGATAGGCTATAAACGCAATGACCCCCAGCGGGAGTGCGTATTGTACCGGGATCAACGCATTGTCATCGGCGCTGGCCGATTGAGCGGCGAGTTGAACCACGACCAGCACGATTGCGCCGACCGTCGCGATGGTGATCCGCCGGGAGTATCCATGGCGGGAGAAGTCCCCGCCCACCACCGCAAGTGCCGCGATCAAGGCCATGGCTATGTTCAGCAGGGGCGTGGTCAGGCGCGCATGTCCTTCGGCATAGAAGGCATCAGCATTGCGCATCTCCAGATAGCTTGTGGTGTCGATGAAGAACAGTTCGTGCAGGTACCGATCCGATGATTTGAGGTTCACCACGCCCTGTTCCTGCAGGAACGGGGTGAGGTCGAACGTGTATTGCTCGAAGTCGAGAATTGAGAGCGACTGGTTTTCGTCGAGGCGATGGATCTGGCCGTTGCGCATGACGATGGCGGGGCGTTCGTCGACCTGGATAACAGCGCCCGTCTGGGCGAGATAGTCTACTCGCATGGTTGGGTCGCTGGCATCTGAAATCAGGATGCCGCGCAAGTCACCGCCCGTGCTTTCGCGGGCGTAGAAGGTCAGTTCGGGCCCGGCCTGGGTGAACTGGCCGGGACGGATCAGTGCCGCGGCGAGATCGGCCCGCGCTTCGGACACGGTTTCGCGCAACTGGCGTTGTGCGGTGGGCTGGACCCATAAATTCACGGTCAAATGGGCGATCGCGGCAATCGCGGCGAGCCGCATGATCGGCGAAACGATCTGCCAGCGCGTCATGCCGGCGGCCTGGGCCACGACGATCTCATTGTCCTTGTGGATACGGTTAAGCGCCCATACCGAGGCGATGAATAGCGCCAGCGGCGTGAGCAACGCGATCACCTGCGGCGCGCCGAGCATCACCACGTAGAAATATGTCAGCGCCGATTGCCGGTTCTCGA
>JBCCBN010000136.1:0-8215 GCA_039034035.1 Pseudomonadota bacterium
GCGCTATATCGGGGTGTCCAACTATGCGGCATGGCAGGTGATGAAGGCAGCGGCTGTGGCGGCCGACTTCGGGCTGAGGTGACGGCCGGAGCAGCAATTGTCGTCCTTGTGATCCTTGTCTTTATCCTTGGCGGGCTGGCCTTGGCGCTTGTGCGCCGGGCGAACTCGAAACCAAACCCGGAACCGGCAACGCTTCAGCCCGAGCCGGAACCCCTTCCCGCACCCCCGCCATCATCCACCGAACCGCCCCACACGCTGACGCCACCCAAGGACGAGGCGGAGATTGAAGCGCGGGTCGCAGCGGGTCTGATCGGCGTGCGCGAAGCCGAATGGCTGCTCGAGCGGATCGCCCCGCGGGCGCGGACCGACTATACGTCCGCCGCACTGCTGAGCGCCGAAAGTGGCGAAACTCCCCAAGGGGAGCCCGCCGCGCCGCCAAGCGCTGAAACAGGGGAGACCTTCATCAAAGCGGCTGTCGAGATTGGCCAGGAGGGGGATGCGGTCGAGAAGGAAGCCCTCGCCCTGCTCGCCGAGGGCAAGACCGCCGAAGCGGCAGCGCGCTATGAAAGCGATATCCAACAGGCCGCCGGCCAGGCGATTGAAAAGCTTCGCCGGATGGGCGCCCTCTTCGCCCCCGCCGACACCCATGTGGCAAAGGATGCCTATGAGCGCCTGCTGGCCCTGGCCCCTGAGGATCTGGCCGCCCGCAACGAGCTAGGCCATTTGCAACTACGCCTTGGCGATCTGGACGATGCGGAGGCGAGTTACCAGACCGTCCTCGACCGTGCGCATGGCCGCCGGGAAACTGAAGCCGCCGCCCTCGGCAATCTCGGCCTCATTGCCCAGACACGCGGCGACCTCAACGCCGCCGAAGCCTTCCACAAACAGAGCCTCGAGATCGAGAAAGACCTCGGGCGAAAGGAAGGCATGGCCAGCGATCTCGGCAATCTCGGTATCATCGCCCTGACACGCGGCGATCTGGACGACGCCGAAGCCTTCTTCAAACAGAGCCTGGAGATCAATGAAGCGCTCGGGCGAAAGGAAGGCATGGCCATTTCGCTGCACAATCTGGGCGACGTGCGGGAAAAGCAGGGGCGCCTGTCGGACGCCTCAGACCTTCAAAACCGTGCGCTGAAATTATTCGTCGAGATCGGCCAGCGACAAGGCATCGCTCACTGCGAACGCAGCCTGGGGAGAGTTCCGCGCTTGGAAGGCAATAGAGAAGTGAGTCGTCAGCAACTCAGCGAAGCCCTCAACGTGTTTGAGGAAATCGGCATGGAGGTTGAGGCGGCGGAAACTTCGCAGCTTCTCGCCGACCTCGATGCGGAAGAGACCGGCTCGTGAAACGGATCGGTCTCATCGGCGGGGTGAGCCCCGAAAGCACGGTGATCTATTACCGGCTGATCAACGCGGCCGCCCGGGCGGCGCTGGGCGGGGATCATTCGGCGGAGATGGTGATCTATTCGCTCGATTTCGGCGTGATCAAGGACCGCTATGCCCGCGCCGACTGGCCGGCCTTCAAGGCGGAAGTGCTGAAAGCCGCCCGGGCGCTGGACCAGGCCGGCTGCGAGCTGATCGGCATCTGCTCGAACACGACCCAACTGGCCGCTGGCGATGTGGCCGCCGCGATTGACCGACCCGTGATCGGCATGATCGACACGGTGGCCGCGGCGCTAAAGCGCGCCGGGGTGCAGCGCCCGCTCCTGCTGGGCACACCCTTTGTCATGGCGCCGGGCTTCTACCGCTCCACGCTCGACGCCGGGTTCGGTGGCACCTGCATCGTGCCCGATGCCGAGGGCCAGGCGGCGGTGGACCGGGTGATCTTCGAAGAGCTGGTGAACGGGCAGGTGCTGGAGGCCTCGCGGGCGGTCTATCTGGACATCATTGCGGCGGGCGAACGGCAGGGGGCAGATGCCGTGATCCTGGGCTGTACGGAGATCCCGCTCCTGGTCGACCAGGGCCATACGTCCCTGCCGGTGTTCGATACAACGGCCCTGCACGCAGGCACCATCGCGGCAGCCGCAATGGAGCGTTGACGGACCAAACCAGCCCGCTTAAGACCTCCGCTCTCCAATGACGTGCCCAGATGGCGGAATTGGTAGACGCGCACGGTTCAGGTCCGTGTGCCTTCGGGCGTGGAGGTTCGAGTCCTCTTCTGGGCACCATTCTTGTTTGATCGCCCGCTGGGCTCGGCGCTGCCTCGCTACGCGATGGATCTCGCTCAGGGCTGTGGCGCGGTTCGAGAGAGGTCCTCCTCGCCGCAGCATTTTTTGCGCTCACGGCGCGAAGCGCCTCTGCGAGGGCGGGCTGGCCGCCCGGCGACCGGTCAGTCGCTATGGTGCGGTTCGGGGTATTGGCCGCTCATCCGCCCGGTCCCGGTGGTTTCGGTACCGCTGCGCTCACATGGAACGCGCTCCAGGCTGTGGCGCGGTTCAGGGCTCTCCCGTGATCCGCGCCATTGCCGTCGATCATCCGTTCTGCCGGTTCGCGTCGCGACCTAAGGGTCGGGGACTTCTAAGGGGTCGGCGGTCGGGTCGATGGGGATGATGTCGCCGTCAATGACCGGCCGGGGTTCTGCATTTGGCGATTGCTCAAACGCGATCTGGAAGCCGGCGCCGAAGACCGTCGAGGGGTCCGGCGCTGGTGGGGGTGGGGGCGGCGGCGGCGGAGGTGGTGGTGGCGGCGACGGGGCCGGCGACGGCGGCGGTGGCGGTTCGGGTGGATTGAGCCGGTTGTCATCGTCGAGGCAGCCCGTCAGCGGGGCTGCTGAGACCGCAACAATCAGCGCCAGCCGTGTGAGCGTGAGATGTCTGGCTGTCATGGTAGCCTCCTAATTGTTCGGCGAGCCGGGGATCGGCGTGTTGAGATAGGGGAACACATCCTGGAGCTCGGCGGCGCTGATTGGTGCCCCGTCGGTGAAGGGGACAGTTCCGACCGGCGCATCCTCGGGTGCGCAGAGCCCGAGATTGACCAGGTCGGTCTCGGTGTCTTCCTCGGCGCCATCGACGCCCAGCTCTGCGCCCAGAGGAAGCGGATGGCAGAGCGCACCCATGACCACGCGCAGCGCAATGTCCACGGTGTCATCGCCCGGCCGGCGGCCATTGGGGAAGCCGGCGAGGTCTTCTGCGACCACGCCGAAGGGGCTCTGCGCGTCACGTGGGGTTGGCGGTACGGCCATGTTCAAGCGCAGCATTTCCGATGGGGTCACGCCCTCCGGTCCGTTCAGTCCGGGAAACCCCGTCAGGAAAGCGGCAACAAGGTCCTGGCGCGGCAGGTTGGACGGGGCGAGGCTCTCCAGATTGGCGCCGAGGGTCGAGTTCACAGCGTCCAGGAACAGGATGTTGAGCAGTTCCGGCAGGGTGGGGTTGGTGACGAAGTCGGCCAGGGCCGCATCCTGGGTCGGTTCGGCGGCGTTGAAGAGATCCTTGAAGGGCAACCCAATCACCAGCTCATTGACCAGCGGTGCAGACAGTCTCGATTGCTGAACAAAGGCGCCGCCATAGAGCGAGGTCTGCTCATAGGTGGGCGAGGGATCCTCGATTTCAGCCTGGGGCAAGCTGGCGGTGGTCCAGGCGCCGATAATGTTGTCGCCATCATCGCCGAGGCAATCGATCGGTACTTCAATCGCCAGCGAGGTCACATTGGCCCGCCCGACAAGATCGTCATTGGCCCTGTCCTGGGTGATGCCGCCGGGAAAGGTGGTGCCGGCCGCATCCAGCGCCACGTCGCCATCGATCGGTACGAAATTCACCAGATCGAAGACCTCGCCGAGATTGACGGCGAAGGCCTCGGCCCGCTGACCGGCAAACACCCGGGCGTTCGAGGAACAGCCGGGGAGCGCTACGTCATTGATGAATTGCGCGGCATAGCCCGCATAGTCGGGGATCGTTTTCGTGCCCACATTATCCAGAGGTTTCTGGAATGTGCCGACAGTCTGGACCGTACCGGAGCGGCGATCGCCGGTGACCATGGACAAGGTGTATTGCTCGACCTCGCCCAGCGTCTCTGCTCCGGGTGCGGTGACGGCGCCGGCGGCGCGGAGGGCGATCGGCAGGGTCTTGTCACCAATATCGAGCGTGATGCCGGTACCGTTCACCAGCGAATTGTCGAAATCGAACCGGAAGGTCAGGTCCTCGATGGCGTCGGCATCGGTGTCGATGTGGATCTCGTAGATCGCGTCGGGGTCCATGGTGAAATAGTTCGGACCGCCATAGGGCGCCTGGATGGGCTGGTAGTTGGCGATGAAGGTAACGGTATCCTCGCGGCCAGGCTCATAGCTTCGGAACATGTAGAAATCGGTGCCATCGACCTTGGGTTGTTCGGTGATGGCAGGTGCTTCGCGGTGGCTGGATGCGAGCGCGGGCACCATGGCCGCCCCCAGCGTCAGCAGCGCTGCGGTTCCCAGCAGGGCAGATTTGATGGTCATCGGTCGATCCTCGTCGTGCAAGCGGCGTCGCTGATTGACGCTTCCGGGCTACGACGACGATCGCTGCAAGGGTGCACCCCAATCGGCAGTTTTCGAAAATATAGGGCCTTGAAGGCAGACAGCCGCCAGCTAGTCTGTCGTTCGAAGGACGGAACCGATGCCGCTGGACCAGCAAACCCAGATCGATCTCGCCGACGCCATTGTGCGCTGTGGCACTGGCGACCGGGCGGCGTTCAAGCGCGTGTATGACATCACCGCATCGAAACTGTTTTCGATTGTCGCCAACATGGTGAAGGATGACGCGCTGGCCGAAGACATTCTCCAGCAGGCGTTTGTGACCATCTGGAAAACGGCCGACCGCTACGATCCGGGCCGGGGCAAGGCGTTCACCTGGATCCTTGTGATCACGCGAAACAAGTCCCTGGATGCCCTGCGGGCGCGCGCTCGGCAGAACACTTGTGCGGAAGTGCCAGATACGGTCGCCGATACGGCCCCGCTGCCGGACCAGACCGTCGATCGCATCCTGTTGGGCGACATTCTCCGCGCACATCTGGCGCAATTGCCTGAGCGGTTCTCATCCGCCGTGGTGCTGAATGTGGTCGAGGGGTGGACCTCTACCGAGATTGCCGACCATTTGGGCGTCTCACGAAACACCGTGAAGAGCTGGGTCCGGCGCGGGCTTGAGAAGCTTCGGGAAGACCTGCCGTTCGATGGGCGAGAGGCGGCGCTTTAAGGGCTGGCGTCCGCCGCCAGAAGCCGGGCGGGTGCGCCGCGCGCCAACGCTCAGATTTCGCCGACCTTGCCTGTGAACAGGATTGGCCCGGTCGGGCCCGCTTCGGGCGAGCCGCCCTGGGGTTCGAGGCTGACGGCCAGCGTATCTTCGGAATCGAGAAGTTCCGGCGCAATCGAGAGTTCGGCGGCACCCTCGCGCCCCGATGATTCCAGGAGGCCCAGCGACGTGGGCGCCGGTACGCCGTCTCGGATCCGCCAGAGCTGCCATACGTCATCGGTCGGCAGGGATACGTTCGAATACCGGGCCAACAACTGCCCGCTGTCGGCATCATAGACGACGACCACCACACTTGGCGCGCTGTCATCAGCCAGCAGGGCGATGTAGTCGCGGTCCGGCGCGGCGGCGACAGGCAGGGTGCCTGGGCCCGGCGCTGCTGTTGGCCAGATATGGGCGCCAATCGATACGGCCGCGGCGATTGATGAGATCACGGCAATGGTGCGCCAGGGCTCGGATGAGCGGGCCGGTGCCGGAGTTGGCTCTGACACCGGTGCGATGGGCACCGGTTCTGCCGGCGACGAGGTATCGATCTCGTCCATGATCGTGTCGAACAGGCCAGCCGGCGGTTCGCGCGGGGCGATCTCGGCGTTCAGCGGAGAGAGGGTCGCCTCCAGCGCGTGAACAAGGTCCCGGAATTCCGGATCGGCGGCGAGCAGCGCTTCATACTCGGCGATGTCGACCGGGCCTGCTTCGCCGGTGAGGAAAGCGATGGCCAGCATTTCGCGCTCCTGGGGGGATCGACTCATGATGACGGCCCTCCACGGCGGCGCATGATCTCAGCGCGCAGGCTTGCGGCACGCCCCTCAGGCAGAGCCGGGCCTGCCGCCGCGCCCCGGGCGTATATGTCCCGCATCGCGTGACGCCGCGCGAGGGCGTATAGCCAATCGACCGGTTGCGCTGCAAATGGCTCTGGCACGGCTCGTTCCCTGGTTAGCGCTGTGAACACGGCCTTTGTTACCTCAGCGGCCCGGCTTTCATCGCCGAGCAAACTGTAGACCACGCCATGCACTTGTGGCGCCGTGGCTTCAAACAAGGCCTGAAGCGCGGCGTGATCACCCGAAAGCACCCGCTGCAATAGGATTGGCACCTGATCGTTCATGGACGCGTTTCCAAGCCGTTGCTCTCTCCTTACCACGTCTGTCCAGATCCTCCAGCGAGAGGCTTGTGGACGTCTGACCGGGGATACGCTTGACCCTGCCTGTCGGGGTGCACGCACCCGGCAGCGCCCATTTGACGTACTGTCTCTACACAGCCTGACAGGATCTCCGCCATGAAAGCCTTCCTGATAACCCTGATCGCTTGCCTCGTTGGCGCCGCACCGGCCTGGTGCCACGATTTCTGGGTCGAACCAGATGCCTTCGTTCTGGACGCCCCCGAGCCGGTCATTGTGTCCTTTCTCGTCGGGCATGGGGCCGACCGGTCAGCCTGGCCCGCCAGCCAGCACCGGGTGGTTTCGTTCGCAACGATCAGTGCCAGCGGGATCGAGGACCAGCAGGCTAAGCTTCCGCTCCAGGCCGGGGGCCGTGATGTCGAAGTTCAGATCGAGCAGGCGGGGGCGCATTACCTGACGCTGGTCGGCACGAATGCCTACAGTGACCTTCCAGCAGAGCGGTTTCAGGCTTATGCGACCAATGAAGGGATCGGGCCGATCCTCAGCCACCGGGCCCTCGCCGAGACCGAGCAGCTCCCGGGCCGCGAACTCTACTCCCGCCGGGGAAAGGCGCTCATCCAGGTCGGCGTGGTCACCGACGAGATGGAGGCCTTCGTCACAAGGCCGCTGGGCATGACCCTCGAAATTGTTCCGCTGCGCCACCCTTCCCGGGTCGTGGCGGGCGAGACCCTGCCGGTTGAGGTGCGCTTTCGCGGCGCCCGCCAGGCGGGTGTTTCGCTCCACCTCACAGACCTCGGCAAGCGCCAATCGGTGGGCGTTGTGGTGACGGATGAGGCTGGGCGGGCGGTGATCGAGCATCGGGCAGGCGCTCCCATGCTGGCCCACGCGGTGTGGGGAACGCCGGAGAAGGGTCTGTTGCAAGACGCTGACTACCTGACCGTGTTTTCAAGCCTGACCTTTGAGTTTCCTGCTGGATAGGATGGGCATTGCCCGCCACTGCGTGGGTATGGATCGGGCGCGGCATTGTGGTACCCCACGGCCAATTCGACTGGCGAGCAAAAGGGGCCCACGCTGTGATCCTGACCATTGGCGGTATTCTCGACACCGGCGCGCTGGCAAAGATCCAGGCGCAGCTTCCCGATCTGGACTGGAAGGATGGCAGCGGGACGGCGGGGCCCCAGGCACGTGCGGTAAAACGCAACTTGCAAGCGGACTTTTCCAAGGGAGTCGGCCAGGACCTGCGGCGCGGCCTGCGCGAGGCCATCGCGGCACATCCGGTGTTCCGGGCTGCCGCCCAGCCCCGGCAGATGTCGCCGGTCATGCTGAGCCGGACGGCCGAAGGCGGCGGATATGGCCTGCATGTGGACAATGCGATCATGCAACCGGGCAGCGGAGCCCTGCGAACCGACCTGTCTTTCACCCTGTTCCTGTCGGACCCTGACACCTATTCCGGGGGTGATCTGGTGATCGACGGCCCTGGTAGTTCGCAGAGCCTGAAGCCCCAGGCCGGCGACCTGGTGCTCTATCCCTCGACCCATCTCCATCGGGTGGAAACCGTGACTTCCGGGGTACGCCATGCCTGCGTAGGCTGGGTGGAAAGCCTGGTGCGGGACCCTGTGGCGCGCGAAACGCTGTTTGATCTGCACAATCTGAGAGCCAGCCTGGCGTCCCAGCTCGATGCCCAGTCCGCAGACCTGCTGACGCTGAATAAGGCCATTGCGAACCTGCTGCGCGTGATGAGTTAGTGCATCTGGAAAATTTCGCTGAAGTTTCTGGGTGCCCATTCAGCAAAACTCAGCCGCCGCCTGCCTATAAGGCGCGTCTGTGCTGGAGGCGCTTGTGGCTAACTCGTTCCGATCCCTGCAATCTGACCAGGGCGGGCATATCC
>JBCCBN010000137.1:0-8131 GCA_039034035.1 Pseudomonadota bacterium
CCAAAGCACGGGAACTGTGACACGGCCCGAATAGTTCGCATCAGCAGCTGTATAAACCTGATGGAGAAACTCGAAAGCTCACCAATCTGTGACGCACGCCTGCTCGATGGCTCGCGGGTCAATGTGATCGCCCCGCCCCTGGCGATTGACGGGCCCACGCTCACCATCCGGAAGTTCAAAAAGGACAAGCTGAAACTCCAGAACCTGGTCGATTTCGGCTCGATCTCACCTGCTGGTGCCGACATTCTCCGGATCATCGGCCGTTGCCGGTGTAACGTCCTGATCTCCGGCGGTACCGGCTCAGGGAAAACCACGCTGCTCAACTGCCTCACCGGCTTCATCGACACCGATGAGCGGGTGATCACCTGCGAGGACTCCGCCGAGCTGCAACTGCAACAGCCGCACGTGGTGCGCCTCGAAACCCGGCCGCCGAACATTGAGGGCTCGGGCGAGATCACGATGCGGGAACTGGTCAAGAACTGTCTGCGGATGCGTCCCGAGCGGATCATCGTTGGCGAGGTTCGCGGACCCGAGGCGTTCGACCTCCTGCAGGCCATGAACACAGGCCATGACGGCTCCATGGGAACGCTTCATGCCAACACCCCGCGCGAGGCGCTGTCGCGGGTGGAATCCATGATTACCATGGGCGGCTTCTCCCTGCCGGCGAAAACCATTCGCGAAATGATTGTCGGCTCGATCGACGTGGTGGTGCAGGCCTCCCGCCTTCGGGACGGTTCGCGGAAGATCATGAATATCACCGAAGTCATCGGCCTGGAGGGCGATACGGTCGTGCTCCAGGACGTGCTGACCTACGAAATGGATGGCGAAGATGATGACGGCAAGGTGAAGGGCGCCCACCGCGGCACCGGTATCGGCCGTCCGAAGTTCTGGGAGCGGGCGTCCTACTACAATATGGAGCGCCAGCTCGCCGAAGCCCTTGATGCGCTGGAGGGAAACACCTGATGGACCAGTCTCTCCTGATCTATCTCGTGGCCGGCCTGGCCTTTGTGGCAATTGCCGGGATCGGTTTCGCCTTTGCCGGCCCCGAGAACACCTCCAGCAAGCGGGTCAAGCAGTACCAGAACCGCGACAAGGTCGACAGCCGGGCCCGCCAGAAGGGCACCGAAGCGGCGCGCCGCAAGCAGAACCAGCAGATGCTGGACAAGCTGCGCGAGGACAACAAGGAGAAGAAAAGCTCGCTCATCCCCCGGGACATCAAGAGCCGCCTGATGCAGGCCGGGCTCGACGTGCCGGTGTCGGCCTTCTGGATCGTTTCGGTCCTGCTCGGCGTGGGCGCGGGCATCGGGACATTCATGTCGGGTGCCGACGGCTTCACCTATAACGACATGGAAATCCGGTCTCGGCCGCTCGTCATCGCCATGGGCGTGTTCGCCGGCGGTGTCGGCTTGCCTCGCTGGACGCTCGGTTTCCTGATCAGCAGCCGCGCCGGCAAGATGACCAACCAGTTCGCCGACGGCATCGACATCATCGTGCGCGGCGTGAAATCGGGCCTGCCCCTGAACGAGTGCCTGCGCATCATCGGCAAGGAAAGCCCAGAGCCGCTGGCAAGCGAGTTCCGCAGCCTCTCATCGAACATCCAGATGGGCAACACGCTCGAACAGGCGCTGAACAAGTTCTACAAGCGCCTGCCGCTGCCAGAAGTGAACTTCTTCGTCATCGTGCTCCTGATCCAGGCCAAGGCCGGTGGTAACCTGTCCGAAGCGCTGGCCAACCTCTCCGGCATCATCCGCTCCCGGAAGATGATGCGCGAGAAGATCAAGGCGCTGTCTTCGGAGGCCAAGGCCTCGGCGATGATCATTGGCAGCCTCCCGTTTGCCGTGGGCACCATGGTCTACATGTCCACGCCCGATTACATCATGGAGCTGTTCACCACCTCCACCGGGCACTTCATTCTCGGCGTCGGGACGGTCCTGATGGTCCTTGGCATCACGGTGATGCGCAACATGATCAATTTCGACATCTAGGGAGGCGGCGATGGAGTTCAGCGAAGCCCTCATGACGCAGAACAACATCGCGTCCTTCCTGGCCGCGATGGCGATGTTCGCCACCGTCCTGACCCTGGCCTTGCCCGCGCTGAAGGGCGACAAGCTGGAAACCCGCCTGAAGTCGGTGACCCAGCGGCGCGAACAGCTCCGCAAGCAGAGCCGGGCCAATCTTGAGGAAAAGACCATCCGTCGGGAGTCCAAGGGCTTCATGTCGGACATCACCAAGAAGCTCGACCTGGCCAAGGCGCTGGAAGACCCAACCATCGAGGCTAAGCTGGCCCAGGCCGGCTATCGCGGCCCTGGCCCTGTCGCGGTTTTCTATTTCTGCCGGTTCGTGCTGCCCTTTGTCGGCGCCGTTGGGGCGTTCTTCTACATCTTCTTCGTCAATGACCACGATCTCCAGCCCGCGATGAAGTACGGCTCGATCCTGTTTGGCGCCGGTGCCGGTTTCTATGCGCCGAACATGTACATCCAGAACATCGCATCCAAGCGCCAGCAATCGATCATGCGGGCCTTTCCAGACAGTCTCGACATGATGCTGATCTGTGTGGAGTCGGGCATGTCGATCGAGATGGCGTTCGCCAAGGTCGGCGCCGAAGTCGGCCAGGCATCGGCCGAACTGGCCGAAGAGCTGACCCTCACTACTGCCGAGCTGTCATACCTGCCGGAGCGGACGCAGGCCTACCAGAACCTTGCCAACCGAACCGGCCATGAAGGCGTGAAATCGGTCTGTATGGCTTTGGCCCAGGCCGAGCGCTACGGGACACCGCTGGGCGATGCCCTGCGCGTGATGGCGAAGGAAAACCGGGACATGCGGATGTCGGCTGCGGAGAAGAAGGCTGCTGCTCTTCCCGCCCAGCTCACCGTCCCGATGATCGTCTTCTTCCTGCCCGTGCTGTTCCTGGTGGTTCTCGGACCGGCCTACATCAAGATCCAGGGCACTGACGACCCGGCCTAGGCGAGCCTGTCTTTGCGAGCGGGTTAACGGGGTCGCCGGTGTGTGCCAGTCTGTGTCTGGGCAAGACCAGATCGGAGGCGCACCCATGGACACGTCAGACGTCCCTTTTCGCGAGGTCCCCTACCTGCCCCAGCGCCTACAGGTCGAGCGGCGTGCAGACGGGTCGACCGTGCTACGCAATGGCCAACCCCTGCGCCCGGCGCACCCCCATATGCTGGCCCCCCTCGTCTATTGGGCGGCCGCCGCTCCGGATCGAACGTGGTTGGCCCAGCGCGATCCGGTGTGTCCGGCGGCGGCCGGTTGGCAGACCATCGACTACGCCGCTGCGCTGGTCCGAATCCGCGCGCTCGCCCAGGCCTTTCTCGACATGGGCGCAGGGCCGGACGCGCCTGTGATGATCCTGTCCCGCAACAGTATCGACAATGCACTCGTGCGCTATGCCGCCATGTGGGCGGGCAGTCCCGTGGTGCCGGTCACCCCCGCTTATGCCCTGCTAAGCGAAGACTTTTCCCGGCTCAGGCATATCGACCAATTGGTCGAGCCCGCCATTGTTTATGTGGAGGATGGCGCCGATTACCAGCGTGGGCTCGATGGGGTGGGGATCGGGGACCGGCCCGTGATCTATTCCCGCAATGCGCCCGACGGCTGCGATGCCACCGCGCTCGCCACCCTGCTGGCGACCGAGCCGACATCGGCCGTCGATCTCGCCTATGACCGGCTGAGCCCGGGCGGGGTTGCGAAATTCATGATGACGTCTGGCTCCACCGGCGAGCCGAAGGCCGTCATCAACACCCATCGCAACATCGCGACCGTGGTGAGGATGATCCGCTCGATCTGGGATGTGGAGCGGCTGGAAGCCCTCTCCAATGGCCCGCAGGTGATGTGCAATTTCCTGCCCTGGAGCCATACATATGGCGCCAATTCCATTCTCCATTCGATGACCGACTGGGGCGGCACCCTGTATATCGATTGGGGCGCTCCGACCCCGGCCCGCCTGCCGGAAATGCTGCGCAGCATGCGTGACGTGTCGCCGACCCAGCACACAACGGTGCCAGCGGCATGGGCTGCCCTGGTCACCGAACTTGAGCGCGATGACGCCCTGGCCGAAACCTTCTTCAAGCGCCTTCTGGTCATGGCCTATGGCGGCGCGTCCATGGGCCAGGACATCTATGAGCGGGTCCAGGCCGTCGCGGTGCGGATCACCGGTGAACGCATTTCCCTGTCGGCGGGCTACGGCGCGACCGAGACGGCGCCGACCGCCTCCAATGTGCACTGGCCGAACGACCGGATGGGACTGATCGGACTGCCGCTGCCGGGTTGTGAGATGAAGCTGGCCCCGGTCGGTGAGAAGCTGGAATGCCGGGTGCGCGGTCCGCTAGTCACGCCCGGCTACTACCGAATGCCGGACAAGACGGCCGAGGCGTTTGACGAAGAGGGCTTCTACAGGCTGGGCGATGCGGTGAAATTTGTCGACCCTGACGACCCCGACAAGGGTCTCGCCTTCGATGGCCGCATTGCGGAGGAGTTCAAACTCTCCAACGGCACCTGGGTCTCGGCCGGCACAGTACGACTGCAATTGGTCTCAGCCTGCGACGGGCCGCTGGCCGACGCCGTCATCTGCGGCCTCGATCGTGATCGCATCGCCGCGCTGGGTTTTCTCAACGAGGCCTGGTGCCAGCGCCATGTGGGCGCCGACCTGCCCCTCGCGGAGCTGGTCGCGCACCCGGAGATCATCGCCACCATCCGAGCCGGGATTGATCGCCACAACCGGGCCAATCCAAATCCGTCGGCTCGGATCTCCGGCATCTGCCTCCAGGTAACCCCGCCCCGGCCGGACAATGGCGAGATCACGGAGAAGGGCTATCTCAACCAGGCCCGCATCCAGGCCCTGCGGGCTGGCGAAGTCGATGCCCTGTTCAGCGACCCTGCTCCTGCCCGGGTGCTCACGATCGACGCTGTGCCAGCGTAGACCGCGCAGCTCGCCACGCCATTTCGGGGCCGTCCGCCCATGACAATTCCGTCAGGCCCGCTGAAAAGGTCTGGTGAATGCCGCATCGTTGCCTATTTTCCGCCGTCGGCCAAAGATGAACAGAGGCCTCGACCCTGACCACAATAGCGGAGACCCCCATGCCGGTATGGCGGATGATCGTGCTCGCCCTGGTCGCAGCCATTGGGCTGGCCAGTGCCCATGGCGAGCCAGAGCTTTACGACCCCGAGGACATCGTGCCTGACACGCCCTACGAAGTGCGCGGCTGGCTTGAGCATGGCCGCTTCCTGCCCAGTGACCTCTTGCTGGACATGAAGCTCGACAGTGGTGCGCTCACCTCGTCGATCAATGCCGAAGTGCGCGGGTTTTTCACCGAGGACGGCCAGCCGCTCAACGATGACGAGGCCTATGCTGCGGTCAAGGCTGGCGGCGGACCATCCGCGATCGTCGAATTCGTGGTTGAGAACGAGGCCGAGCGCCGGATTCGCGTGCTGCGACCCGTGGTCCGCTGGGCTTACATCAAGGGCAAGACCGACAACACGATCCAGCGGCCGGTGGTGATCATGGAGTTCTGCATTTCCGGCCTTTATGTGAAGGAAGAGGTGAATCTCTCCGAACGCGACCATCTTAACTATCCAGTATTGATCGGGCGCAACATGCTGAAGGCGGCGAACATCCTCGTCGATAGCCGGGAGAGCTATACCTACAAGTCCCGCTGCGAACGGCCAGACGACAGTTAGGCACGTCCCAGGCGGGCGCCTCAACGGCCTCTTCTCCGCCGCCCCTTTCCATCCTGCGCGCCATGGGCCAAACACACGGCAAAGCGACGGGAGGCCAAAGATGAGCGAGCCGAGCAGCGATGCGCCTGTAATGACCGGGGCTGAAGCCCTGGTCGGGACCCTGGCCGACCTTGGTGTCACCGCCTGTTTTGCCAATCCCGGCACCAGCGAGATGCATCTGGTGACCGCCCTCGACCGGGAGCCGCGGATCCGGAGCGTGCTTTGCCTGTTCGAAGGGATCGCCACGGGCGCAGCCGATGGCTTTGCCCGGATCACCGGCGCGCCGGCCATGACTCTGCTGCATCTCGGCCCCGGCTATCTCAATGGCGGAGCCAATATCCACAATGCCCGCCGGGCCCAGTCGCCGATGGTCAACGTCATCGGTGACCATGCCGTGCCTCACCAACGCTATGATGCACCTTTGGCGAGCGATATCACCGGCCTGGCTGCGCCGAATTCGCGCTGGATCAAATCGATCGATAAGGTCACTGATGCCGGCCGGTTGGCAGCCGAAGCCTGGCGCGCCAGTTTCGGACCCGCCCCTGCCCCCGTCTCGCTCGTACTACCGGCTGACAGCGCCTGGATGGAAGGCGGCACGCGCGCTGACCCTGTGGCCCGGCCCGGCTTGCGGACCGTTGAACCGGCGGAGATTGCAACGGTGGCAGAGCGCCTGCAGGCCGCTGCTAGGCCCTTGGTGTTGATCAACGGCACAGCCCTCTCGGAAGCAGGCCTTGTCGCTGCGAGCCAGTTGAACGCCGCTGGCGTCCGGATAATGACGGATACGTTCTACCCCAAGCTCGCGCGGGGCGAAGGGCGGTTCGTCCCGGATCGGATGCAGTATTTCGCCGAAGCGGCCATGGCCGATCTTGAGGGCCACGACCTGATGGTGACCGTGGGAACCGCCGCGCCGGTGGCGTTCTTCGCCTATCCCGGCAAACCGAGCCTGCTGGTCCCCGAAGGTTGCGAATTGACTGGTCTGGGCGGCGCAGACACCGACAGCGCGGCGACGCTGGCGGCCTTGGCCGGCGCAATCGGCGCGCTCGACGCCGGGCCGGTCGCCGAGCGGGTCCGTCCCGATGCACCGACCGGAGACCTCAGCCCCGCCACCGTCGGGGCTTCGATCGCGCGGCACTTGCCGGACGACGCCTTCGTCTCCGATGATGGCGTCTCCAACAGCCTGCCGAGCTATCTCGCGACTGCTAGTGCTGCACCCCATGACTGGATGATGCTGACTGGCGGCGCCATCGGCCAGGGCATGCCCCTGGCGCTGGGAGCGTCGGTGGCCGCGCCGGGCCGCAAAGGGCTCTGCATCACCGGCGATGGGGCGGGCATGTATACGAACCAGGCCCTATGGAGCATGGCGCGGGTCGGCGCCGATGTGGTCACCGTTGTGTTCGTGAACCACTCCTACCGCATCCTGAACATTGAGTTGCACCGGACTGGAGCGGGCAATCCCGGGCCGGCGGCTGCCGGCATGCTGGCCCTGGGTAATCCCGAGATCGACTGGGTGAAACTCAGCGAAAGCATGGGCGTCCCGGCCGAAACGGTGACCACGGCCGACGCGTTCGATACGGCATTGGCGGCAGCATTTGCCGCCGATGGTCCACGGTTGATCGCAGCCCTCGTACCCGGCTGATTCGATTTCGCCGATGACAAGCGGCGGCGTTTCCGGTGAAGGTCTCCCGCAAAGGAGAAGCCGCCATGTCTGAAGCTGTCGCGCCGTACAAGATCGAGATCCCCGACGTCGCACTCGATGATCTGAAAACGCGGCTCCGGATGACGCGGTTCCCCGAAGCTGAGACGGTGGAGGATTGGAGCCAGGGCGTCCCGCTGTCGTATGCGCGCGAACTGGTCACCTATTGGGCAGAGACCTATGACGGTCGCCGGCTCGAATCCCAGCTCAACGCCATGCCGAATTTCAGGACCGAGTTGGATGGGCTCGGTATCCATTTCCTCCACATCCGGTCGCCGGAGCCCGGAGCCCGGCCATTGATCATGACCCATGGCTGGCCCGGATCGGTGCTGGAATTCCTGGAAGTGATAGACCCGCTCACCGATCCTGTCGCCCATGGCGGCGCCGCCGAAGACGCCTTCCACCTTGTTTGTCCCAGCCTGCCGGGCTTTGGGTTTTCGGACAAACCGGCCACATCCGGCTGGGGTGTGGAGAAGATTGCCAGCGCGTGGGACGTCCTGATGCGCCGGCTTGGCTATGACAGCTACTTCGCCCAGGGCGGAGATTGGGGCAGTATAGTCACATCGGAAATCGGCGCGCAGAACCTTGGCGCTTGCCAGGGTATCCATGTGAACATGGCGTTCGTGATGCCAGACGCGGATGCCATGGAAGAGATGACACCCGAGGAGCAATCGGCGCTGGCAGACCTCAAATTTTACCAGGATTGGG
>JBCCBN010000138.1:0-8014 GCA_039034035.1 Pseudomonadota bacterium
CAGCAGGCCCGTCATCTCATGGCCGCCGTCCTTGCCAACCAGCGTCACGGCAATTGCGAAACCGAGATTGGGAATGAACGGGAATGGGTGTGCCGGGTCGACCGAGAGCGGGGTGACAATCGGAAACAGCCGTTCCTGGAAATACGTATCGAGAAAGTCGCGGTCTCCCGCATCGAGATCGGCGTTGGAAAGCACGTGAATGCCCGCCCCGGCGAGCTCTGCCTTGAGAGATTTCCAGCGCGCCTGCTGGTCGTCCATCAAAGTGGAGGCGGCGGTTTCTACGGCGGCGACCTGCTCAGCCGGCGTCAGCCCATCCTGGCTGGGCCGGGTGATCCCCGCACGCACCTGCTCGCGCAGGCCGGCATAGCGGACCATGTAGAACTCATCGAGATTGTTGGCCGAGATCGACAGAAAGCGCAGCCGCTCAAGCAGCGGGTGCGCTGCGTTGGCCGCCTCTTCGAGGACGCGTTGATTGAATGCGAGCCAGGACAATTCGCGATTGATGAACCGGCCCGGCGAAGACATGATCGCTGGCGGCTTGGGCCTTGCGCGCACTTTCACATCACTCGCCGGTTCAGTTGTCGGTTTCTTCGTCATCGGTTTCGAACTCGCCCGTATCGCCCAGCACCTGGCGCGCCACCGGTACCGTAAGGCCCCGACCAGTGCCAGAGACGGCATCGCATAATTCTTCGGCCAGGGCCTCTATCGCGGCATAGTCCCGAGGGATGCGCTTTTCGAGATAGGACCAGACATCGTCCGGCAGCCCTATATAGCGCCGGTGGCAAGCCGCTTCGAGGAGGTCATGATCCATGCCGGGATCCGGCAGGTCGACCATGACCACGGTCATTGCCCGCAGCCGGGACAAGAGATCGGGCTGGCGGGCGGGCCAGTCTACCGGCGGTATGGCGGCGGTGAGCAAGACCCGCCCACCCGCCGAGCGCGCCGCGTTGAGGACATGGAGCAGGCGGTCATCATCAAGGCCAAGATGGGCGTCATCGATTGCGATTGCACCAGGCCCTGCCCGGTCCAACTCGATCAGGGGGGCGCTGTTGAAGCCCGATGCATCATGGCAGCGTCCGCCCGCTTGCGCCGCCCAGATCGACGCCATGCAGGTCCGTCCACAGCGCGGCGGACCGACGAGGCAGAGCCAGGATGCCGGCCAGGGCGCCCCCGGCTGCAGCATGTCGACGGCCTGACGATTGCCCCTGCCGATCACCAACTGGGCAAATGTCCGCTCACCAGGGGAGAAATCGAAGGCGTACTGCATCGGCAATGGCCTGTTATTTCCGACCCACGTTTCGCGCGTCAGCGCGGTTTACCGCGCACCTGCAACTGCGGAGGTGAGCACCCATCCGGCTGGATCAGGATCGAGTGCTACGCCGCGCTGGCGCAGCTCGTTCTGCAGACGCGGCACGTCTTCACCGGCAAAAGCGAACCGCACCATCGAGCCGTCCCGCGCGATGGCAATCGTCTGAAAATCGGATACCAGCGGCGAGCGGATCAACGCGGAGCGGAGCGTGTTCCATTCAGCGACCGATGTGTAGAGAATGCTCGCATTGACCAGCGATTTCACGTCCGAGCGGATGATGGCCTCGCGCTTCCAGATCTCGCCGAGATAGGCGGTGGCAGCGGCCACGGCATCATCCATCGTGGCGACGGGATTGGTGGTGCCGAGGGCACGCTCGCCATTGGGGCCGGTCTGGGCGAGCCGCACGCGATAGGCGCCTTCGGTGCCAAACAACTGGGCCTTGATCGCGCGCTTGGCGCCCGTGGAAGAGACCTCAGCGCTGAGGGCGTCCCATCCTGAGTTTACACCATAGAAAAGGCCCGCTGCGGTGACATACTGGGCCAGGGCGCCGGGATCGGCTTCAGGCCAGGCTGCTTGCCAATCGACGCTCATCTCCCCGCCGCCCACCGGCACCAGAAGCGCAAGGGGGGCTTGCCGGTCGAGATAGGGAACACCTTGCTCATCCAGATAGGCGCGGACCGAGCGGGGATTGAGAACCACCGACATGACCGCCACATAGCGCCCGCCGCCGCGGCTTTCCTCTTCCACGTCCACAGCCGCAGCGAGGGATTCGGCGAGGGTCTGGTCGATGTACAGCCCCCCGGCAGCCTGGCGATCTTCCTGCAGCGTGATCTTCTGGACAAACCGGCGCGCACCCTCCAGACGCGCTGCGGCAAGGGCTCGCCGCTGGGCTTCGATCACCGATGGAGCGGTTTCATCGACCTCGATACCTTTCACCGTATAGACGGATCGGATGTCTGCCGCGCTGGGTGCCACGAGCAGCGATAAGGCCAGTCCGGCCAGGGCAAGCGCCTGAAGCAAAACACGAATCATGCTGGGTCCACTCCTCTTCGGGGGCTCCATAGCAGCCCATCGCGGTTGCCGGAACCAATTGATGGCAACCGCCGGGCACCCGCCAGCGCTCCTATGGCGTACCGGCCGGCTCCATGATAGGCGCGGGCGATGACGGATTCGAAGCCAGACACGACCGGTGACGCTCCAGAAAGCGCGATTGAACCCGCGCCCCTGACCTATCGCGATGCCGGTGTCGACATTGAGGCAGGCAATGCGCTGGTCGGCGCGATTGGACCGCTGGCCAAGGCGACAAGCCGGCCCGGAGTGATGGGCGCACTGGGCGGATTTGGTGCCCTGTTCGATGTGAAAGGGGCGGGGTTCACAGATCCCATCCTGGTATCGGGCACCGATGGCGTAGGCACCAAGCTGATGGTCGCGTTCGAAACGGGGCAACATGGCAGTGTCGGGATCGACCTTGTGGCCATGTGCGCCAATGACGTTCTGTGCCAGGGCGCCGAACCGCTCTTCTTCCTCGACTATTTCGCCACCGGCGCGCTTGAGCCCGGCGTGGCCGAAGCGGTGGTGTCCGGCATTGCCGAAGGGTGCCGGCGGGCGGGCTGCGCGCTGATCGGTGGCGAGACGGCGGAGATGCCCGGCATGTATCCGCCCGGCCATTATGATCTCGCGGGATTTGTCGTCGGCGCGGTAGAGCGCGACCGCATATTGCCCAACCGGGAGGGCATGAAAGCGGGGGACGCGCTGATCGGCATGGGCAGTTCGGGGCCCCATTCGAACGGATATTCCCTCATCCGCAAATGCGTGGAGCGGGCCGGACTGACCTATGACGAGGCGGCCCCGTTCGCCAATGTCTCACTCGGCGAAGCGTTGCTGACGCCGACCCGGCTCTATTCCGACATGGCCTTGCCGTTGATCCGGGGCAAACAGGTAAAAGGGCTCGCGCACATCACCGGCGGCGGGCTGACTGAAAATGTTCCGCGGATGCTGCCTGACGGGCTTGTGGCATTGATCGATGACGCCGCTTGGCAACCGCTGCCCGTCTTCCAGTGGCTCCAGGATGTGGGCAAGATCAGCGATGCGGAAATGCGGCGGACCTCCAATATGGGGATCGGTCTGGTCCTGTGCGTAGATGCCCGCGACCGCGACGGGGTACTGCTGGCCCTATCGGAAATGGGGGAAGACCCGATCCTGCTGGGCGAGCTGCGGTCAAAATGAACCGGACGCGCCTCGCCGTGCTTATTTCGGGCCGCGGCTCGAACATGGAAGCGCTGCTCCAAGCGGCGAGCAGCCCCGACTATCCAGCGCAACCCGTTCTGGTGCTGTCGAACAGGCCCCAGGCCAAGGGATTGGAGACCGCTGCCTCGGCAGGCGTGCCAATCGCGGCCATCGATCACAAACCCTTTGGCAGGGACCGGCAGGCGTTCGAGCGCGCAATACAGGCCGAACTCGACGCGCAAGACGTTGAGTTCATCGCGCTGGCAGGCTTCATGAGGGTCCTAACGCCATGGTTCGTGGCGCAATGGACCGGGCGGATGGTCAACATCCACCCATCCCTACTGCCGAAATACAAGGGACTCGACACCCACGCCCGCGCCATCGAAGCAGGCGACGTCGAAGCCGGCTGTACGGTGCATTTCGTCTCTGAAGGGGTCGATGAAGGGGACATCATCGCCCAGGCGCGCGTACCCATTCTGGGGGGAGACACCCCCGACACGCTGGCCGCGCGCATCCTGCCCGAAGAACATCGGCTCTATCCCGAAGCCCTCGCCATGGCCATTCGCGCGACCGAACAGGATTGACCCCTCTCACCCGCGGTGCGCCGTGACAGATCGCACCGATTGGCGACGATCACTTAAGGGTGTAGCAGGTTACAGGATGATCTGGCCGCGCCGTCTCCACACTCTGTCGAGACGGGTCCGTGACCGGTTAAGGGGACCCGATATGCCAAGACCGCTTCGGATCGGGACGCTGGGGGCCGCCCGCATTACGCCAACCGCCCTGCTCCACCCGGCCTGGGCGATTGGCCAGGTCAAAGTCCCCGCGGTAGCGGCACGCGACCGGGCGCGGGCCGAAGCGTTTGCCGCCGCCCATTCCATCCCCCGGGTGCTGGACGATTACGCGGCACTGATCGCCGATCCCGACCTCGATGCGATCTACAACCCCCTGCCGATCGACCAGCATGCGCCCTGGACAATCGCCGCGCTCGAAGCAGGAAAGCATGTCCTGTGCGAGAAACCGTTCGCGATGAATGCAGGCGAGGCCCGGGCCATGCTGGCAGCGGCGGAAACATCGGGCAAGCGGCTGGTGGAGGCGTTCCACTATCGCTACCACACGGCTTTCGAGACCTGCCTCAACTGGGTGCGGACTGGCACGATTGGGCAGATCCAGCACATTGATGCCGCCTTCAACGTGCATATCCGAGACAAGGATGGGCAGGAAATCCGCCACCGCCCGGAAAATGGCGGCGGCGCGATGATGGACCTTGGGTGCTATCCCGTAAGCTGGGTGTTGATGCTGATGGATGAGGCCCCAGTGGACGTAACCGCCGAGGCGCGGCTTACACCTTCGGGTGTGGATGAACGCTTCGCCGGCACGCTCGGTTTCGCTTCTGGTGCAAGCGCCAACGTTTCCTGTGACATGGGACCGGGCGCTGCGGTGCGAATGGAAATGACGGTAACCGGATCGGACGGCACCATCGCGTTCGTCAATCCGCTGGCGCCGCACATGGGAGCAACGGTGACCCTGAAACGCGCTGGCCGCGAAGACGAAACCCACACGGCTTCGCTGATCAGCACCTATACATTCCAACTCGCGGCTTTCGTGTCGGCTATTGCCACGGATGGCCCACCCCTACCGACCGAAGGCACCCAGGTGATCGAACGTCAGCAGGAGACACTCGACCGGCTCTATACAGCAGCGGGCCTCGCGCATTTGCGAGAGACCGACGCTGGCGCGTGAGCTGCGGTTGCGAACACCGCATTGACAGGGCGCGCCCAATCCCGCGCTATCGCGGACCATGAGCACAGACACCCTGCCCGCCCCCACCGAACCTGCAGACCACACCGCCCCGCTCCTGTCGGTGGAGAGCCTGACGGTCGATTTCACAACTCCGGATGGCACCGTGCATGCGGTCCGCGGCATCGATTTCCAGATCGGCCAGGGCGAGTGCCTGGGGATTGTCGGCGAGAGCGGCTCGGGAAAGAGCCAGACAGCACTGGCAGCCATGGGCCTGTTGGCTGAAAACGGCCGAGTGCAAGGCACAATCCGCTACAGCGGCGAAGATCTCTTACAGGCCGAAAAGGCACGGCTACGGTCAATCGTCGGCGCGGACATCGCCATGATCTTCCAGGACCCACTGACATCCCTGACGCCGCACATGACCGTCGGCGCGCAGATGCGCGAGGGGTTGGCGCTGCATCTGGGGATCAAGGGCGAAGCCGCTGACAAACGCTGCATAGACTGGCTGGAGAATGTACGCATTCCCGAAGCCGCTCGGCGAATGGACCAGTTTCCACATGAGTTATCCGGCGGAATGCGGCAGCGGGTCATGATCGCGATCGCCATGCTGTGCGGACCGAAACTGCTGCTGGCCGATGAGCCGACGACGGCATTGGACGTAACGGTCCAGGCCCAGGTCCTGGACCTTATGGACGAGTTGAAACGAGAAACCGGCACATCCATCGCCCTGATCACCCACGATATGGGCGTTGTCGCGCGCATGTGCGACCGCGTGGTCGTGATGCGCCGCGGCGAAATCGTTGAACGGGGCAGCACCGACGACATCTTCTACTCGCCGGCCCACGATTACACGAAAATGCTGCTCGATGCGGTGCCCCGGATCGATGATCCGGACCGCCATGGCCGGACCAGCCTCGGCGCCGCACCGGACGAAACCGCCGAGCCCTTACTCCGGGTCGACGATCTCAAGGTGCAATTCCCGGTGCAGGTCGCCGGTACTGGCCCGCTCGCCTTCCTGGGGCGGACCATCCCGCTGAAGGCGGTGGATGGAGTGAGCTTCGAGCTGCGCCCCAGCGAGACGCTGGGGATCGTCGGCGAAAGCGGGTGCGGCAAGTCCACCCTGGCGCGCGGGGTGCTGCAGCTGGTACCGACCCGCGCCGGATCAGTGGCATGGCTGGGCACCAACCTCGCCAAGGCCACGCGCAATGAGATGCGCGGCCTCAGGGGCGACCTCCAGATCGTCTTCCAGGATCCATTGGCCAGCCTTGACCCGCGGATGACGATCGGCCGGTCGATCGCCGAACCACTGACGGTCCATGCGCGCCATCTCGATGCCGGTGCCCGCGAAGCGAAGGTGCGGGAAATCCTGCCGCGGGTCGGCCTCGATCCGGCACTGATAAACCGCTACCCCCATGAGCTTTCCGGCGGTCAGAACCAAAGGGTGGGCATCGCCCGCGCGATGATCCTCGATCCAAAGCTGGTGGTCTGCGACGAGGCGGTGTCTGCCCTCGACGTGTCGGTGCAAGCACAAGTCGTCGATCTGTTGATCGACCTCCAAAAGGAGTTTGGCTTGTCGATGCTGTTCATCAGCCATGATCTGTCGGTGGTGCGGGAGATCAGCCACCGCGTCATGGTGCTCTATCTCGGCCGGGTTATGGAACTCGCCGACCGGACGACGATCTACACCGACGCCCGCCACCCCTACACCCGGGCGCTGATCTCCGCCGTGCCCCACCCCGATCCACGGACCGAGCGCACGCGCGAACGGCTGAAGCTGCAGGGCGACCTGCCCTCTCCCCTCGACAGCCGGGCAGCGCTCAGATTCCTGAAGTCCCGGCTCGTTGATGATCCGGACGCCGAACAATACCGCCCCGCCCTTGTTGAGGTGGCGCCCGGCCACTGGGTCGCTGAGCATGACCCCTTCGAGGGAGGAGACGGGATCAACGTTTAGCGCGGGGACCGGCCCTCAGACCCTGAACAGGCGATCGGCGAGCGCGTTCAAATCCGGCAGGTCGTCCATCGCGACCAATCCGGGGAGCTTGTGGAAAACATCGCACCTGCCGTGCTGGGCCACGCAGTGAGCCTGGCGGAGAAAGGCCTGGGCGAGACAGCGTTGGGCAAAGGCCGCATCCTTCGGCCAGCCATAGGCTCCCAAGAAGCGCCTCAACAGAGCCTTGTCGGCCTCGAACAGGTCGAGATGGAGCTTCGCCAACTCGTATGGCCGGTCCGCGACCAGCGCATCGCCCCAATCGATAATGCCGGTCAGGGTATCGCCATCCACGAAGACATGCAGCGCCATGAGATCGCCATGAACAAAGACCGGATCAGGCGGCAGCGTGGCAATCTCCGCAACAAAATCCGCCGCTTGCGCCGCCAATCGGCCTGGCACTGACGACATCGCCGCTCCGCGATCAACCGCCCAGTGATCAACGGGCCAATCGGCGAGCGGACCCTCAGGCGTAATCGCATGCACCCGTTTCAGCACCTCGCCCAACGCTCCGGCGAGCGCGCGCTTCTCCGGCTTCGCTGGATCGGCAGAGAGCCAGTCGCTGCCCTCAATCCGGGTCATCACGAGGAGATGCCAGAGGTCTCCGTTCTCATGCG
Source organism: Pseudomonadota bacterium (assembly GCA_039034035.1). Taxonomy (GTDB): domain Bacteria; phylum Pseudomonadota; class Alphaproteobacteria; order Caulobacterales; family Hyphomonadaceae; genus UBA5336. Next base: position 7,883 of record JBCCBN010000138.1, read on the forward strand.
CATACTCGCCAATCCCCACAAACCGGGGGACCGGGAGGGACGGATCGTCGCCCAGAGCGGTCAACACTGAGACCTCGGCACCCATCGCCTTTTGTGCGAGCGGCGAGCCTGGAAAGATCTTCACGACACCGC
>JBCCBN010000139.1:0-8005 GCA_039034035.1 Pseudomonadota bacterium
CTTGACCTGGTCACGGGACTGGCAGGAGCGCCCCATGAGGATGACCGCCCAGGGGTTGTGGGCCGATAGCAAGGCGGCTTCCTCGGCCAGGAGTTCGGCCCCGGCTACGCTGAGAATGGCGGCTTTCATGGTTCAGCCCCCCACCACGATACAGTCGCGGCCCGCTGCCTTGAGCTGGGCGCAGAAGGCTGTCGCGTTCGTGCGGGTATCGAAAGCGCCGACCTGGAGGCGGTAGAAGACGCCCTTTGCGTCAAGGTCGGCGCGCTGGACGCGCTTGTCGGTGCCGGTGAAGAGGCCGGGCAGCTCGGCGGTGATTGCGGTCCAGCCGGTATTGGCAGCCTCGGCGGAGCGGAAGGCGGCGAGCTGGACGAGGTAGGCGCCGTTGGGGGTGAGGCCGGTGGCGGGTGTGGGAGCCGCTGGCTCGGGCGTTGATTCGGGCGTGGGTGCTGGTTCTGGGGCCGGTGGCGGCGGAGCGGTGGCCGATGTTGCAGGCGGGGGGGTGGCGGCAGCGGCGGAGGGGGCGGCGCTGGTTTCGCCGCGGTTGAGATCGCTGAGGGCGTCGGTGGCAAGCTCGGCCAGCGCGCGAAGCTGGTCCTGGCGAGGGGTGGCGGCTTCTTCGCTGCCCGCGGACGAACCGAGCGATTCGATCAGATCGATGGCGGGGCCGCCCTGCAGGGATTCTTCGCCGGTGCCGGTGCCAATGCCGGTGTCGGCCACCTGGTAGGGGTCGTCACCGGTGCGGAGCGCGGGGGCTTCGTCATCCGGGCCTGCCTCGAACTGGCGATAGATGGTTTCGCCGAGGCCATTGATGTGGGCGGTGCCGGTATCGTCTCCGGCGGTCTTGTAGGGCGTGGTCTCGGCGCGGATCAGGGGCACTTCGCCCGGTTCACGGATGCCCTGCCGGTAGGTGTTCCATACAACCGCGGTGAACACGATCAGCACACCGAGCGCCAGGGTGAGGATCAGCGGGCCGCGCGCGGTTTCCTCGTCTTCGCTCAGATCGAATCCCCGATAGGCGTCATCGGACGGTTCGAACGACATGGGGTGGTCTTCAAAACGGCTCATGCTGGCCTTTCGCATCGCTGCCTGGTCCCTGGACCCGGTTTCGGGCCCCAAGGGTTAAGGAAAACCGCGTTTGCGTTAACGACAGTTGAATCCGGCAGCCTTGGGCCCAGAGCGTGGCGATATTTGGCGGGAGACGCGGGCGTGGCCCGGTTCGAGATCGTTTCAGCAGGGGCGGGCTGAACCCCGATGGGCCTTGCCCGCGAAAGGCTCCGCCAATGTCGCAAACGCTCCAATGGCCGAACCGGGGCCGGGTCAGGGCGCAACAAGGAGGGTGAGCACGGTGGTGTAGCTGCGGACATCGGTTTCGGACCCGGCTGGTGCCGGGGCCAGGTGGCGCACCATGAGCAGGTGCTCGCCGGGCTCTGCCAGCGACACCTCGATCGAGCCGGTCTCGCTGGTTGTAAGCTGTGTGGCGGGGTCTTCCTCTTCGCGGCTTCCCGAGGGACGGAAGTGAGTGACCAGGGCGGCTGGTAGCGGCTCGCCGCGAAAACGGATGTCGGCGGTGAACGCCTCGTTGGCGCTCAACCCAGCGGGAATGCTGTGGGGCGTAATCGCCAGGTCTCCGATTTGTGCGCCGAGGGCGTCGCCGCCCGGTTCGCCGCGGCTGATATAGATGTCTGACACAGTGGCGGTTTGGGATGTGAGAACCGTGGCGCCATCGGGCAGGTCTTCGGCCGCCACACCGTCCCGGCCGAGACGGACATAGGCATCGCCGATCTTCGCGACTTCGCCCTTGCGGCCGAGCCGCTCGCCGCTTGAAAGGCGATAGGTTCCGGGCGCGGTGAGGGTCGCTTGCAGGATGGTGTGGGCGGGGCGTTCGACCAGCCGGTCAAACGCCCCGGTGGTGCCGTCGGGATGGATGATGGTCCACGCCTCGGATTTGAGAGCGATATCGGAGCCAGGGAAGGTGTCGCTGAACGAGGCGTGGAGGATCACCTCGCCGCTTTCCATGCTGTCGTCGAGCACCGGGACGAGAAAGCCGGCATGGCCAAAGGCCGGCGCGGCGACAGGGAGGATAAATGCCGCCGCGCCAGCGATGAGGTGTTTCCACCTCATTGAGGCAAAGCCGCCATATCAGTGGTGGCTGGCCGCAACCGGTCGGCGAGTTGGCCCACATCCGGTGTCACGAAGCTCTCGATCACGGCACGGGCTTCGGTCAGGGCTTCATCGAGGGCGTATTCACCCTCCTTGACCCCGGTTGCGAGGCCCAGGAGTGGATTATAGAGGTCCTCGGTCTCGCCCTTGATCGTGATGGCAAAGCGCTCATGCTCCGCTTCGATCCGGGTCCACTCGGCACGCACGCCGGCCCAGAAGTCTGCGGTGGCATCCCAATAGGTATCGGCCGCGGCGACGGGATAGTCATCGAAGCGGCGATAGGTGTTGATCCCGACCTCGCGCGCCAGGACATGGGGCTCACCGGAGAGGACGAGTTTGGAATTGTCCTGTTCATGCACCCAGCCCCAGGGCGTGATCACATGGCGGTTCACCGCATCCACGGTGTGGTAGTCATCGCGTGTGGTCATGTCTCGCCGCGGCAGGGGGCGCCACTCCTGGGGCGGTTGCCATTCGGCGAGCCCGTCCTCGTAGGTCCATTTGGCGACCGCACCATAGCGGGGCGCATCGTCGACCTGGTAGACGGTCTGAGACCATGTGCCTGCGCGTTCGGACTCGGGCACGTCGCGCCATTCCCAGGCATTGCCACCAATGAACACCAGGACCCGTTCGGGCTCGTACTGCCAGTCCTGGCGCCAGTGCTTGACCACGAAGGGGGCCTCGTCGGGTCCAACGACCAGGAGATGCTGGAGGCTGATATAGTCGCCCCGGTCTTCCACGACGCGGACCGATTCATGGCCGCCCGACAGTTTCGGTTCTTTCAGTTCGTAACCCTCGGTGAATGACACGGTTTCGGTGAAGTCAAACGACACCTTGTGGTCACCGGCCATGGCAAGGATGGAGTCGCGATCACGCTGGAAGCTGGCAGCGTCCGTCGGTGCCGGCTCGGACGGCATGGCTGCGAGGGTCGCGGCGCCCGGTTCGATGGTCGCCGCTTGAGGCGCGGCTTCCGGGGCCGGATCGGGCGCAGTGGCGCATGCGCCCAGCACCAAGGCAGCGGCGAGGGCGATGAAGGATGTTCTGGGTGTCATGGGGCTCCCCTGATCTGTGTCTGTCATGCAGCACTCTGCTGAATTCTCATATTGCAATTGCGTATCACTTGCAATTGCGGAAAAGGTCTGCTTGATCGATGTGAGAATGATTATCAGACACACCTGCATTGGGGAAGCACTATGCGCGTCGTTAGCCGGAAGAATCGTCCTTCGCTCTCTGTGATGCTGCTGGCATCGACCATGGCGGCCAGTCCCGCTATCGCCCAGGGCGCAGAGGTCGAGGACGAGCAGCGCGAGGAGACGGTGACGGTCTATGGGACCTCGAACCCGATCGCTGTGTTTGATTATCCCGGCCAGGTGAGCGTGATTGACCGGGAAGCGATTGATACGCTGGCGCCGAGTGCGCCGTCCGATCTGTTGCGTGATGTACCGGGGGTCGATTTTGCGGGTGGTCCGCGGCGAACCGGTGAAGCGCCGAGCATTCGGGGCCTGTCGGGCGAGAATATTCTCATCCTGCTGGATGGCGCGCGCCAATCCTTCATCTCTGCCCATGATGGCCGGTTCTTCCTCGACCCGGAAATTGTCGGGACGGCGGAAGTGGTACGCGGGCCGGCATCGGCGCTGTATGGCTCCGGGGCTGTGGGCGGCGTCCTGGCGTTCGAGACGGTCGATGCGGCGGACCTGCTGCGGGGGGATGAGACCTGGGGTGCGCGGGTTCGCGGCGGATATCAGAGCGTGAATGAAGAGACCTTCGGCACGCTCACCCTCTTTGGCCGGCAAGGGGGGTTGGATGCGCTCGGCAGCTTTGGCCTGCGCCAGTCAGGCGATATCGAGCTGGGGTCGGGGGCGGACCTGCCGTCCGACGACGAGATCGATACCGGCCTTGTGAAGGTGGGGTATGCCTTCACCGATGCCCTGTCGGCGGACGTGTCATGGCAGCGGTTTGCCAACACCGCCATCGAGCCGAACAATGGCCAGGGTACGCTGGGGACCGGGAATGATCTGCTCGACCGGGATGTTGAGAAGGATGTCGAGACCGAGACCTGGCGGGTTGGCGCGGCGTTTGACCCGCAATCGCCACTGATCGATGCGCGGCTGACAGTGTACCAGTCGGACTCGTCGGTCGGTGAGTTTGATCCGACCACGCCGCGGACGACGGTGCGGGATATCGAGACGTCCGGCGTGTCGCTGCGCAATGCGGCGCGGTTCGACCTGGGCGGGATTGAAACGACGCTGACGGTAGGGGGCGACTGGTATGAGGACGAGCAATCGGGCTCTGACTCCACATCGGGCACGGGCGAGCGTGCGGGCGTGTCGGACGGACAGTCGGAGTTCACCGGCGTCTTTGCTCAGATCGAGGCAGAGGTGGATCGCCCGCTGGGCCTGCCGGGGAGCCTGATCGTCATCCCGGCCATTCGCTATGATGAGTTCGAAAGCAGTTCGTCCATCGATCCGGAGACCAGTTCCGATGATGAAGTTTCGCCGCGATTTGCGGTGAGCTACGGGCCGGCTGACTGGTTCCGGGTGTTTGGGTCCTATGCCGAGGGCTTCCGGGCGCCGTCGATCAATGAACTCTATCTGGATGGGGTGCACTTCCCCGTGCCGCATCCGGTGTTGTTCAATCCGGCCATGGGGCAGTTCGTGTTCGTGAATAACAATTTCGTGCCGAACCCGAACCTGACGCCCGAGACCAGCGAGACAGTGGAGGTCGGGTTTGGGTTGAATTTCCGCGATCTGGTGAGCCAGGGGGATCGGCTGCAGGGCAAGATTTCCTATTATGAGAGCGATGTGACGGACCTGATCAATCTCAGTGTCGATTTCGCCTTTGATCCGACCTGTTTTGCGCCGCCGAGTTTTTTCCCCTGTACGGCGGGGACGACGAATTCGGCGAATGTGGACAGTGCGGACCTGGAAGGGATCGAGGCGGAGGTGTCTTATGATGCGGACCGGTTCTATGGGCGCGCGACGTTTGGCTCGATCGAGGGGACCGATACCGTGACCGGCGCGGATGTGGGGGCGCTGACGCCGGATCGGCTGGCGCTGGACCTTGGGGTGAAGCTGCCCGAGTGGAATGCCCGGATCGGGACGCGGGTGCAGTTTGCTGGCGATTTCGAGCGCCAGGACGTGGACGGTACGGGCCAGCGGGTCATCGTCGAAGAGCGGGAGGGCTACGCTGTGCTGGACCTTTATGGCACGTGGAGCCCCGATTTTGCGGCTGGGCTGCGCTTCGATATCGGTATCGAGAACGTGTTCGAGGAAGACTATGAGCGGGTCTTCGAAGGGGTGTCCGAGCCCGGGCGCAATTTCAAGATCGCAGCATCGTACCAGTTCGGCGGTTAGGGGAGTTTTTGCCGCTCACGGCAGTTTGGCGACGCCAAACGCCTCCGCGAGTGCGGAACCGCTTCAGACCATGCTGTCGAGCGCGAAGAGGCGTTTGTGTTCATCGATGGCGAAGGTGTCGGTCATGCCGGCAATATAGTCGCAGACGAGGCGGGCGCGTTGGGGGCCCTCGGTTTCGGCTTCGGCCAGGGCGCGCCAGGGCGGCGGCAGGGTTTCGGGCTCGCGGAAGAAGACATTGAAGAGGTCCGCCAGGATGCGCTTGGCCTGGCTGCGCATTCGGTTGACCTTGTAATGCTTGTACATGCGTTCGTAGAGGAAGGCGCGGAGGGCCCGCTGGCGCTCTTCCAGGCCCTCGGAAAACGCGACCAGCGCATGGTCGAGCGCGCGGACGTCCTCGGCCGATTTCACCTTTGCGGACTTTGCCCGCGCGCGGGTCTCGCCGACAAGGTCGTTGATCCAGATCCCGATCAGCCGGCGCACCGCTTCATAGACGATGCGCTGGCGGTCGAGGTCGGGATATTCCACCAGCACACCGTGGAACGCCTCGCCGACCACCGGGAGATCGAGCAGGTCTTCGATGGTGAAGAGGCCCGCAGCGATCCCGTCATCAATGTCGTGATTATTGTACGCGATATCGTCAGAGAGGGCGGCGACCTGTGCTTCGGGGCCGGCAAAGGTACCCAGATCCAGGTCTTCGATCTGGGCGAAGTCGCGGAACGCCGCCGGCAGGTCCTTCACCGCCGTATCGGGGCCCAGCAGCGGGCCATTGTGCTTGGCGAGCCCTTCCAGCGTCTCCCAGGTGAGGTTGATCCCGTCGAACTGGGGGTAGCGCTGTTCGAGCTTGGTGACGATCCGCAGGGTCTGGGCATTGTGGTCGAAACCGTCAAAGGCCTGCATACAGTCATCGAGTTGGTCTTCGCCGGCATGGCCGAAGGGAGGGTGGCCGAGATCATGGGCGAGGGCCAGGGTTTCGGCGAGGTCTTCGTCGAGGCCGAGGGTGCGGGCGGCGGACCGGGCGATCTGTGCGACTTCCAGCGAATGGGTCAGCCGTGTGCGGTAATGGTCGCCTTCATGGGCCACGAAGACCTGGGTTTTCTGCTTGAGCCGGCGGAAGGCGGATGCGTGGATGATGCGGTCGCGGTCGCGCTGAAATGGGGTGCGCGTCGCCGACGGGTCTTCGTCATGGTAGCGGCCCCGGGACCGCTTCCAATCGGTGGCGTACGCGACTTTTTCGGCTGGCACCTTTCCCATCGCTGCAGCTTTCCCTATTTTCCTGGACATGGCCACTGTCACCCTCTCCCCCACTGCCGCTGCGCGCATTAACGCGATTCTGGCGAAGAAACCGGACGCCAGCCTTCTCCGCATATCCGTCGAGGGAGGCGGCTGTTCCGGGTTTTCCTACAAGTTCGACCTGGAAGCTGACTCGACCGATGAGGATTACCTTGTCCGCAGGGACGGGGCCACGGTCGCCATCGATCCGATGAGCCTTGAATTCCTTGACGGGTCAGAGATCGATTTCACCACCGAACTCATTGGCGCAGCGTTCAAGATCAACAATCCGAACGCCACGGCCGCCTGTGGGTGCGGCACCAGTTTCTCTGTTTGACGCCCTTTTGTGCGCCCTGCCCGTGTGCGGCGTCAGGCCCGTTCCGGGCGGATCCCTGAACGGGCTGACCTGGCCATGGCCCTGACCTGGATCCCCAATACGCTGACGCTGGCCCGGTGCGCGCTGGCGTTTGTGGCGGCGGGCGCGATTGTGGTGGCCGGATATGGCGGACTTCAACCGCTCCGGCTTACAGGCGCTGGCGCGTGGAGCGCGGGGCCGCTTTCGGTGGGCCAGGCGATGCCGGCCGCGCAATTGGCGCTGGTAGCTTTCACTCTGGCGGCGGTGACCGACCTGCTGGACGGGTGGGAGGCGCGGCGGCTGAAGGCTGAGAGCGCGTTTGGGGCATGGCTTGACCCAATTGCGGACAAGTTGCTGGTGGGGCTAAGCCTGGTGGCGCTGACGCTGTTTGCCGAGCCGGTGTGGTTGATCGCGATCCCCGCCATTGCGATCCTGGCGCGGGATGGCTGGGTGACCTATCTGCGCGCCTCGCGCGGCGGCGGGCACGCCTTGCCTGTGATGGCGCTGGCGAAGTGGAAGACGGCGCTGGAACTTGCAGGAATTATCATCCTCTTGGCTTACTGGCCGTTCTTCTGGGTGGTCAGCGGCCATAGTGTCGACTTCATCCGGCCCTCTCCCGGCGGGGTGGCGACGGCGGCTTTCTTCATCCCGCTGGGTATAGTGTCTCTCTGGGTGGCAGCGGCGCTATCGCTGTATACGGGCTGGCGATATGTGCAGGCGTACCGGGCGGGCGAGGCGCCGATATCGGACACGTTCGACTAGAGCATCGGGCGCAAAAGTGGCCTATGGGTCTAGAAACGGTTGAGACCGTTGTCGCCCCGGAGGCGGCTGGGGGCTCCGGAGGTAGGACGCCGGAAGGCGGCCGCTCCCA
>JBCCBN010000140.1:0-7784 GCA_039034035.1 Pseudomonadota bacterium
CCGCATAGGATTCAACCTGGCCAACGCCTTCGGTGGAATAATCCGACACACGGTAAGCACCGGTGAAGGTCAGGTCCTCTGCCAGGGGGGCACCCTGGATAATCGGTACGTTCACCTCGCCGAACAGTTCGTACACGTCGAACGAACCGGTGATGTCAGGCGCCTGGTTGAAGCCGCGGACGTCTGGTCCCAGGCCTGCACCGATGGTGGTGAGCATTTCTTCACGGTATTCCGCACCGATCGCGACCGCGATGGTGTCTTCAGCAAACGGGCTGCTGAGGCCGAACAGGTCGCCATTGGCGTTTGCCGACAGGACAGCCTGGTCAGTCTGGCCGGTGATGATGCCGGTGACGGACAGTTCGTCGATGACTTCCTGGCTGAGGCCATTCCGCTCGAAGATGTTGGCACGACCTTCGGCCACGGCAGCCTGGTAAGCCGAGAAGGAGATGTTACCGGTCTGGCCAACAGCCGTTTCTGCCTGACCATAGGATGCGAAGACATCCCAGAACCAGGTCTCGGAGAAGTTGCCGCGCAGGCCGCCATTGATTTGGAAGCTGTCGTTCCGGATGTCGGACACCCGACCGCCGGTTTCGAGGAAGCGGCGACCGGTGGAGAGAACAGCATCGTTCACGCCGTTTCCATCGGAATCGGTTCCGCCGGAGATGGCCGACAGGGCCGCCAGCGCCTGGGGATCGTCTGCGAGGAACGGGTTGTCCAGATTGATGGTCAGCGCACCGAAAATCGGCGTCGGCGCAAGGAGCTGCTCGGTCTGGCTCGAGACGAAGATAGCCTGGGTGTAGGCTTCGATCGACTCGGTGATGTCATAGGTCGCAAGACCGTAGATCGAGTAGCGTTCCTGCGGGATCTGCAGGTAGTTCACCGGCGCATAATTGTACCGGTTGGTGTTTGGTCCCGAGTTGATGAAGGGCAGGACGCCCGGACCATCAGGATTGAAGATGAAACCGAAGCTGTCGGTGGTACAGAAACCGCCGTCATCAAGGGTCGTACCTTCCACGTCACAAGGCGGCTGAATGCCGAGGATTTCGGTGTAGTTCGGGTCGAAATCCAGTGCGAAGGTCGATGGGATGTTGACCGAACCGGTTTCGGAGAAACCGTTGCCGGCGCCGGCATCATTCAGGGTGAAGAAGGCTTCTTCCCGGTCGCCCTGGAGGACCTGGGCGCGATCAGTATATTCGAAGCTGACCACGGCGTTACCGCGATCATTATCGAAATTGCCACCCATGGTGAGGGCCGCGGTGAAGATCTCGCCGTCGCTCTCTTCGGTGATTTCGTAGCCTGCGGAGGCCTGGATGCCTTCGAAGTCATCCTTCATCACGAAGTTCACAACGCCGGCCATGGCGTCGGACCCGTAAACGGCCGAGGCACCACCGGTCAGGATGTCCACCCGCTCAACCAGCGCGGCGGGGATGGTGTTCAGGTCGACCGAACCGGGGTTCTGGTTCGAGGTGACGTAGCGGCGGCCGTTAACCAGCACCAGGGTCCGCTGGGACCCGAGACCGCGCAGGTTGACCGTGGCTTCACCGATGCCTGGGTTGTTCGACGTGGAGTCGAAGCCCGGGATGACCTGGGGCAGCGTGTTTAGGAACTGCTCCGAGTTCACGGTGTTCGACAGCGTCAGGTCGTCGGCGCTGACATTGGTGATCGGGCTCGACGAGGTCAGGCCGGAATTCGCGATGCGCGAACCGGTCACCGTGATCGTCTGTTGCCGGGCTTCGTCTGCTTCTTCCGTGGTGTCCTGGGCGACCGCATATCCGGCCATTGCCACAGCTGCACCAGCAAAAATTGACGACGCCAGGAGGCGCGTCTTCCAAGTATTACCGTTCACGTGTGAACCTCCGATTTGTATCGCTTCACTCGGGCCTCACCCCTAAGTGTGCTGGCTATGGGTAGGAGACCCGACGTGAAAACGTCAACGACCGGTGACATTTCCTTCATAGAAACGTCCAAGGTGTGTCAAAAACGCCATAGTTAGCCCCGCCGACGAGGCAATATTTCGCTTCGATTACCGATTCGGGGGCCAATCGTTCAAGAAGCAAGGGGCATCGGGAAGGGTTTCCCGGCGCTCAAATCGCCGTGGAAGCCGTCTGAAGGGCGAATCAAACCAGCCGAAACGTATCGTCCCTCACGCCCGATCGGCTTGCCGCCGGGCGGTCGCCGGCCCCTCGGACAAATCCTGCAAAACCGCTTATTCGGCCGCCACTGACGCCGTGCCAGTGAGCCGGGGGTCGTTCGCCGCAGCCAGGGGGTTGGAAAACACCATGGCACCGTCCTGGAGTTCGCCTTCGCGGAACATCTTCCGGTCTTTCGAATAGTTCTGCGGATTGATCCAGGGCTCTCGGTCGCCCTGTTTGGGGAAGAGGTGCATGGCGCGGTTCATATAGCCGGCGGGGAAGCCCTCGATCCATGGACGCTGGGGCATATCCTGTTCGGCCGGCCGCAGCGTCGGTGTGAATTGTTGGGTGCCGCTCCGGTCCATCTCGTTGATGAGGCGGCAGGCATATTCGGCGATCAGGTCTGCCCTGAGGGTCCAGGAGGCATTGATGTAGCCGAAGGTGGTGACGAGGTTCGGCACGCCGGAATAGCCGAGGCCCTTATAGGTCCAGGTCTCGGAGAAATCGACCGGGGCGGCATCGACGGAGAATTTGGCACCGCCGAGGACTTCCATCTGCAGGCCGGTGGCCGACACGATTATGTCGGCATCGATCCGCTGGCCCGATTTCAGGACGATGCCAGCCGGGTCGATATGATCGATATGATCTGTGACGACTTCGGCCTTCCGGGTGCGGATGGCGCTGAAGAGATCGCTGTCGGGCACCAGGCACAGGCGCTGGTCCCAGGGATTGTAACGCGGGGTGAAATGGGTCTCGACGTCATAGCTGTCGCCCAGTTCGTCGCGCACCCGTTTGAGGATAGCGTCCTTTGTCTTGTCGGGATGGCTGCGGGCGCGACCGTAGAAATAGCTCTGCAGGGTGACGTTCTTCCAGCGGGTGATGCCATAGGCCCAGGATTGGGGCAGGACCGCCCGGAGGGCATTGGCGATGGCATCGCGGGCCGGGCGCGACACCACATAGGTGGGCGAGCGCTGGAGCATGGTGACCTTGGCGGCCTTGTCGGTCATGGCGGGCACCAGGGTCATCGCGGTGGCGCCTGAGCCGATCACGACGACGCGCTTGTCGGTATAGTCGAGGTCCTTGGGCCAGAACTGGGGGTAGATGATCGGGCCGGCGAAGGTGTCCTGGCCGTCAAAATGGGGCGTGTGGCCCTGCTTGTAGCTGTAATAGCCCGCGCACATGAGCACGACATTCGCGGTGTACTGGACGGTTTCGCCGGTCTCGCCCTGGGTGGCCGTCACGGTCCAGGTGGCGGTGCTGGAGTCCCAGTCGGCATCGGTGACGAGGTGGGAATAGCGGATGTGGTCCTCGACGCGGAACTCGGCGGCGGTCTCGTGGATATAGTCGAGGATGGCGGGGCCGTCGGCGATGGCCTTGGCCGCGTTCCAGGGTTTGAAATTGTAGCCCAGCGTATGCATGTCGCTGTCGGACCGGATGCCCGGATAGCGGAAGATGTCCCAGGTGCCACCCATGGACGCACGGCCCTCGAGGATCGCATAGGTCTTGTCCGGGCATTCGCGCTGGAGATGTACCGCTGCGCCGATGCCTGACAGGCCGGCCCCGACAATCAGGACGTCGAAATGTTTGGTCTCGCTCATGTTTTGTATCGCCGGCTGCCTTGTGTCCGGCACCTCCCGGGATGGAGTGTATCAGCGTCGACAAGATGACGCCAGCGTCAAGCTTGTGGTGCTGCGCGGTCAGAGGTCGTGGGGGCTCACTCGTTTCCAGGCGCCGCTGGGGAGGTCGCCGAGGGACCACGGTCCGATGCGGCAGCGGATGAGGCGCAAGGTGGGATGGCCGACGGCGGCGGTCATGCGGCGGACCTGGCGGTTGCGGCCTTCGGTGAGGGTCAGGGAGAGCCAGCAATCGGGGACGGACTTGCGGTAGCGGACCGGGGGTGTGCGCGGCCAGAGCCCGTCTGGCGGGTCGATACGCTCGGCCTGGGCGGGGGCTGTGGGTCCGTCCTTGAGGTCCACGCCAGCGCGGAGGCGTGCGAGGGCGGCAGCATCGGGGTCGCCCTCGACCTGGACCCAATAGGTCTTCTCCATCTTGTGTCGGGGCTGGGTGATGCGGGCCTGGAGGCGGCCATCATCGGTGAGGATCAGGAGCCCTTCGCTGTCGCGGTCTAGGCGGCCGGCGGGGTAGACGCCGGGCAGATCGATGAAGTCCGACAGGGTCTGGCGCGGCGAACCGGCGGTGCCCCGGTCCGTGAACTGGCAGAGCACGTCATGGGGCTTGTTGAAGCAGATCACGGTGGCCATGGGGGCGGATGTCAGAGGGCGATGACGCGGCCGGGGTTCATGATGTTGCCCGGATCAAGGGCCAGCTTGATGGCGCGCATGGCGTGGGTGGCTGCGGGTGAGCGGAGATCGGCCAGTTCGTCCCGCTTGAGGCGGCCGACCCCATGCTCGGCCGATATCGAGCCGCCAAGGGCGGTGACTTGGGCGTGCACGGCGGCCGTGATCGCGTCAGCTTTCCCGGCGAGCGTGGGATTGTCCGCACCTTTCGGTTCGCAGGCCGAGTAGTGGAGGTTGCCATCGCCGACATGGCCGAACGCCATGATCTCGGCATCGGGCGCGATGGCGCGCACCGCCGCCGCTGTGCGGTCGAGGAAGGTGGGGATGGCCGAGACGGGAACCGACACGTCATGGTTCACCGACGTGCCGAAGGCGCGCTTGGATAGCGGGATCGATTCTCGCACAGTCCAGAAGGCCTGGGCCTGGGCCAGGCTCTCGGCGATGACCGCATCGCGCGCCAGGCCAGCGTCAAAGGCCTTGGCCAGGGCGGTTTCGAGCGTGTCGCGGGCGTGGGTCTCCCGAGCCATGGACACCTCGCACAGCACCCGCCAGGGCAGCGGGCCGGGCTGGGGGTCGCGGACATCGGGCATTTCGGCGCGCACCATCTCGACGCCATTGGCCGGGATCATCTCGAAACTCGTGACGGTGTCGCCGGCTTCGTCGCGCACCAGCGCCAGCAATTGGACAACCGCTTCGGCGCTGTCGCAGCTGATCCAGGCGCTGGCGCGGGCGGTCTTCGGGAACAATTTCAGGGTTGCTGCCGTGACGATGCCGAGCGTCCCCTCAGCGCCGGCGAAGAGGTGTTTGAGGTCGTAGCCGGTATTGTTCTTGCGCAGGCCCGAGAGCCCCTCCCAGACCGACCCGTCCGGCAGCACGACTTCGAGCCCGAGCAACAGGTCCCGCATCATGCCGTAGCGCAGTACGGCGACACCGCCCGCATTGGTCGAGATCAAGCCACCCAGGGTCGCGGTGCCCTCTGAACCGAGCGAGAGGGGGAAGAACCGGCCCGCATCGTCGGCTGCCTGCTGGGCGGTGACCAGCGTGGCGCCGGCTTCGATGGTCATGGCATTGTTCAGGGGATCGACTGCGCGGACCGCGCGCATCCGGGACAGGGAGACCGTGATCTCACCATGGGGCGTGCCAGCATCGACGAGCCCGGTATTGCCGCCCTGGGGACAGAGCGCCGTTCCGGTTTCCGCGCACAGGCGGACAAGGGCTGCCACCTCGGCGGTGGAGGCCGGCTTTGCGATGAACGGCGTGTGCCCGCGATAGGTGCCCCGCCAGGGGGTTGCCGCGGCGGTGAGATCGTCTGGCGCCTCACTCCAGCCCTTGGGACCGAGCAAGGATTTCGCCCGCTCGAGAACGTCGCGGCGGAGGGGGGACGTAAGTCGAAAATCGTCAGCCATGGCCATTGTTTACGTTGCATCCGCCGACGCGAAAAGCCCTACCCCTTTTGCATAGATTTCACACTTTTTCCGTGCAAATCGGCGTATGTTCTACTGAAGGCGTAAATCAGTAGAGTGGAGGTGCGCCATGACTGGCGAAAACGGGTTCGTGAAGGGGGTGGTGACGCTATCGCTGGTGTTCATCGCCCTGATGGGGATTTATGCCCTGTGGGCGGAGGAGATTTCAGCCGCGTTCTGGAAGACCGTGCTGAGCTTTTCGATCCTGTTGCTCCTGTCGGTAACGATCCAGCGGATCGGGCGGCCAGCGCGGGACACGACCGACCCGACGGATCGGCCGGCCTGAACTGGCTGGTGGGCGCGACGGGCGATAGTGGCAGTTCGAGCGGTGTTCTGAGCAATTTTCATTCGCGCCTCGTTTGAGATGGCGTCAAACGCGTCACGTTCGGCACGTCTTGTCGATCACTCTTATTTTCTTAATAGTGATTTCGGGGACGGAGGCGCTACTTAGGGCTCGCAAACTATGAAGGCACTCGTTTTTCTTGCGCTGTGTGTTGGGATTGTTGCAGCAGCTTCGGCTGAAACGCCCACCGAGCGATTTGAACGCGAACTGTTGGAAGATCCATTTATCTTCGCAGAGCAGCTGTCAACGGAACTGCTGGAACAGGAGTGATGACCATAAGTATCCAACAACTTTCTTTCTAAGCGCCCGTGATCAGGTTGAAAAAGTATACGTCCACCCTTGGCGTGGCGAAATGGTAGAAGCTCGGCTGGTCGCGGGACGTGCCGGCAGGGGGCTCTACACAGCGGAAGCGACGTTCAACGCCTGTACAGAAGTCGTAACGTACCAGGTCGAGGTCGTGACAACCCGAGGCGATGATCGTGAGCATATTTACGGCTTTCCGCAGGTTGGTCGATTTGCCCGGGGAGTGGACCAATCGGTGCCCGAAACCTGCGCGAGCAATCGGCACGCCAGAGAACCGCGTTTGTTTATTCCGCAGCTTCAGGACATCGACGGGGCAAATGTCGGTACGGGAGAAAACGTCTGTTCGAATACGGTTGCGGGTATCCTGACCTGCTCGCTAAGGGCTGCGATCCAGGAGGCAAATGCCAATGACAGCTTCGATCTCATACGTGTTCCACCAGGCCGCTATCCGCTGACACTCGAAGCCCCTGAAGGATTTGATGTCCGTGGTGGTGGAGCTGACGATGCCTTTGGCGACCTGGACATCACATCGTCCATGGCCATTCAGGGCGACGTGCCGACTGACATTGTAATGAAGGATATCGTTCGATCCGACAGCGAAGGGACCGGGATTTTTCTCGGCCCAAGGGCAGACGAGTTCGTGGTGATTGACGCCAATGAACTGAGCCGTGTTCTTCACGTTGCCGAAGGGGTTGACCTTCGATTGAGCGGTGTTGTCCTGACCGGTGGTCGTGCACTTGGCGGTACGCTATTCGACGAACAACTTGGAGGTGGCTTGTTTAATGAAGGAAGAGTGGATCTTGAACGGGTCATAATCGCTGGGAACGGACCTGCAAACACGGTCGGTCTTGGCGTTGGTGTTGGCAACACCGGGAAAATTTTTGGAACCGAAGTCGCAATTGTTGAAAATCTGGGTGGCCTTGACACTGGTGCGCCAGCAATTTTCGGAGGCGACTGGCGGCTTGATCGCTCGCTGATTGCTCAAAACGCTGGGGGTCGATTTGTTCAGCCGATCTACGGTGCGAATTTGAAACTCTACAATAGCGTCATTGGCTGGAATGGCAGTGGCGGCGAAGATCATCGAGACTTTTCCGACAACGGGACTGCGCAGATTTTGGATGGCCGCCTAATTGCGATCAATTCGACATTCCTCGGCTCAAGACTATACCGCCCTTTCAACGGCGGTAGTGAGGCTTACATCGCCAATTCTCTCATTATTACGGAGAACGGGGATGTATCGGACACC